>JABFQZ010000017.1 GCA_013141435.1 Ferruginibacter sp.
GGAATTATTACTTTTTCAATTACTGGAATTGGGCCCAGTAACAAAAAATAAACTCTGCATATTCGGGACCAATATTAATTTTTGTTCCCTACTGCTGCCCCACAATCCAAATTGGGGCAATCTGCCCCTTCGCTTCGCTACGGGTAAACCCACTTCGTGGGCAGATTGCCCCACAATCCAAATTGGGGCAATCTGCCCCTTCGCTTCGCTACGGGTAAACCCACTTCGTGGGCAGATTGCCCCAATTCGTCTTGCGGTGCAGCAGTAACATTGCTATTGATAGCATTTATTTTGTGATTTTTAAACCGACATAAACCGCTATGCAAAGCATTGTGATAATTATGAATGAATAGGAAAACAAGGATTTTTGTAACATTTCTAAATAATAAACTGGCACAATTTGAAATAAATATCTAAAAGAATCTTTAAAGGAATAAATAGGATGTGGCTGAAAACTTATTTGATATTGTAAACTTTCGTTTGGCTCATAGCCAAGTAAAATTGGTGTTTGCCAATATGCATAATTTTCTTTTGCTACCCAAGTATCTTCATTTTGATTACTTACAGGCATTTCATCTTTGTCAGTTCTTGATATTACAGAGTTTTCTATAACTGTGTGTAATGGTATTTCTCCAATTTCCTTATCTGCATAAAGCCCAGTTCCTTTTTGGACAACCCCATCTGTCACTTGCTCTTTAACAACCGAATAAGCTATATAATCTTGTTGGAGTATAAAAATAGGTTTGCTGATTTTAAGTTTTAATAATGCAGATGCCACAGCAACTATAAAAAGAAAAACAAGAATTGAATTTTTAAAGTTGATATTTCCATCATTAAATTTTTTAAAGAGGGTGTTTACCAAAAACAAAAAAAGAAAGATTGGCAACATATACACAAGATATTTTAATAGCACACTTTCGCCAAAAGCCTCTTTGGTAGCAGTCAAAATAAATCCAAAACCCAAAACAGAAAATAAAAAAGTAAGCGATAGACCAACTAAAATCAAGTGAATAATTTCCTTTGCTTTTAATTTCTTTAACTGCAAAATGTATTGCTTAAAATTTATTTTATTCATAAAGAGTATCGCTTAAAAGTCCGTCAATAATGTATTGCTCCAAAGTTGTTTCTTCAAAGAGTTCGGTTGCTGCTTCTTGTGAAATTTGAGAATTGATTTTTTCAGGTTCGTTTAAAAAAGCACATTCCCACGAAGCATAAATGTCAGAATGCAAAATCGCACGGGTTATTTCAAGTGGAGTTGGTTGAATTGGTACGAAATGGAATGGTAATTCTAAAAAATCGTAAAGTAAATAATCAATTGGCTCTGGCATATTAAGCCATTCTATTACCAACCTTTGTATTCTATCGGACAAGTAAGGTAATAGCTGTTGTTTTGATTGTATGCAACTTTGTTGTGGCACCTGTACCATAAATAACATTGCATATTCCCATTTATTCATCCAAAGGGGATTGTAATAAATTTTATGATTGATTGGAGTAATGTTTCGCATTTTATGGATTAGTTTTTGTGAAATAATATTTTCTAATCTCTTTACCTATTGTAGGTATTGGATGGGTATTTTTAAACAAGTCTAATTTTTCCCGAATTTCTTTTAAGTTTATTTCTTCATTTATTAACACCCGAAGCCTGGGGTCAATGTGATTGTTAGAACTTGATGTTGGAAAGATTTTTGCTCTCGACAAAATCTCCTTTTCACGGGCATTAGTTTTATTGTTAGAACTTGGAAGAGGGGCTTTTTTGCCTTCCGAAAAAATATTTTCAAGAGCATCGTTTTCTTTTGAATTATTCATTTGTGTAGCCTCTGTTGCTAAAATCAATATTTCATCAGAAAGTGTATCTAAAACGAAATTATTTTCATTGCCATCATAGGATTTAAGCACTAATTTCTTTGGCTCTATTTGCCATTGACTTTTTAGTAATGTTTCACTTTTATTAAAAGCAAAAAAATCTCCTTGTTTATTAATTTCTATAGATGTAATGATTGGAAAATCAAAAACTGTAGTATCTGGATTTTTGCCATTTTTATAAATAACTTCTTTGCCAATACTGGTTCGGTAAAGTGATAGTTTGTCTAACTGCCATTTACCAATAATTTGTTCTTGAGGGTTTTTAGGCTTGGTGGAACAGCCTATAAAAATTGTAGTAAGAAAAACGATTGCAGTTGTTATTTTCATTGTTGTGAGTTTTACCAGTGTTGTATAACCCACAAAAAGTACGTGGGTCTTAAAGCTACCGTTCTGAGGTACTGGTATACCCTTAACACAATAACAATAAGCCCACGATTATGTGAACATTATTGCTTCTTTATTGTGTTAATGAGAATTACCAGTTTTCAGAACGACAAATCAGCAAAATGCGAAATCAAAATGTATTTAATCTATCTTAATTCAATATGTAAAATTTTGTTTGTTCAAAAATACAAATAAACGTTTGTTTTAGGAGTAAAACTTAATGCAAAAAGTGTCGAAACTTGTATTTATTTACGTTTGTGGAATTTAGAATACAACCATTAATTCGTTCAAATTGCGGTGTAAATATTGATAATAGACGATTTTATAAAATAGCGAAATGAACATTGGCAATTTATAGAAGTAGAATATTTAGTTTGTTTTTAGGAAATTAAAGAAGCATAACATTTTTGTATTTATTTAATCAAAAAGACTGCTATTAAATACATTGTTAGCAATGCTTAACTGCCATTTTTTTATATTACCCTCAACCGTTACTGTCATTATTCCACAGTTGTTGTTAGAAATAAAACTGTTATTTTCTTCATTATAAAAAACACCCTCAATAAAATCATTTGAAAGCCCGGGGTAAAGCAATGCTGTCTTTGCATTATTATGAAATTTGCTGTAAGCATACATTTGCCTTAAATCAGCATCAGAGGGGTTGCTTGTTCCAATATTTTTCCATTTAGTATCTATTACAACTACTTCATTATTATCATTTTCAATAACAATGTCGGGTATCATTTTTTTGCCTCTACCGCCATTTTTTTTCCAAAATTGTTTAACCGATTGTGATTTTAGAGTGTAGTTAGAAGGTTTGTTTTTTCTTAAACTTGTAAATACAAATTTTTCCCAAAGACTATTCATATCAAACATCAATGCTAATACATCATTATTTCCTTTATTTACATCTGGGTGATAGTTTAGTAAAATTAATTTAGCAATATCAATGGCAGCTTTATAAAGTTCAGTTTTTCTACTATATTGTATTTTATCAAAAAAAGCATCGTCTGTTTTAATAGGAGGCAATTCGGGGAAGTTGAGCAACAAACTCCCAATTCTACTTTGTAAAGATTGGTTTGCGCTAATTCGATTTAATAATAGTAGCGTTTTGTAAAGCACACAATTTAGTGGATGTTCTCTATCATAAATAGTATGCCTTGTATAAAATCGTTCTTGATGCACTAAGTTTTTTTGTAACTGTTTCGCAAAAAGTAAAGAACCTTTTAAAACAGTTATATTATTTTGTGTTTTCCGATATTTCTTAATTAACCCTTTGTGCAATAGTTCTTCAGCTTCTTGTACAAATAGTTCAAAGTATAAGTCTAAAACAGAATTTGTTTTTAAGTTCAAATTAGAATTACTTGGAGCATTTACTTTAAATAACCCAACAGTTCTAAGCATATCAATTAACATCGTTCGCCAATACTCCTCTCCATCATTATCTGCTTTTGGCAAAACCTCTATAGTTAAATTACCTACTTGCAACACCCCGACATACTCACAAAAACGAACCCCTTTATGAACCAAAGTGTAATAAGGAAAATCAACTTCTTTATAAAAATTTTGGAGAGCTTCTAAATGTTTTATAGTTAATCTATGAATACCTTTATTTGTAAATATTGCTTGATGCTCAAATACAGTAATAGTATTTTTTGTTTTGTTATTCATTAAAAAATACTGTTTACTTTATTTATAAATTCATCATCATCAAAATTATTTAAATCTACAAGTCTGTAAACTTTCTTTTCACTAAAGTTTTCTAACCCTTCATATTCAAAATCAGCAAAAATGTCTTCCGCATCTTTATCTTCCATGATTTCTACAAATTCGCTACCTAGCACCAATCCTATTTTGCCATAGTCTCCAAAAAAGTATTCTTGCAATAGGGGTATAATTTTATTTTGAAAAGCAGTCTTTAATTCTGCTATTGATGTAACTGAAATAAAATAACTATGCCCAATCAAATTGTCTCGGCTTAATAAAATCTCAATTCTTTCGTTAATTTTTTCAAGTAAACGCTGAAGATTAATACCGATAAACTCTATTCTGTCAAAATAGGCAATTTGATTTTCATTTTGCCCTTCATTTTCCATTCTTAGCCATAGCTCCTCTTTAGGGTCAAAATCACTTTCTATTCCTAAAAGTTTGTATAAACCTGCTGCTTTTGATTTATAGGGTTCTTCATCCCATTTAACTTTTGCATAATCCCACCAAAGTTGCCACACCATTCTTTCGGGTGATAGAAGTTCGGGAATAGGCATCATTTCTTCAAATACGAATCTTCTTCTTAATGCAGTATCTAAAGCCTCTACACTTCTATCTGCTGTATTCATTGTACCTAAAATATATAAATTGCTTGGTACGCCAAATTCCTTTTTGCTGTAAGGTAACTTAAGTAATAGCTGTTCTTTGCAACCCATTCTTTTATCATCTTCAATTAACGTTATTAGTTCACCAAATATTTGCGATACATTACCTCTGTTAATTTCATCAATAATTAATACGTATTTTTTCTGTGTTTCTAATGCTGCCTTCTTTTCTTCATCATTTAATAATTGCCAATCTTCAAAGATTTCTTCAAAAGAATAATCATCAATAATTTCAACCTCCTCTATGCTTTTGCTTTCTGTTTTGCTCTCTATAAACTCATAGAATTTTTTATAAACTGCATAAAAGACAGATAAGTTATGCTGCATATAAGGTGCAAATTCACTTTTTAAAGATTTTACAGTGTGGGGATTTATACCGCCTTCAAATAATAGTTTTAATTTATCCTTGGTTACAGCAAAACGTTGAATTGCAGGTGTAGATTTCTTAACATCTTGCCACCTAAACATTACAATTATGGTAGAGCCATTTATTTCTACCAATTTTATGTCGTGGTTGTAAATTGTTTTAAAAATATATTCTTCTTTGCCTTCAAAAGGCTTTATGCTTAACAAAAACTCGGAGTGTAGCTGGTCAAATGTTGGACTAGCATAATTTTCTTTATTAGCATCAGTATTAATAAAACTACCAAATGCTTTATTGGCAATTGTTTTAAAAATTCCATCTTTTACTTTATATAAAACTTTATCATCTTTTGTTTCAGGTTTTATGCCTTCTATAAAATCTTCGTAACTCATACTTTGATGAAAGGTTGTAAATACTATTTGTCCTTCATCCACGTACTTATCAAAAGTCTCTTTAATTTCACTCCTACTTTTATTAGATGTTTTATAACCAATAATTTCTAATGCCTTATTTATCGTATTATATGTTTTACCAGTTCCTGGTGGGCCATATAATATTGTGTTTAATGAATTAGTCATACTCTTGTTTTTTATTGGTGAATTTCCAAAACCGAACCCAAGCAAATTTTCTAAATCTTTATAAGTTGGCATTAACGTAATAAATTTTTCACTTGTAAGGTTTATTAAATTATCCCAATCCTTATTTAAAATTTCATCTAATTTTATGGCATTTACTATCCCTTTATTTGAATTTTCATCACTATACTTGAAATATTTTTTCCTCAATTCATCCTTATCTGTATATCCAATTGTATCAATTCTAAAATTAAAATAGTTCTCATTGTTTATAGCAACCACAAAAGCTAATTCAGGCGAACTAAGTTCAGTAGGATAAATTTTTGCCCATAAATAACTTTCAAACCTTCCTCCACTACCTGTTGGTCTTCTAAATATTTTAATATAGCCATTCGGAAAACATTTTTGTTGAACTGCTTTTGCCCAATATTCTACTTTTTTATATGCCTCTACAAGTTCATTATATGCTTTAGTGTGTTCTTTATTATTGTTGTCTTTTTTTTGCTTAACAAACATATTTAGATTACTAAAATCTTGTTCAGAAAAAAATGCTACGGAATGTGTCTGTTTATCAGATGCCATATTTGCTTACAATTTAGTTTTTAGGGTTATCTTTTTTATTCGCTATAAGAGTTATGTTTTGTTCAAGGTTTGCAGTAATGTTTATTATTGGAGTAAATTCTTCCTGCAAAATTTTTGTTTCATCAATGTGATTCACAATCTGCTCTTCAATATTTACGTATTTCCCATAAACCCAATTTTCAATTCGGTTTCTAAAATAGCCAATCACATTTTTTAAATCCGTTATTGTACCAAATGTTATAAAATTTATAGTAATAAGAATTAGTAAAAGCACTTCATTCCAATTTAGAATAGTACCCAAGTCTTTAATATTAAAAACGAAAAACAACAAAGCATTAAATCCTAGATACATTGCAACAAATAGTATCCTTACAAATAAATAAGATGTTTTAAAGTGTTTTGCAAGTTTCTCCTTTAACTCTTTCTTTTGCTCGATTAATGCTAATAGTTTTTTATGCCTTTCTTCAGCCAATCGTTTTTTATCAATAAATGGCTCATTGTCTTTATGTGGAGTAATATCAATTTGCCCTAAAGAGGCTGTATAAATAAGGTAAGTTAGTATTACTAATAAGATTACAAGTACCCATATTAAAAACTGGTCGTCTTCTTTTTTTGTTTGCATCGTAAAAATTAGATGTTAAGTTAAATAAAGATAAATACAATAAATTTTAAAACTTAATTTTGAAGAAAAAAGTGAATCTTGAGCAATATTTACCCCTGATTGAGTTTACAAAAACTAATAATGATGAAGCACATCTATTATCTAAACTAGCCAATTGCATTATAGAAAAATTGGCTATTGAGATTGAAGGTGATTTTAATGCATCTAAGGAACAATCTATAATTGAGGTTGGCTCTGTACCAACTTTCACAAATAAGGAAAAGTTAGGTTTTTTCTATGCACTTCGATATATTGAAAAAGAGTGTAACGGAAAGACAAGTTATGAAGATTGGGAAACTTTTTTTAAAGTTCATTTGGCTCATAATAATCAAAAGTTAGTTCAAATATATGGCTATGGTTTCGATGATTTATTTTTTCTAATCGCTGCAAGTATTTATAAAATTAATTTAATCCCTTTTTTAAAGTCTAGTGATAAAGGTGTAAACAGAATTGTTTGCAATAGTTTTATTGAACTATCGCCTTATATAAATGATAATAATGAAAATTTGGTCGATGGATTTATCTTAGCCACAAAAGATATTACAGCAGAGGGAAATTACTTTAATGTAAATACTTCGGTTCAAAAGCTTAGCAATAATAATCCTGATTTTGGTTGGCTTTTACTAACAAAATGTGATGATGAAAGGAAAAGTAAACTATTTACGCCCCATATTTATTTTGGTCTTACTCAAAAAATTGGATTTGCTAAAACAAAAACAATAATCGATAAATTATTTACTACAGAAAAAATTGAAAGCCTTAAACTTGGATTATGGTGTTTAAGAATGTTATCAAACGACAATGAAATAGCAACTGAAAATGAGAAAGAAATAATTGGCGAGCTTGATAATGTAACAAATAAAAAAATTAATGAGTTGGATGGAGAAATTGTTTACAGCTACAGTCTATTTTTAACTTCTTTGCCCATCACAAAAAACAGGATAGATTCATTTTTACAAAAAGATATTTCTCCAAATATTGCTTATGCAGTTTCAAACTTACTTTTTTTTAATGTTAAAGAGTTTCAAAAAGATGATTGGTATTTTTTGACTCTACGAAAAATTAATAATCTACATAACTATCCGATAGGATGTTATCACAATGTTGAGATGACTCTAGTTGAATTACTGGAGTCAAATTCGGACTTAGTATTTAATTTTCTAACCAATTTTCTTAGCTATGAAAATTGTGAACCCAAAAATATTGAGGGCTTTAAAAACTTATTTGCAGATTTAGGACAGAAAAATTTAGCACTTCTTCAAAAATGGATAACTGTTTGGTTAAATAATGATAATCCAAATTTTCAAGTGGGAGTTTCCCTTATTGTAAGTCAATTATGGGTGAATGGAATAAAGAATATAGAATTAGACAGCGGTTTATTAAATAGTTACTCACTTGGTGATGTTGAGTATATTCTTTATAAAATCAATGGGTATATTTTTATGAGGGAGAATATTCAAGAACTTTCCTACTCCATTACCAAATATGAAGGAATAGGTTTTCAGCATATTGGGAAAACTTTTGCAGAATTGTTTTGCTACCATATTTTATATGATTATCCATCTTCGATAGATTTTATTAAAGTAAAAAAGAATACTGCAACAGAAAAACAAGTTGCTATTATTGTGGCTATAGAAAAATATGATAACGATTATTATGCCAAAAGGGGTGAAAAGCCTAAAGAACTTCAAGCCTCACCTAAAAGATTAAGGTCTCTTTTTAATGAGAGTAATAAAAAATTGAATTTAGGGCAACGGGAAGAAAAGTTTAAAGAGAGGTCATTCTTAGATATGGTTACTGTAATTGATATTAAAAATGGTTCTTCATTTATTTCAAGATTGGGTACAGCAAAGGAAACATTTGAAAGTATTGGAAGGGGAGGGAAAATGAATTCAGTAGGAACAAGTTTTGAAATGCCTAATAGTGCTATTACAGACCCAATAGGCAATGAGTATAATAGGCATATTTGGCGAAAACTAAAAAGGCGAAAATTATGAAAGACATATTGAAAGAGTACTTAGTGGGGCTAAAAGAAGATAAAGAATTAGATGCTTTTTGTAAAGAGCTTTTGATAAGTAGAAATTTTGTTCCACTAACCAAAATCCAAAAGGGGAGGCAGTATGGAGTTGATTTGGCGGCTATTGGGCAAGATAATGATGGTGTAAGAAAAATATTTTTGCTAGTAATAAAGCAAGGTGATTTGACAAGAAAAATTTGGGATGGTGGAAATGTAAATGATGTTAGACCATCTTTAGAGGAGATTAAAGACGTATTCTTGAGAAATGGAATTTCTTCTAATCATAAACATTTACCAATAAAAATAATAGTTTGCTTCAATGGAGAATTTGAAAATGCCTTGCTTCAAAATTGGAACGGCTATATAGAAGCAAATACAACTGATAGTATTAGTTATCATTATTGGCACATTGATGAGTTAGTACAACAAGCTGTTACATATCAAGCACAAGAAGAATTATTACCCTATGATTTATCTTTAAAATTTAGAAGAGTTTTAGCCTTTATTGATTTGCCCGATTATCCATTAAATCATTTAACTGATTTTATTTCTGTATTATTAATAGAAGATAAAAAGCTAACTGAAAAAGAAATACTAAAAAAACTACGTTTGGTAAATTTGTGTATTAGTATCATAACGAGTTGGTGTAGAAATTCTAAAAATCTAAAACCCTCTTTTTATAGTATTGAAAGAATACTTCTTTATACCTTTAGATGGATATATACCAGTGAATATAACAACAAAAAAAGTGTACAAAAAACGATATACGACCTATTACAAAACTGGAGAACACACAATTGGTATTATACAAACAATATTGGCAATTTTGTTTTAGCCCCCGATGGATTAAGCTATGGTATCCCTAACCATAATGAGTATTGCCTAGTTACATTTGAACAAATTGGTATTTTCGGTCTTATAGGTATGTACGAAATATGGGAGTGTAAAATGGCAAATGCGATTACAAGTGTTGAAACCATAGAATATGCAAAAGTTGCAATGCAGAATGCAGAAATAATTGCAAATATGTTGGCTCAAATTATTAAAAATAATCCTTCTTCAAAAAATGTAAAATATGATGAACACTGTATTGATATTAATTTAGCCTTGATGCTATTTTATGAAGTAGGGTTATATCAAGTAGCAACTGAATGGTTAAATGAATTGGTTACAAGACTTTTTATGGGGGTGCAAATGAATGGTGTTATACCTACCCGTGATGCTTTACCCGAAAAGATTGATGAACGAAATGTACATACTCAAAAATTAAGTCATTATATCTATTTCTTACTTGAGTGGTGTTTAATCTTAAAACAAGACCAATTGTATGATGAACTTTCAAGTTTTATTACAGAGAAGCTACCCGAAATTAACTTACAGCTTTGGTTTCCTGATGAAGAAGTTGAAAGTAAAATTTATACAGAGGAAGCATCTCATTTATGTGGCACAACTATGATAAGTTTAATAGCTCCAAAAAATTACCTTGAACTTGAAATGACTATAAAAGAAGAACAAATTTATTTATGTAAGGAAAATGAGTTTAAGTTTATAAAAGATGGTTTTGATTTTATTCCATTAATGGCTTCGAGGCATTATCGAACATATCCTTTTCCTAATAGTTGGAGAAAATATTTGGGTAGTAGATTCTGTTTTAATAAGCCTACTGATAATTAATAAGCAAATTACGACTATGATGAAACTTGAGCAACTTGCAGAACTACATATTTTATATCCAGAATATAAAGACTTATCTGTTGAAACTTTGTTATCGGGGATAGATAAAGAGACGCTTTTTAAAGTTAGCACTTATTTAATTGGAAAGGATTTATTTGCAAATCAAAATACATCGGTTGAAGACTTAGTTTCTGTTTGGTTTAGTGAAGGTAATTTAGTTTTTGCAAGTAATTTTGTTAATAGAGTTTCTACTTATCAAATTCTAAATAAAAAGGATTTGGTAATACTACATAATATTTCTATTTTAAAAATACTAGATTATGCAATAGCCAATCAAGCAGAAATTAGAGTGTCTAAATCTAAAGAGCAATCAGAAATTGACTTGTTATTTTGTTTATTGTTATTAAACCAAACAGAAGACTTCCATCAAACCAAAGACATAAATAAAATCAAGGAACTTTTTTCAAATACCTACGCTGCTGCATTACTTTTCAATTACCAATTTGCTACTGGAGATATTACGAACTTTGAAATTATTGACTATGTGCCTTGCCAACTTATAAAGTCTTTCTATTTATTTCAATTTTTGGAAACTACTAATGAGGGTAAAGAACTTTTAAGCAGATTTTACAACTACTTTCAAATAAATTGTTATCGAGAGTACTTTGAACGAGCATTGCCAATAATTTTTGCTTGGATAAATAGGGACGTTCCATCGTCAGTAGATTTAGTACTTGAAAATAATGGCCATTACATTGAAAACTATAATTTTCTTAAGAAATTTGCTTTAAATAGTACCAACTCTATAGAAGGACTGGATTTTAAACACTTAAGAGAAAAGCCTCTTATTCAACTTAATGATACGACATTTCGTATTATTCACCCTTTATTTATAGCAGACAAAATATATAAAGGCAACTACTTTTTACTAAATTTTTTAAATTCTCAACAGCAAAAAATTGTTGCAGATTTTATGTCTTGGTTTACAACTCATTTTAGTGAAAACTATTTATTCAAACAATTAATAAACTACTGCTTTCCTAAAACAGATATTTGTCTGTTTGATAATGACTACCTAAATAAAGGAATTCAAGCTGCTCCCGATTGTTACATAAAGATGGACAATGATGTTTTACTTTTTGAAAACAAGGATATTTTAATTAATGGCAACATAAAAGCATCATATAATTTTGAATCTACTATTAATGAAATTAAGAAAAAGCTGCTTTTGAAAAAAGAGAAGCCTGTTGGAATAGGACAATTAGTAACTCATATTAAAACACTACTAAATGGCAACAAAGATTTCGATAGCTCTTTTTCAAATGTTAATACTATATTTCCAATAATTGTTACACATTATGATATGTTTGATACACCAGGTTTAAATATATTATTAAACGATTCATTCAAAACGGAGTTAGATAAACTAAAAGCCAGTGGATTCTATGTTACAAATGTCAAACCTTTAGTTATAGTCAATATAGATACTCTTATTTGTATTTCTGATGGCCTAAATGAAGGATACCTTTCTTTTGTACCCTTATTAAAAAGCTATTGCGATTTAGTTTATAAGACTAATATGGAATTAAATGTTTTTACAAATCCTAAAGATGTATTTGTTCCATTTTCAATATTTGCTAAGAATTTAGTTGCAAAAACAAATGGTGAACATTGGAGTTCTGAGAAGCTTTTTAGAATGCTGTTTTCAAGAATTTAAAATAGAGTGAATGTATGAAAAAATTCATTTTTAAATTAGGTACATTAATAATTAATAGACAAACTACTTAAGTAGTATTCTGCCTTAGCTTTTATTTTTATTTATTTCTAACAAAGACTTATAATCTATTGAGTAGATTGACTTAAACTTGGTTTCACCAAGGCTTTCATAAAGGCAGCTTATATGATTATAAAACCCCTCTTTAAACCTTATGTAATCACTCTTGTAATCTAACAAATTCATATAATCACTACCCTCTTCACTTTTTAGAAAGCCAACAAATAATTTTGCAAAGCCTGAAGCTACAGTAGCAATTAATATTTCTGAAAAACCACTTGTACCAATTAAAACAGTCTTAAAGAATCCTGATAAAAGTGCTTTTAAAGTACCTTTTGTGAACTCTTCTTCCGCCTTTTCAATTGCCTCAATAATTAGTTTAGATGTTTTTTTATTTTCTTCGTCTATTTTAACAATGTAAAAATATAAAAGAAGAAATTGCCCTATTGTTAAACTATCTCTTAACAAATAGTATTTCAATAATTGATAGTACGCCCAAGGGTCTTTTGCTTTGTATTCATGTATTAACAATCCAAAAGCATTTTCGAAAAGCTCTTTATTTACAGCAGCCTTCTCTAAATAGTTAAATAAATCACTAGCTTCTTTTTTCTTAGGATTAAACTTAAAAAAATTCTCTATACTTTCTAATTCAGCTTGTCTTTCATCAGTATTACTAAATAGGGTAGTATTTTCCATATCTTTTATTATGTTTTCAATTATTTTTTCAATTTCATTTTCTCGAATTTTACGTTTCAAATAGTCTATTTCTTTCTCAGAAAAAGAAAAAAAATCTAAGGGGTTAAACTCTACAGTAACGCCATTTTTTTCTATTGAAAATTGAAGTATTAGGCAGCCTTGTAGCTTTTTATAATCAAAATTCAAATTAAGCCCCCATTTATGTTTCTTTAATTCCTCTATATAAAAAAGTTGACTACTATCGTAATTAGAGTTTACTTTTTTCAGAATAACTGAACCGGCATTTTGAATAATTAAGTCACATTTATTTTTAATTACTTGTTTTTTTAAAATTGAAGCTAGTTCGCCAACAAAATAAATCTCTTCTGCGGAAAAAGTGTTTAGATTATTAGCCCAAAGTTCAAGAAGAGAGATTATGAATTTCTCAAACTGCTCACTTAAGGGATAAAAACGTATCATAACCTTATATTGCAAAAAGATTATAGTTGGGCAGCAAAATTGAGTATCAATCTTGTCAAATGTAATGTTCAATCTTTGTAATGGAATAAAATCATGTCCTAAGTAGTAAATCAATACCTTTATTTTTTTAGCCAATACCATATCACTATTTGGTAGACTTAGAAATAAATTTACATTTTGAAGAACTTCGAAATTGTCTTGAATATGTGGTTTAATTGATGAAAAAAGTATTGAACGAAAATTATTTACTTCAACAATTGAGTTGAAGATAAATGGCTCATTATATTTTTCGGAAAAAGTATAAAGTAATTTAAAGTCGCTCATGGAGAATTTTCCTCCATCAAGGTATAATGCAAGAATAAAGTAAAAAAATGCTTCGTTGTCTTTATTTTCTTTTAATAATATACTTGCTTTAGTAAGATAGGTGTCAGGAAAGGGGATAGCTGCTATAGTTTTATCAATATACAAATGTGCCAATCTGAATTCATTTAGTCCAGCATAACATATAGCCATTGCATGATGCACTTCAAACTTGTTAGCAAAATTCTCTTCAACTATTATACACTCTTTCAAGCATTCATCAAAAAGACCTAACCCCCGTTTACAATTAAACCGTAATATCCAAAGGTGTTCATTTTCCAAGCTTGCTATACCAGTTGTTAAAGGTTCTATTAGTTCCAAAGCTAAAGAATAGCGTCCTCTACTCATATAAAACTGTGCAAGTTGGTATTCGTGAGCAGCCGTCTTTCGCTCTACTTTATTATATTTTTCAAAAATAGCCTCACATTCCTCATAGTATCCTAAATCTTGAAATAGATTTAGCCAAGTTATTTCAAGTTCGTAGGTAAGATTATCAGTTAACCTCAATTCATTTATACAATAAATAGCCAGTTGTCGATAGTTTTCTGCATGGAAGCAAGAATAGCTTTTTAGAAAATTTACATATTCGCTTATCAATTTAGAATTATTGTGAGCATTGGATTTAAAGTTCTTTAAAATAACAATTGCTTCTTCTACTAAATGGCTATTAGCACAAGCATTTAGGGCATATTTAAATGAGCATATATGAGTTGGTTTTACCACAAGACATTCTCTAAACAAAGGGATACATTGACGAAATTTATGCTTATTGAATAAAGTAAGAGCTTCAAGATATTTATACGCAAATCCATTAGCAAAACCATAATGTACCAACCTCTCTTTAAAGTAAAGTACACTATCCGTCATACTGAACCTGCCATAAAAACAGCCAAGCTCTTGTAATAGCTGCTCTGGCTTAAAGCGATGATTGTTTATAAGTTCAGTAAGTAAATTTACATAACCTGTACTATCATTTTCTTTTAACAATAGTTTTGAGTAGTAATATTTGGCTATTAGAAAATTATATGAGTTTGTACTTTTATGTTGAAGACTTTGAAATAACAATTTAAACTCTTCAAAACTTTCTTTTTTATAATAATAAATACTTGATACAATAGTATGTTCTAATATTTCATTATCGCTTATAGTTTCCGATTGACTTATTATTTCCCCGACATTAATTGAGTGCTTATAAGCTTCTTCGAACATTTCTAATTCACTATACAAATAGGTAAGTTCAGAATTATATAAACAAGGGGATGTCTTTTTAGGATTATTAGAAATGTAAGTTATAGCTTCTTTAAATCGCCCATTTTCTTTAAGCCTATATAGAGTAGCAAAGAAATCCTCTGGTTGGTTATGAAGGGTGTAACTGAAATTCATTTTATTTACCTTTTACCAACTTACCTTGTCCATTTGGCTCAAGGTTGTTGTCTTTTAAAAATTTAATTGCTTCTTCAAAATCATTATCAGTAAATCTATTTTTCTTTTCGTGCCAACGGGCTTCTGTGGCTAACGCTTTTAATGTTATGGGCTTTTTTAAAATGAGTAAGTTATTCCAAGCAGCAAATGTGGTGGCGTAAATATCTATCGGGTCTGTTTTTACTGGTAGTAAAATATTTAGTAATTTTTTTACTTCTTTTAAAAAAGGTTTTAATGTTGTAGTAGCTTTACCAAAATAGGTATAAAAGTTTTTCCCTTCTGTATATTTTTTATACGATGCTTTTTTATCGTAATAAAAAATATCATTTGCTGCTGCAAAATTGTGTAGCTTAAATAGCCTCTCAAAATCTGCCGGGCCATTCATTTCTTTTTTGGGATTGCGATTGAATTTTAATGCAGGAATTTTATATTCTCCTATATGACAACTTTTTTCCATTTTTACCTCTGCTAAAAATGCTTGTTGGGGTTTATCATTATGTAACCCAATATTATAAAGCATAAAATAAAGCTGCAACCATTCATCTTCTTGTAAACCATTTGCAGCTACTTTATTATAATTAATTGTTGGCCCTGCTGCTACCGATAGCATTGGCTGTTGAATAGCAAATACATTTTGCTTTGCTAATGCCCCCGTAAATGCTGCTTCTAAGAGTGATGATTTTAATTTTTGTAAATTTTCAATTTTAGTTTGATATGCTTTTACTAGTATTTTATTCTGCTCAATAGTTTCCGATAAGTAAGAAACAATCCTGTGTTGAGTTTTTAATGGTGGGAATGGAATTAATGTTTCTTCAAACTTGCCTACACTTAAATTTTTTTGTGCTGCTGCACTTGCAAGATGATTAAATTCGAGTTGTTTTGTTTTTAAAAAGTAGTAAAGAAATTCATTGTTCAGCTTTTCGGAATACAAGCCTACTACACTATCAGGAAAACAAGCATCTATTCCTAAAATCGCAACATCTCCTATGTTGGCAGCAATCGTTAGGCAAATTGTTCCCTTCTTCCATAATCTACTTTGTGCCAAACCAAAATCACTATAGGTTTGAGAAAATGTTGTAATGTATTTATCTGCATTTCGTATGTCGCCTGTTTGTATAAAAGGGTATTTACCTCCAAATAATTTTTTTTCATTCCTTGGTCTATGTTTTGATTTACCTCTTTGTACTGTTGCAATATCATTTAATTTTTTATATTCAAAATCTTTTCCCACTTTCTTAAATGTAACATCCAAAATAGCCAAATTCAATTGCTCCACCCTTTCCACATTCTCTTTCAAAAAAGCAATAGCTTTATCTATTTTACCCAAAGCGGTATCTAATACTTGTACTATTTTTTGTTGCTCGGCAAGGGGTGGTAACGGGATGGGTAAGTTTTTGTAATCCTTAAAATATATATGGGGTATTGTACTACCCGAAATGTATTTTTTAAAATCAATTCCACTTAGCAAAAAGTGTAAAAATTTAATATTAATATTTTCTCTTGGTAGCAAATATTGTAGTGTTCCAATTATTGAACTTTTACCATCTAATAGCATTATTCTACCTACTCCTGCACCATCTTTAATAATTGATAAATATGGTTTTTCTCTATGATAAAAACTGATTTTTTTAATTAAACCACTTGCACCAAAAATTGGATATTCACCCTTTTCATTTTCTAATTGATTTTGAGAAATATTAGATGACGCTTTATCACAAACATCTTCTAATGCTTTATATTCCCACCCTTCGGGCAATTGTTTAATATCGTTTATTTTATTTTTCAATTTTATTAATATCCTTTTTCTATAATCGTTTCTACATCGGCAATTAATGCTTGTATGGCTGCATCGTTACTTTTTATTTGTTGTAGCAATTGTGCTGGTGCTATATGCTCTTCTACAATTTGCTTGGTTGGGTTTTTGGCACTTAGGTCGTAGTTGTTATCTATTATTTGTTGTACAGGTACTGTCCAACTATTGGCAGTATTACTTCGCTTATTATATAGGTTTACAAACTCTTCTAAATGCTCGTACTGTATGGGTTTGTTTTTGGTAAGTTTATTAGGTGTGCTTACTTCGTAATACCACACATCTGTGGTTGCCCCCTCTCTACTAAAATAAATTATATTGGTTTTTACAGCACTATACGGCAAAAATACTCCACTCGGTAGGCTTACAATAGTATGTACATTAAAATCTTTAAGCATTGTTTCTTTTACTTGCTTAAAGGCATTATTGCTTTGAAACAAAACACCTTCGGGTATTATAATGGCAGCAGTGCCGCCTTGCTTTAACGATTTTAAAAAGTGCTGTATAAACAACAATTCCGTTGCATTACTTTTTACAGGAAACAAATTGTAAATAGTATCTTTTTCTTTTCCGCCAAATGGTGGGTTTGCCAATATGATGGAGTAACGGTCTTTTTCTTGTATGCCTCTTATATCTACAGTAAGCGTATTAAATTTATAAATGTTGGGGCTTTCTATGCCGTGCAAAATCATATTCATTACACCCATTACGTAAGCTAAAGGTGTTTTTTCGTTTCCAAAAAATGTATCGTTACTTAAAAAACGAAGCTGCTTGGTGCTTAATCCTTTTTGCTGCTTCATATACTCATAGGCTTCTATTAAAAACCCTGCACTACCCACCGCACCATCATATATAGTTTGCCCTACTTGTGGCTTTACTGTATTTACCATTGCTTTTATTACACAACGGGGAGTATAAAATTCTCCGCTATTGCCACCATCGCTACCCATACCTTGTAATAAGTTTTCGTATATATGCGATAGTTCAAACAATTCATCTTTGCTTTGAAAGTTAAGAGAAGAAATAATTTCAACCACTTCTCTTAGCGTATGCCCACTTGCAATACGGTTATTAATAAATTCAAAAATGCCACCAATTTTATACTTAATACTTTTTACATCTTGCGTAGCGTTTTTAAAGCTTTGTAAGTAAGGAAATAACTCTTTGTTTACAAACTCGGTTAAATCATCGCCGCTTTTTGCATTTTTTACATCATACTCATTTTTTGAATTTACTGGGTATGCCCAATTATGCCAACGGTATTTTTCATCAATTACGTAAGCATATTTTTTATTGTCAATTTTTGCTTGGTTATTTTTTTCGTTTTCATAATCGCTTAGGTATTTTAAAAAAATAATCCAACTTATTTGTTCAGTATAATGCATAGCTCCGCTTATGCCATCGTCTCGGCGAAGTATATCTGTAATTCTATCTATTTTGCTTTGTAGGTTACTCATAAATCATTCTATCATTTATTTAATGTGCTTTGTACAATACGGTTTGCAAATTGTAAAAAGCACTTATTAAATTATCAATATTTCCAAATACTTGTGCTGCATCTTTTGTGGTGCCTAATCCATTTAGCTTTATCAATTCCGACAATCTATCTCTTTTTAACTCCTCTAAACCATCTATTTTATATCTATCTAAAATGAAATTTAAAAATTCTTTTGCTTTTGCATTATCCCAAGTTATTACCTCATCTATTTTGCTTTTAGCCGTTGCGGCTCTTACTGTTCTTGTTACCATACTTTTTTGATAACTTAAATGTGCTAATAAATCAAACAAGTCCATTTGTTCGGCTGCAAACATTTGTTGCAATGTGCTTATTTGTTCTTCATCAAAACCAACTTGTGCTAATTGTTGTAAAAAATCTTCTCGGCTTTCGGGGTTGCTCCATAATTTTCGCAATTCATTTTCGGTTTGGTAAAAACGAGGTAATGAACCAATCAATTTTTCAATAAACTCTGTTGTGGTTAATGGTTTTCCATCATTGCCAACATAGCGTACCTCTATATCAATAACTTTTAAAACCCTACCATTACTTAATTGCACAATAGCCGTTTTTGGCTTTTCAATTTCAATAGTTTCTGAATCACCCTCTTCATTTTCGATTGTTGGCTTTTCAGTTGTTTCTATTTCTTCATCTTGGTCGGGTTCTTCACTTGTAGGTGTGGTGTCAGTTTCTATACTTTCAATTTCTACTTGGTCGGGCAGTCCATCCCATTCATCATCATAAAACAAATTGGTTGCACCTGTAAAATCTATAATAGTAAAAAAATCTTTGCTATCAAAAACCCTTGTACCCCGTCCAACAATTTGCTTGAACTCAACAAGGCTATTTATAACCCTTACCAAAACTACATTTCGTACATTACGAGCATCTACGCCTGTGGTAAGCATTTGTGATGATGTAAGTATGGTTGGAATATCTTTGTCATTATCTTGAAACTTTTCTAAAAGCCTTCTACCTAACTCTCCCTCATCGCTTGTAATACGTACACAGTAGTTGGCATCTTTTACCGTTTTATATTTGTTTATTGCATCTCTCAATGCAAGGGCGTGGGTTTGATTTACACAAAAAATAATTGTTTTATCAAAAGGCTGTATTTGTTGTAAAATTGTTTTTGCAATTAATTCAGTACGCTGTGGTAGTATAATGTTTTTCTCAAAATCATTCAATTCATAAAGTCTTTCTTCCAATTCGCCACTAATAACTTTATCTTCACTTGTAGGCAGATACTCATCAATATTTGTTTTAATTCTTTTTACCTTATATGGGGTTAAAAACCCATCGTTAATCCCTTGCTTCAACGAATATTCATAAATTGGTTTGCCAAAATAACTGTAGGTGTTTATGTTGTCATCTCGTTTGGGTGTAGCCGTTAATCCCAAATGAATAGCAGAAGAAAAATAGTTTAAAATTTCTTTCCAACTTCCGCCTTCTCCAATACCACGATGGCACTCATCTACAATAACTAAATCAAAAAAATCGGCAGGGTATTGTTTGTAGTAACCGCCAATATTTTCTTTTTCGCTTATGGCTTGATAAATGGCAAAAAAAATATTTGCATTAGTTGGCACATTACCTCCTCTACTTCTTATTTCATCGCCATTAATTTTTAGCAAGTCTTTCTCTAAAGGATTAAATGTATTAATGGCTTGGTCAGCTAAAATATTTCTATCTGCTAAAAATAAAATTTTAGGTCGGCGTGGTGCATTATCAATATTCCACCTTGCAGTAAAAAGTTTATACACTATTTGAAATGCAATAAAAGTTTTACCTGTGCCTGTAGCAAGTGTAAGAAGTATTCTATTTTGATTTTTAGCTATTGCATCAATTGTTTTGTTTACGGCTACTTCTTGATAATATCTTGCCTTCATACCACCAACCAACAAAAAGGGAATAGTAGCTAAATCCTTTCTTACTTTTTCATCACTACTATATATAGTTGAAAACAATTGCTCTGGAGTGGGAAAATCTTGTATATAATCTCCTGCACCTTTTGAAATGCTGTATTGATAAATTTGTATTCCGTTTGTGGCAAATACAAATGTTACATTTAATTTAAGTGCGTAATCAATTGCCTGTTGTAGTCCTTCTGTAGGGTTTTTATCGTTTCGTTTGGCTTCAATTATTGCAAGGTTGCAATTTTGATATTTGAGCAAATAATCAATGTATAATCTTTCGCCCCTCTTATTGCCTGTTAGCTTTCTCCCATCTGTAAAATAATATTCCCTCACAATGTAATCTTCTTCCCAAAGGGACGATTTAAGTTGTGGGTCAATCAACTTCACTCTTGTATCTGCTTCGCTATAATTCAATTGTACGTTTTGGTTTATATTTATCAATCAAAAATAATGTGAAATGATGATAAAGATTAAATTATTATAGCAAAGTATTTTATAGGTGTTATACAGTTTGCAAGTGTTCTCTCATTATATCGGCGTATTCAAACTCCGCCATTTTATTGTATCGACGAAAAGCCTTCTCAGACTTATGCCCAGTAATATTCATAATTACTTGGCTGGGCATTCCTCGTTTAAGCATATTACTTGCAAAACTTCTCCGTGCAGTATGGGTACTAATATTTTGATATTTTGGCGATTTTACTTTTACATTTTTACCTTGTATAAAATTTGTTGTTACAAAATCTTTATGTAAGTCGGGAACCATTTTGCAAACTTCCTTTAAATACAAATTTGTTTTTTGGTTGGTGTATGCTCTCGGAAACGCTTCGCCAGTTTCTTCCAAGTATTTATTTATAACATTCAATGTATTTTCAAATAAAGGAATAATTACTTTTTTATCTGTTTTTTGTGTTTTAACAATCAAGTTTGTTTTTCCATCTTCACTTTGAATATTATCTTTTGTTAGTTTAGATAAATCGGCATACCTAAGCCCTACTCTACAACCAATGATAAATAAATCCCTCACACGTTCTAATTTTTTATTTTTTGATAAGTCTATTTCTTCCAACAATTTTATTTCAATTTCATCCAAGTAAACATCTTCTACATTTTCATTAGCAACCCTAAAACTGCGATTCATAAAATCTCTGTTATCAGTAACTTTTCGTTCAAAAGCATCCCTCATAAATACTTTTAAGTTTCGTTGGTGTTTACCAATGGTATTTAGCCTCCACTTTAATACATCAGTCATATACTTAGTGTAGTCGTTATAAAAGTCTGTGGTAATATCATCAAAATCAAAATTTCTGTTTTTGTACTTAGCAAAATCTGTTAAAATGCTATAAGTATGTGCGTAAGCCTTAATAGTTCTTGCTGTTATAAACTTACTTGTATTGGGGTTTGTTCTACTATACGAATTTTCTAAAAATTTTTCTATGAAGCCAAAGAGTGTAATTTTTTTGCTGCTATTTTCTTCGGTTTTCCCTCGTTCTACATTTACTAAATCTCTCAATTCATTTAAAGACGGCTCTTTGCTATCGTTGTCTTGTTTAAATCGCCTATATACCTTGGCAATGCCATTTGCTATATCTTCCAAAGTAACATTAAATTCAGAATAACCAGAAAACTCTCTTGCCTGTTTTGCTCTCTGCTTTTCTTTACTCCAAAATTTTGGATGAATAGATAATTTCTTCTCGTAGTGGATAAACTGCTTGTAAGCATAAGAAAACACAGCCCTTACTGGAGTTGGCTTATCTCCATTCGGCTCTTTCAAGAAAAACCGTACAGTACCATTTGTTTTAGACATACCAAAATATTTATTTCTCTACAAAGATAATAAAATAAGGGTAAGAATAAGGGTAAGAATAAATTTTATTTCAGTATGTTTTAAAAACGTACTAATTTTACAAAATGCCTATTATTGTTGAGTATTAAAGCTATTTTTAGAGTAAATGGAATTAAATGAAATTAAAAGGTTCGAGTACTTCCCCTACAGCAATTAAAAAACCTTACATGTGAAAATACTTGTAGGGTTTTTTTGTATCTAAAATTTATAAAAAAGATATTGGCCTATTTTTTATAAGCCTTATTTTTTAAATGCCAGTACTTCATTGTATTTTTTGTTTCTATTTCTACAAAATTAAATTTTGTTAGTATATTTATTGAACTAGTATTTTGTATTAAACATGAGGCTGTAATTTCTTTTACAGCTTTGTTGGTTAGTGCCCAGCTAATAATTTCTGAAATTGCTTCGGTTGCATATCCTTGCCTTCTCTGTTTTTTTATAATGCCGTAGCCAATATCTATACATTCTGTTTCAAAATCAAATCCTTTAAACCCAACATCTCCAATAATTTCGTTTGTATTTTTTTTAATCACCATCCAAGATTCAAAACCAGTAGGTGATTTTACTTTTGAAAGATTAGTGATAATTTTTGGTATGGTTTCTATAACATCTTTGTCTGGCCAACCAATTGCTTTCTTTATACTTTGTGTAATTAAATCACTAAAATCATTGGCAAGTATATTTTGGCATACTTGTTTTGTAAATGGAATTAGAATCAATCTCTTGGTTTCAAGCTTTTCTATATTTAGCTTTTTTTGCTTCATTGTATGATCAATCTTTGTAACTATTAAAGGCTTTAACCCAAATTATGCGGTGGGTACACATTTCAATTTTGCAAAACTATAGTTTTAAGGAAGTCAAACCTTAAAGGCTTGACTTCCTTGATATCGTAGAGCTAAATTTTTCTGCAGCATAATTTGTATTTAAATTGCAAATTAGGTATGGATATTAAGGCAAAACTACTACATGGGCAATGTTAAGCAATGTACTACTGCCGAACCTAGCCCAGATAGTAACGAAAATCCTTTTTTGTGGCTGCCTTTATACCCCCAAACACTGCACTTATTGTAGTAAAAGTAGGCTACAAGCGGTACAAACTGTATTCCAGTGCAAGCCTTACCGAAAATGCGGTGTTGGTGTTGAAGTATAAACCGAAATAGCAGGATTTATATTTTTGAAGAAGCAACCATCATGCAAAGTCGGTAATTTTTGTTACCGGTTTTTTATAGCAATATTGTTTTGAAAGATAAAACCGAGTTTTAAAATAAAAACTAAATTAATCCTTTTGTATATGCAATACGCAATGCTTGTGAACGGCTGTTAACATGCAGCTTTTGATAAATACTAATGCAATGTTTTTTTACTGTATTAGGGCTTATAAAAATTTTTGTACCAATTTCTTTATACTCTAATCCCTGGCTAAGTAGTTGTAAAATTTCCTTCTCTCTTTCACTTAGTTGAAAAATATTTTCTGTTTCTTTTTCTGCTTTAGCTGTATGTGGCATTTGCACCATTTGTAGTATTTTGTATGCAATGCTTGGCGAAATAGGACCAGCACCGCTTTCCCATAAATTCATCAGCATATCAGAAACCACTTCACCACTTTCTTCTTTTAGTAAGTAACCACAGGCTCCAGCCCTTATTGCTCTGAAAATTTTATCGTCATCATCAAAAATAGTGAGTACTACAAATTTTACATTGGGATAAAGCGATGATGCTGTGCCAATGGCAGATACACCGTCCACTTCTGGCATTTCTAAATCCATTAATACAATATGTGGTAAATCATCTTCTGATAATGCATGCATTTTTAATAAAAAATCTTCTCCGTTTACTGCTTGAAACGCAATATTAAAATAATTATGAAGAGATAGTTTATCTAAAATAACTTTTCGGTTATTTATTTTATCATCTACAATGGCTATTCGTATCATATTTATAAAGATGAGCTTATTTTAGTTGATAAGTAATACTCCATATGGATACCTCATTAATCAATACTAATTATTGTTGTTGTACCTTTTTGCAAAATAGATTCTATGTTGTACATAAAATTGGCAGCCGTTGCTCTTTCTTGCATATTAGTTAAGCCATAACTATCATTTTTTTGCTTAGCCTTTTCTATATCAAAGCCTTTCCCGTCGTCTTGAATTAAAAGTTGCCAATCATTTTTATTTAGTACACTTTTTGCAGTAATTGTTTTGGGTTCTGCATGTTTTACAGCATTGTTTACCGTTTCTTGTATTATCAATAATATGTTTAGCCCCTTTGTGGATGTAATGATTAAATTGGAAGGTGGTGTGCCCTCTAAAGTGAAATTTATTTTAGAATAATGCCTGCTCATTTGTTTCATAAAATTTACAATACGCAGCCACAAGTCGGTTGCAGTTACATCACTTGCCTTCATTGCCCACAAGGTTTCTCTTAAGTTAAGCAACATTTCCTTTGCTGTATCCTGTAAATCTTCTACTACATTTTTGTTATTTTCTTTTCCTACATTTAATAAACTACTGTTGTGCAAAATGGCATTGGCTTGTACGCCAAGATTATCATGTAATTCGGCAGCAATTCGTTTGCGTTCTTTTTCCTCGGCATCTTTTACAGCTAATTCAGCTTGTATCTTTTTTTGTTCGGCAATTATTTTTTGCTTTTGTTGATATTTTTTAAAGCGGTAAGCAAAAAATATTGCTGATATTATTGCTAAAAAACCTGCTCCGTACAATAAAAAATTACGTTGGAACAAACCTAATTTTTGTTGTGCAATCAATGTTTCTTTTTTTTGTACTTCGTATTTAGTTTGTAATCCTGTAAGCTCCTCTGCCGAATTGATAGTATATAACGAATCCTTTAACGTTAGCATTTTTTCTAATATGATAGCGTAATTTTTATAATCGCCTTTGTTGCGATAATTTAATTTTAATGCTTCATAAGCAAACATATATTTTGCAATCAAGTTATTATCTCCATAAATTTTTAAGGCTTCGTTAGCAGTATTAATACCCTTTTCATATTGCCCAGTATTGGCATAGTATAAGGATAATTGAGCCATATCCGATGCTATGAAATCTGCATTGCCAATTTGCCTTCTTATTTCAATAGCCTGCATTAGCAATGGCTCAGCTTTTTCTTTTTTACCAAGATTAATAACAATATCTGCTTTAATATTTAATCCATTGGCAAGTGTGGTAAAGTTTCCTACTGCTATTGCTTTTTCAATTCCTTGGTTAACTAATATTAGTGCAGTATCGTATCTACCTACATTGTTTAAACAAGAGGCTAGGTTATCATAAATTGATGATTGATCAAATTGCTCAGTAAGTAATAATTTTCGTTGTATTACTTTTTTAAACCAATTAATTGCTTCATCATACCTACCCATTTCCATAAAGCAAAAACCAATACTGTTACCAGCATAACCCCTTACTATATTATCATTTTTTTCTTCTGTTTTTTTTAGCACTGCTAACATTGCCTCAATCCCTTCTTTATATTTACCCTCACCTACTGTTAAATTTGCAAGGCTATGTTCAATAAGCAACAATTCATGCTGCACACTAGGTTCGGCTTTATATTTTTGAAATGTGGTTGATAATAAATACAGAGCACTATCAACTTTCCCAACTTTTGTATAGTATTTAGCTTTACTATAATTGTATTTACAATTAACCGATGGGGTGTTCACTTGTTTTACCAAGCCTGTTGCATCATCTATTATTTTTGAAAATTCTTTAACAGACATTGAAGAATTTTGCCTCAACAAAAGTAGGAAAGCATCTACCCTAATATTAACATTTGCATTAGAATATCCAATTTTTTTTAAGGAATCTATTTTTTGTGTTTGAGCAATGCAAGTAGTTCTATTGCCTAAAAAAAATAGCCATAAAATAATTATTAAGTATTTCAATGTAGTTTAGTTTTAATTAGCCATTTCAAGTTACTACCAAAAATCAATAATTAAAAGTAATGGATATTAAACTATTTAAAAACTATCCAAATGGAGTATTCCACTCGTTCTTCAATTTCCCCATTTTTGCTCTACAAAACAAAACTGTTAAAAAATGAAAAAGCAAATACTTTTAAACAGCCTTACAGCTTTATTTCTTACTGTAATTGCAGTAAGTGTAAATTCTTGCAAAAAATCAGGCAGCAACATAAATATAAACAATTCACAAGGCAGCATGTCGCTTTCCTACGCAGGTAAAACTATTACGTTTGATTCCGTATATTCGACTTTAGGGTCTGTTAATAACGTTAAAAAAAGAGTTATTGGTAAAAACAAAAATTCAACAGTAAACAATGTTAACGGAATGGGCACTTTCTGTTATTTTGATATGGATGAACTAAATGTAGGAAACTATACACACAATACCTATGGACAATTTAATTACGGATTATTTTTTTATGAAAATAGCAACATTACAAGCCTTGATGGTTTTGCTTATATTTACACCATTACCTCAAACAGCAATGGAAAAATATCTGGCACATTTGCTTTTAGGACAAGTGTCGCTAATCCTTCTGATTCTGCAAGAGGTACCTTTAAGGATGTGTTAATTCAGTAAACTTTACATGTATATTCCTGCAG
Organism: Ferruginibacter sp.; assembly: GCA_013141435.1. GTDB lineage: Bacteria > Bacteroidota > Bacteroidia > Chitinophagales > Chitinophagaceae > Ferruginibacter. The sequence goes on from JABFQZ010000017.1 coordinate 26,859, forward strand.
GTAAAAGAAAATTGGTTCTCTTTAAGAGTTTTCTGGGCAGTTGTGTTGCTGGAACATACATAATCAACAATATAATTTGTACTACAATGGCAGGGCCGAAAACTGTGGCATATCTGGCTAGCCAAAGCTATACACAAATAGTACAATGAGAATAGAAGTTAACAATATTATTAGAAGATTCGCTTATAATCCCCTCACTTTTTGTGAGGGTTTTTTTATCCAAATGGAGTATAGGTTTTACTTTTTTACAATGGCAATTTTACAGTATTATCTTCAATTCCTATTTACAAACCATTTGTTACAATACTCAATAACAAGTAAATTTTTAAAAGATGAAAAAAATATTTTTACTCTTAGCCGTTTTGTTTATAGCCAAAATACAAATTGCACAAACTTTAGTAGCATCTTACCCATTTAATGGAAACGCCAACGATGCGGCAGGCTCTTCCAATGGCACAGTAAGCGGTGCTACCCTTACTAACGATAGATTTGGCAATGCTAATAGTGCGTTTTTTTTTAATGGTAACGCCGATTATATTGGAGGTATCGCATCTTCATTTCCTACAAATGACAGAACAATTTCATTATGGTTTAATGCTGATGCCGGAAGTGTTGCAAGCAATACACCTTGTCCTTTTTCGTATGGCGGAGATGCGTGCGGTAGTAGCTTTTTAATGATTTTAAACAATATTAGTAATGGAAAATATCAAATGCAGGGTCATTGTACTTCTAATCTCAATGAGTATATTTACCCATCGGCACCCGAAGCTAACTGGTACAATTGGGTAGTTACGGTTAATGGCACCACCATTAAAATGTTTATTAATGGTGTATTGGTGAACACCACTACAAGTTTTACAATTCCAACAACTGTATTAAGCAAAGATTTTTATATTGGCACACTCATCAATAATAATGGTACTGGGCGGTTTAATCCTTCTGGAGGTTATTATTTTAAAGGGAAAATAGATGATATTAAAATTTATAATGGAGCTTTAAGTGATGCCCAAATTCTTGATGGTTATTTAAATGATTTTAAAAAACCAGGTAGTGGCAACACAGCATCATTTAATGGCACATCACAATATATTGAAGTTCCTGATAATCCCGGCTTTACTTTTGGCACTTCATTTACAGCATCTGCATGGATAAAAACAACTTCTTTTGATGCTGATATTTTTTCAAATTTTGAAGCTGCTTTCCCTTTTACTGGCACATTGTTTGGCATTGGATTTGGTTGCGTTGGAAATATATCCGACCCTAGAGCAGGAAGGCTTGGCTTTTATATAGGTAACAATGCTTCTAGCACTAGCGAAAGCTATAACGACATTAGTGGTCCAAGGATTGATGATAATAAATGGCATAATGTAGCGGTAAGTTATGATGGCTCTCAGGTTAGATTTTTTGTAGATGGAGTTGCTACAAGTGTTATATCAGCATCTAACAATGGAATCGGAAACTCATCAAATGTATTAAGAATTGGAAGAGATAATAATGAACAAGGTGTAAGGTATTTCAATGGTTCTATTGATGAACTACAATTATGGAGTACTGCATTACCTTTAAACACAATTAGAGACTGGATGTGTAAAAAAATAACCTCAACACACCCCGCCTATACCAACCTTGTAAGCTATTTTCGTTTTGATGAAGGCAGCACTAACAATACAGGTGGTTTTGCAGGAAACTTTGGTACACTAATTAATACACCCACATGGCAAACCAGTGGTGCAGCTTTAGGCGATGCATCTGCACATGATTATGTAAACGCAACAAAAACGGCAAATATCAGCCACCCAAGTGGAGAAAACTTTGCGGTAACATCTACAAACGGCAACCCTGAAGGCTTACAGGTATACAGGGTGGACGAACAACCCAATACATTAACTGGCGCAAGTGGTGTGGGTGTAAATAATAAATATTTTGGGGTGTTTCAAGCAGGTGGAACATCGCCACAGTACACAGCTGTATATAATTACAATGGTAATCCTTCAATAACTCCTGCTATTGAAAGTCAGTTACGTTTAAACAAGCGTAATGATAATGCCGCTAGTAGCTGGATAGTAATGCCAGATGTTGCTAACGAACCAGCTAATACAATTACCGTTACAGGGCAAAATACTGAATACATTTTAGGCAGAGTAGGAGGAGTATTGCCTATTAAGTTAATTAGTTTTGATGCGGTTAAAAAAGGTAATGAGGTTCTGGTAAATTGGAAAGCAACTAACGAAGAGGATATTTTGTATTATGAGGTAGAAAGAAGTATAGGAAATAATGTGTTTACAAAAATTTATACTACTGCTGCAAAAAATGCCCTGTCGCAAAACAGTTACGATGCAAAAGATGATAAACCTTATGCCGGAATAAACTATTACCGTTTAAAAATTGTTGACAAAGAAAAAAAAGTAGCATTCAGCCAGGTTGTAAAAGTAATATTTAAGGGAGATGCAGGTACTATAACCATATCCCCTAATCCTACATCAAACTACATAACTGTAAATGGCACCATCAATTATACCCAAATACAAATTATAGATGTAAGCGGAAGATTGGTTAAGCAATATGCAAAAAAACAGAATAATACATATGTTTTTCAAAATATTCCAGGCGGAGTCTATGTTATAAAACTAATAGGTAATACACAGGCCTCCACATATAAAGTAATTGTGAAGTAAATTGGAAACCATTAAATAAATAATAATTAAAATTTTAAAACAATGATTAAATACTTGAAAATTAAAAACACATCAAAAAATTTATTTTTGATGTGTTTAGCAACAGCATTTTTTAGCTTGGTATCTTGTAAAAAGGGAAAAACTACTCCTGCAGCTTTTACGTACAATGGTAAATGGACGGTGGTTTACAACTTTACTACAGGCTCTATGGCCAAGGGAACATTTACTGCAACCTTAAAAGCAGATGGAAAGTGGGATTATGTAGAAGGTAGCTTTAGCAAGGTTGATGCAGGCACTTGGACATTATCGGGCAATAATATCAATTTTGTTTTTAACTTTTCTGGGCTTGCTAGTTATACCGGCACAAAAATAAATGATAATAGTTTAAGCGGTACTGCTGTTGGGGATACAGGTGTTTCAACAGGTACATGGACGGCGACAAGATAGCAACATTAAATAACTTGTAGTCGCCTCCTATTTCAAAGCTGTTTACATCATCTTTGCCTCTTTATATTTCCTGTATGTTGTCAGGACTGTTTTTGCAATTTCATTCATTCGCTTGGTAGGTATTTGTATTTCCACCCAATGTAAAAGTACAGGTAAAATCTGCAAAAACAATACCTGAAATGCAACATTTAATGGATGCCGGTGCCATAAAGCAAACACAATTGGCACGGCAGGCAGGTAGGCAATAATGCTTACAGCCATCGTGGCAGTGCAGCAGAAGGTTTGCTGCAATTTGCAGATGGAAAGGAAGGCCTAGCATTTTGTACAGTAGTGCAAACCATTGTTGCCATGCTTGGTACACAGGACAAATGGCAAATACCTTTCAGTGCTATGTAAGTATGAGAGGCGTACTAAAATATAAAGTTGGTAACGAAGCAATGGCACGTAAAATAATGAGTAACTCACATAAATATTTTGGTTCTCAATGCTCAAATGCCTGGCCACTTTTGGCGGGGGTTATTTTAATTCATAAAATCATCTTCTTTTTTACTTGCACCCAGCATATTTTCTACAGCACCGTAAATCATCGGAAATTTTTCTTTTACAAAATGTTTAATTACATCTACGCTTTTTTAGCTTGTTCTTGTGTAATGCTAGAATCTGTAACAATTCTGTCAATTAATTCTTGCATATTAATTCCTAATTATTATGTATCATATCTATCCACCTTTTCTATTCCGGACAAAGCTTTTAAGTGGTTTAAAAGCTCTTCCAACTCATCCCTGTCGAGCACAAATATTTTTACATTGCCTTCAAAAATACCTTCTTTAGCTTCAATACTCATTGCGTTAATGTTAAATTTCATTTCGCAGCTTATAAATTTGATAATTTTATGTATTACACCCACATCAGCTAAGCCAACAATTTTTAATCCATAGAAGCTGCCCTAACTTTTGCAATGATTGCCTATAATTTAATGGCTCTTTTTAGAACATTTGTACTCCAAGACAAAACACAAAAAACTTTATCAACCATTAGGTATCGAACCTTTGCAATAGGTGCATACTTTGAAAAAATAAACGATAAGCTAGTACTAAAAATAACACTTAGTAAAAAAGAAGAGCTTGGTTTAGCGGACTTTGGAACCACGGCAAACTCTTTGAGTATCCATTTGAAATGGCTAATGCGTAATTTGGGTTTAATAGATATTTGCTGCTGATGCTATTAGTAAGAAATACACTGAATAGTTAGCAATTTTTTACTTTTAAATAAAATTTATTAATTAAACAAAGTGCCATCTCCCATATTTGTACGTGGTGTTCGTTTTAAATGTTTGTAGGCTTTTTCTGTTGCTTCTCTGCCTCTTGCAGTACGCATTATAAACCCTTCTTTTATTAAAAATGGTTCATATACTTCTTCTAAAGTGCCAGGCTCTTCGCCTACTGCGGTTGCAATGGTTGTAATACCTACAGGACCTCCTTTAAATTTATCTATTATGGCACTCAAAATACGGTTGTCCATTTCGTCTAATCCATAAGCATCTACTGCTAAGGCAGTGAGAGCATGTTCTGTTATGTTCATATCTATAACCCCATTGCCAAGTACTTGTGCAAAATCTCTAACCCTACGTAATAGTCCGTTGGCAATACGTGGAGTACCACGGCTACGACCTGCTATTTCTGCTGCTGCATCGCTTGTAAGTTTTGTGTTTAATATGCCCGAACTGCGAAGTAAAATATTTTTTAATGTTGCTGTATCATAATATTCTAGCCTGCTTTTTATACCAAATCTGGATAGTAATGGAGAGGTAAGTAAACCGCTACGAGTAGTAGCACCAATAAGTGTAAATGGGTTTATGTCTATTTGAATACTTCTTGCTGCTGGCCCGCTGTCTATCATAATATCTATTCGATAATCTTCCATGGCTGCATATAAATATTCTTCTACTACGTTGCTTAGGCGGTGTATTTCGTCTATAAACAATACATCGTTTGGTTCTAAATTGGTAAGCAAGCCAGCAAGGTCGCCAGGTTTTTCTATAACTGGGCCACTGGTTTCTTTTATATTTACATTAAGTTCGTTGGCTACAATTCGGCTAAGTGTTGTTTTGCCCAATCCTGGTGGGCCATGAAATAGAATATGATCTAAAGCTTCGCCTCTTTTTTTTGCTGCTTTTATAAATATTCTTAGGTTTTCGATAGTATTTTGTTGGCCAGCAAACTGAGCTATTTCACTTGGGCGTATATTGTTTTCAAACTCCTTTTCGGCAGGGGTTTGTTTACTAGTATCTGTATTCAAATTGGGATTTGCCATATTGTAAAAGTAGCAAATTAATGATGTAGATTTTTATATTTTCTTAAGAAACTAAAAGGGATTAAAAAAATTATCTTCCAAAAATTTTATCTAATTCATTTTTTTTAAAACTCATATAAGTTGGTTTGCCATTTGGGGTTGCATTTGGGGTTTCGCATAAAAACAATTCTTCTATCAATGTTTTCATTTCTGTTAGCGCTAGTACAGTGCCTGGTTTTATAGCCTGTTGCAAGCATAAAGTTCGAAGTAGTTTTTCTCTTTTGGTAAATTTTAAATCGTTGCTAAAATGTTTGTATTGTTCTACAATTTTTTCAATAGCTTGTAAATCGCCTTTTTGCCCTACATCTGCTGGTGTACCTTGTAATACAAAAGTATTGTTTCCAAAAGGTTCGAGTAAATAACCTAATTGTTTTAAATCGGGCAAAAGTTCGTGTAGTATATGTGTATCGGCAGGGGAAAGCTCTAATGTGGTAGGAAAAAGACTTTGCTGGGTTGCAATAGCTTTGCCAGCAACAGCAATTGCAAATTTTTCGTACAAAACTCTTTCGTGTGCATTTTGTTGGTTTAGGAGTAAATAGCCATTGTTGTTTTGCACAACTATGTATGCATTGTGTATTTGCAAAGGGTTATTAAACTCGGTGGGTTGCTCTATGTTTTGCAAAAGACTTTCAAAAACTGGTGTTTGTGTTGCTGTGGCAAAGTTGTTGTTATCGCTTTGCTCATTTGGCTTTTCATAAAAATCTTTCCAATGTTTTAATTCGCTATTTTTTTCTACAAAATGTGCTTGGTTTTTTTGCGAAAATGTTTGAAACAAGGTGGATGTAGATGCAGAACTTCTGTCTAAATCAGTAATGGGTTTATTTACTGCATCTAAATTTTGTATTGTGGCATCTAGCTCAAAATCTAAAGTAGGAGTAATGCTGTGCTGAGCTAGCGCATGTTTTACGGCGCTTTGTACAAATGCATATACAATTTGTTCATCTTCAAACTTTATTTCTTGCTTGGTTGGGTGTACATTTATATCTACTTGTGCAGGGTTTAAGTCTATAAATAAAGCATACATCGGAAAACTATCTTTTGGTATCATGTTTTCGAAAGCACGCATTATTGCATGATTCAAATAAGCACTTTTTATAAACCTGCTGTTTACAAAAAGAAATTGATCGCCTCTGGTTTTTTTTGCAATTTCGGGTTTGCCTACAAAACCAATTATGTCTAAATAATCGGTACGCTCTTGTAAGCTAACCAATTTTGCATTGTAATTATTGCCAAGTATTTGTACTATACGTTGTTTTAAAGTGCCTTTTTCTAAATGAAAAACTTGTTGGCCATTTGAGTTTAACGAAAAAAATATTTCGGGAAAAGCCATTGCTACTCGTATAAACTCATCTACAATATGCCTAAGCTCTACAGCATTGCTTTTTAAAAAATTTCTTCGTGCAGGTACATTAAAAAATAAATTTTTCATGGCTATACTTGTACCTGTTTTTGTAGCTATAGGTTCTTGTTTTTTTACAATACTATTTTCTATTTCTATGTATATGCCAGCTTCGTCTTCATCTCTTTTTGTTTTTAATTCTATTTGTGCTACAGCTGCAATGCTTGCCAATGCTTCGCCTCTAAAGCCCATCGTTTTTATTTTAAACAAATCGTCGATATTACTTATTTTAGATGTTGCATGACGTTCAAATGCCATACGAGCATCGGTTACACTCATACCTTTGCCATTATCTATTACTTGTATAAGTGCTTTGCCTGCATCGTTTACCAGCAGTTGTATTTCGGTAGCGCCTGCATCTACAGCGTTTTCTAGCAATTCTTTTACAGCACTTGCAGGCCGTTGTATTACTTCGCCTGCCGCTATTTGGTTAGCTATGTTATCGGGCAATAATTGTATAATATCCACCAATGGGTAATAATTTTTATTGCAAATTTACTTACACAAACTCATAAAGGCTAAAAGAAAATAAAAAAGTGTATTGCAAATATTTTTGTTTCGTTATATGAAATTGATTTTTATGAAATATTAATGCTACATTTAAAACACCAAACCCTACTGCCATGCTACCACAAAACAGCAAAAGCTATTTTACTTTTACAAAAAAAGAAAAAAGAGGTACACTTGTTATTTTGGCCACAACGCTGGCTATAGCTGTAAGTGCAAAATATATTTACCCATTAATTATTAAAGAGGAGCATACAAATAATGCAAACATTTTTGCTGCAATAGATTCTTTAAAAGAAAAACAAAACGATAGCACAAAAAAATTTAACAATGATAATGAATACAGCGACAATGCTGGCTACCACTCGTATCCCAAAAATAATTACAACGAAGTGTTTACAGGCACTATGTTTTATTTTGACCCAAATACGCTTGATGCCCCAGGCTGGCATAAGCTGGGTATAAAAGACAAAACTATTGCAAGTATGCAAAAATATATTGCCAAAGGAGGAAGGTTTAGGGAGCCCGAAGATTTACAAAAAGTATGGGGACTTAGAGATGAAGAAAAGGAGCGGCTTATACCTTATGTACGCATAGTAGCAAGCGAACAGCAAAATAATAATTACAACAATAATTACCAGCCTTATGAAAAAAAGCCTTACGAAAAAAAAGCTGTAGCCCTTGTAGATATAAACCTTGGCGACTCTTTAGCATACGATGCACTGCCAGGTATTGGCGGTGGCTATGCCAAACGAATTATAAAATTTAGGGATAAACTTGGAGGGTTTTATAAAGTAGAACAAATAGCCGAAACCTTTGGCTTGCCTGATAGCACTTACCAAAAAATAAAACCATTTTTAAAAATAAGTAACAATAATATTCGTAAAATAAATATAAACACTTGCACCGAAGATGAGCTAAAAACTCACCCATATATTCGTTGGCAATTAGCAAAATTAATAACAGAATATAAAAAACAACATGGCAATTATACTAGCCTCGGCGATCTAAAAAAAATAATGATTATTGATGAGGAAGTGTATAATAAGATTGTACCGTATTTGAGTTTGTGAGGTAAAAGCCAAATTACACAGCAGGGCAAATTTATTAGAACGAAATTAAGGAAGTAAAATTTTGTTAAATTGAAATGAGTCCTTTATGCGTAATTTGTGTTAAAAATTATTCAACTTTTTCTTCAAATTGTAAGAGTTCGCTTAGGCTTACATTTAGGCAAGTAGCAATTTTTTTTAAAGTACAAATGGTAACATTTAGTTGCCCTCGTTCTATTCTACTTACTTGCTCTGCATAATTATCCATAGCTACACCAAGGTCTAACTGGGTTAAGCATTTATTTTTTCGTAAACATCTTATTCTACTACCAAGGGCTTTTAGGTACACTTTATCGGTTTCATTTTGCACAATGCAAAGAGGGAGTAAAAATTTATTTTGCAATAGAACATAAATGTTCTATTTTTAATATCTCAATACATTTGTATGCCTACAAATAAGTACCAATATATTAGATACCACAGCCCACCTGCTGTATCTTTATGCTATTTTAAACCAACAAAAATTATTACTATGAAACAGACAATTTTTTTATTAACATTCGCTTTTATTTTTTCTTTTGTTTCAGTTGCACAATTAGACAAAAAAACTTGGCTAGTTGGGGGGAGTGGTGCTGCTAGTATATCAAATAGTAATCTTAATGGTGAACTTTTTAAATCTACTAAATTATCTATTTCTCCAAATATTGGATATTTCCTATTTGATAAGTTTAATGTAGGTATTAAAACTTCGTTTGAATATTTAAAAAATGAAAATTTATCTCCAATTATTAGCTATACAGCAAAATATTTTTCATTTAATATTGGACCCTTTGTTAGATATTACTTTTTGCCAAAAGAAAAAAGGACAAATTTATTTGTAGAAACTTCTTATCAAATAAAAACAAGGAATAGTATTTCCGCAGGGAATAGCTCAAAAGAAAATGCAAGCACATTTTCGATAAATGCTGGACCAGCAATATATTTTAATTCGAGTGTAGGGATTGAGTTTACAGTAGGTTATTCCTCTACAAAATATAAATTGATGACTGGCTCATATAATACTTTATTAGTTGGTATTGGATTACAAATACATCTAATAAAAGATGAAAAATAACCTTTTAAAATGTTTAACATGAAAAAAATTAAGATTTTTTCTTTACTGCTTTATTGCATGAATGTTATTTATGCTCAATCTGTTACTATTAATTATTCGTCACCAGGGTTTGGTGCTAATTGCAATATTTTTGCTGTACCAATAACTTCACCACCCACTTCACCAATCTTATATCAAGGATTAGAGCACACCACTTCTGTTGGTTTTCCTTCATACTCTTCAACAGAAAAAGCAATAAAATTACAAGAGAAAGCAATTACTTCTGGCTCTGATGGTTGTACTCAATATGCAATAAAATACCCATTTAAAAAAAATTATAATTATAAAATAATGGTGAATTGTAGAAGCATACGAGGTACAGGTTCACTTAGTTTACCTATTATAAAACTAAATCTTAGTGATGATAATATGGGAATAAATAATTCCACAACATGTAGTGGGCCTTCGCCCTTTGACCATGCTCTTCATTATGCTACTTATGGAGCTTATGCTGTTCCACAAACAACTTCATTTGATTTGAGCCCTGCATTAATAAACGGGACATTGTCAAAAAATTATAATTATTTGCTAGTTTTAGCAGCACCAGCTGACCTTGATTGGAGTACTTATCCAAATATTATTTCATCTATATTTGTTAAAAGTATTGAAATTACCGAAACTCTCCCGGCCCCACCAGCAATTACTTTCACTCTAACTCCATCTCCAATTCCTCTTACCTGTGGCTCATCTACCACCCAAATATTTACAGCAAATAATGTAAATAATAGCCCAGGTACTATTACTTACAATTGGATTTTGGGTGCTGGCAATGGTTGGAATTATTTGGGTAGTGCGGCACCAGCAAGCTTTACAACCACCACCAATACTATTACATTAGACAGTTACAATTCGTATGTATCTAATGTTCAAGTACAGCCAGTAGTAAATGGTGTAGCACAACCAACTCTAACGGCAGTTACATCATTTTCGTATGTGCCATATTGGAATTACTCGGTAAGTGGCGATGCAAGTATTTGTAGTGGTACATCAAACCCGTTTGTGGTAAATGGGTTATTGCCAGGTTCCGTAGTTACTTGGGAAATAAATACAAGAATATCGAGCCCTGGCAATAATGGAGGTACAGTTGTGGTAGGTAACACAACAACATTACCAAACCAAATTACACTTACACAAGTTGGCAATGGTGTTGTGGATTTAGTAGCGCATGTAACCAACCCATGTTTGCAAACATTTACTTTGCAAAAAAACGATATTTATGTAGGCAATTACTCTACTTCTCCTACTGCAATAAATGGTTATATACTTGCTTGGCCACAGTATGGTTACAATAATGGCCCAATTTATAACGGCATTAATTACAACCCCAGTAATTATGGGCCACCAATGTATTCAGCTAATGTAGTAGCTGGGTTACAAAATAATATAAGCATTACATCGCCAAGTTTAAATAATGCTACCTGGGCTTTAATTACTGGCAATGTGCAAAATTTATCGTTTTATAATGGGGGTAATAATTTTGGATTTACACCAAATGATTTTAACCCTATATTAATGCGGTTATCACAAAGTGGAGGCTGTGGTGTAAATGAATTTGATTTTTGGTTTTATCCATACCAATATTATCCTCCTTACTATTATAGAATTTCGCCAAACCCTACAAAAGACAATCTTTTGGTGGGTGTAAATGAAGATAAATTGGCAAAGGAAAAAATTGCCAAATCTATAAACCAAGATATTAAAGAAATACAAATTATAGATAAAATGGGTATTGTACAAACAAAGCAAACTTTTGCAAATGGTACAAGGTTGCAAAATATAAATGTAGCTAACCTAAAAATAGGTATTTACACAATTAAAATTTATAATGGCAAAGAATGGATTTCGATGCAATTTGTAAAACAATAATAAAAAAGTAAATTGAAATTTTAAACAAAACAAGGCAGCAAAAGTTGCCTTGTTTTGTTTAAAACATATATTAGTTTGCAATACTTTTTATAAGCTAGTTTCTTATCTTTTTTACAAAAAAAGATTTTCGGCTATGGCTTTGCTTTCTGGTTTTCCTACATCTATTAATTTACCGTTGCTATGATCAAATGCCATAATGGTATGTGTTGTGGATAGGCGCAAATACAAATCTACCATCGAAAATTTACCTTCTTCAATAATTAACGAAAATATTTTTGGCGATATTAAATGAATGCCACTAAATGCTTTTTTTGTGCCAAATTTGCCTTTTTGCTCACCTGTTTTTTCGTTTAGCCAACCACACAAAATATTATTTTCATCAAATAAAAAATACCTACTTGTGCCTCTGTTGGTTACTGCTAAAGTTGCTAATGGATTGTGTTTTGTGTGGTTGGCAAGCATGTTTTCAATATTCAAATCGGTAAGCATATCTGCATTCATTAATACAAAAGGCTCATTGCTATCTTTAAAAAAATGGGCTGATTTTTTTAATCCACCTCCAGTTTCTAAAACCTCATTTGTTTCGTCGCTTATAATTACATTACTACCCCAGCCATTATTATTTTTTATTTCTTCAATAATTTGATTGGCAAAATGGTGCACATTTACAATTACATTATCAAACCCATAATTTTGTAGGTATTCGATATTTCTTTGCAACAATGTTTTTCCATTTATAGGAAATAATGCTTTGGGTTGTTTTTCGGTAAAAGGTTTTAGCCTAGTGCCAAGGCCAGCGGCAAGTATCATTGCTTTCATTAGTACATGTTTATGGTGGTTATTACTGTCTTAAATTGAAATTATTAACCATAAATATTTTAGTTTGTTCCAGAATTTTGTTATGGCAATTTCATAAAAGATTGATGTTTTAATCAGCAAAATTTTGCTCTAAATGTTTTACTACAGTTTTTACACTATATTTATTTTTTAAATGCCTTGCTAGTGCATCTGCTGCAAATACGCTCCTATGGCGACCTCCAGTGCAACCGAAATTAACTTCGAGCAAGCTAAAATTTCTATTTATATAATCTTCTACCGAAATATCTACTGTGCTAAAAACTCCTGCCAAAAATTCGTCCATTCTTGTTTTTTCATTCAAAAAATCTTGCACTGGTTTATCTCTGCCAGTTTCGGTTTTATGTTGTTCTATTCTGCCAGGGTTTAAAATTCCTCTACAATCAAATACAAAGCCACCGCCATTATCGCCTACATTTTTTGGATAACTTGTTTTTAAAAATGAAAAGCTTTTTATTTGTACTACCAATGCTGTATCTTCAGTTGCTTTTACTGGCTCAAAACGATGTATTATTTCATCTTCTACAATTAATGTTAATACTCTTTCAAATTCGGGAACACTAATGCCAACTGTATTGTTGTTTAAAAACCATTTTAAATTTCGCAGTGCTAATGGTATGCTAGTAAGAAAATGTGCTTTTCTTTCAAACAAACCTCTAAAACCATAAGCACCTAAAACTTGTAGCAAGCGTATTAGTACATATCCATTATACTGGCTTATAAACCTTGCCCTGTCTATTGTTTGCCCCAACTCGGCTTCGGCACAATCAATATAATATTGTACCAATTCATTTTTCCAATCATCTTTTAAATCGGCTTTTGCTTGCCAAAGTAAAGATGCTACATCGTATTGCAAAGCACCATGCATGCCACCTTGATAATCTATAAAAAACGGTTCGGAATTTTTTATCATTACATTTCTGCTCTGAAAATCTCTAAATAAAAAGTATTTAAAATCTGTGTGGTTTAAATAAGTGCTTAAAGCATCTAAATCATCGCCAAGCTTTTCTTTATCGTATGGCATTTTTAAAGTGTCTAAAAAATAATATTTAAAGTATAAAAAATCGCTCAGTATAGCTTGTTTGCCAAACTCTTTGCTGGTAATACATTTTTTATAATCTAAATTTTTATCGCCATTTATTTGAAGATGTGCTAAAGCTTTCAGCGATTTTTTATACAACTTTTTTGTATCTTCATTTGCTCCATTTTTTTCTAAAGTGTCTAATAAAGATGTGTTTCCAAAATCTTCTTGTATATAAATATTTTTTTCGTTGTTTGTAATAAAAATAGCAGGCACAGGTGCGCCAATATTTTTAAAATGATTTGTAAAATAAAAAAAGGTTTCGTTTTCTTTTAAATTATTGCTATATGTAGCTATATAACTTTTATTGGTTTTTGTAATTAACCTATAGTAAACTCTATCGCCTCCGCTTTGTGGCAGTTTTATAATTTCTACAATAGTATCGTTGCTGTATTGCTCAAAAAGCTGCTCAATTTGTTCGTTTGCTAGGTTCATTTTCTATTTATATGAGCAGTAAAAATAGCCAAAAATAATTACTTGTATTTGCAAAAAATATATAGAAGATTTTATTTTGAGAATTAATTATCTATAAAACTATACTGCCATTTATCTATTTTCATCTTGTACACTTGGTAGCGTTATATAATAATGCAAAAACTGTTATTGAATTTTTTTTAATGTATGCTGAAAATGGTTGTAAATAAAAGAATAAATTATTAGTTTAGTAATTTTTCTATCCAAATTAATTTGCCCGTAATTGTCATTCCTTCTACTACAATTTTAAAACTTTTTGTGCGGTTATTATTGAAAAAGCTTATAGGTATTTGAGGGTTTATATTATTCACAAAAATTTGTGGTCGCCAATCAAGTGTAACTCTATTGTCATTTTCTAAGCCATTTGTAGTTACCGAATAATTGGGAGCATAAAATTCTTTTGCAACAGAGTAGCCATTATACATTTTAAGGTTAGCCGATAAAGAAAAATTTGTATAATCCTCAGCCTTTTTAGTGTAAATAGAAATAGCACCACCAGGAGCATTGCCATCTGCTCCTACAAAAGATGAATACACCTTTACTAATGCTATTTGGTGTGCAGGTATGTTCGATATTAATGAACCATCAGTTTCCATTTCATCTAAATAAATTATCATTTTTGGATTTCCAAGTGAGCTTGCAGTAGGCATTTGTCTATAATGTAATACATATTCCATATCCTCTGATATTTGCACACTTAACCCTGGTACTTTAAATTGCAGGTATTCAAAAATATTGCCGTATGTAGTAGCATCATCTGTATTTATAAGGTCTAATATTTTAGCAGCTTCTCCTCCAAATACACCACTAGTGTATTTTTCTTCAATAGTTTCTATTATCGATTTTTTCTTAGCTAATACTTTTACTTCGGCTAACAGGGCTCCTATTTTTTTTTGAGTTGAATAATTTTCTTCTTCCATTTTAGAAGAAACTGTAGTAGTAATATTTTTATTAAAAAAAACATTTTTAGGTAAAGCTATGCCTGCAAATAATGTATCGGCATCTAAAAAAATATCTATATCTCTACTATTTCTACCGCTGGGATCCATAAACAAAAGCCTATTTTTATTGGTTATATAAAGAGAATCTAATTTAAAGTTTCCAGCTTTATCTGTTTGCAAAAAATGGGTGCTTCGTTTATTTTTTTGAGTTAAAGAGTTTATCATTAGAAGCAAAGATTTGTTTGCAAAAGTTTTGTTTCGCCCTTGTAAATAGGCTTTTCCATTTAAAGTAATAAATGCTTTGTTAGCACTTTCAATTTTTGGCTGATTTGCAATTTCGGCCCAAGTAAACCTACGCCAGCCATTTACCATCATTAAAACATCTAAGGCGTTTTTTACAGAATCTTCATCGGACGATAAATACCAAGAAGCATTATGTACATATCCTCTTAAGTCAGAAGTTAGCAACAGCGACGAAATAATATTGTTTTCGTTTGTACTATTTTTATTAAAATCATTATCTGTTACCGAAACCGAAATCTGACCTTGTATTGTATCTTTTAATGAAATAAATATTTTGTTTTTTGCACCAGCATTAAAATCTAATGTGTCTGTTTTTATATCAGCAATTACCTTGTATTCGTTATTATTTATAAAACAAAGGCGCTCGGCAAGTGGCATATTGTTTTTATTAAATACTGTTATTTGCATAATGCCCGATGGCAAGTTCTTTGTTTTTATAATACCATTTAGCGATTCTTTTTTTTGCAAAAATTCTTTTTTAAAAACAACATGGTGTTGCATTTGGCCTACCATATATGCAGCAGCAAATGTAGTATCGTTGGGCTTTTGCAATATTTCAAAAAAACTTCCATCGGGGTGTGCAATAATAGAAAGCGCAATACCTTTGGATAACACTTCGGGCAAATAATATTTATTTTCTTTATTTTTAAGTTTGATATAATATTTTTCGCCTATGGTTGGTTCTATTTCAAAAGTACCCATACCATTGTGTTGGCTTGCAATGGTTGTTATTGCTGTATTTTTACTGTCAAATAATTCCCCCTCAATATTTATTGGCATTCCGTTTTTGTCATTTGCTTTAAATGCAATGGTTGATGATAAACCGTTTACTAAATTTCCGCCTTCGGCAAAAAAAGCTAACTGCACCGTATCGTTGCTTGCTGGTATTTGCTTAGGTGTGCGCCCTTGTACAAATATTTTTTGATAAAAAAAATAATCGTTGTTTTGTGCCATCATACCTGCCGAAAACGAACGTAGTGTATAATAGCCAGTAGTAAGCGTATCGGGCAAACTTACACTGCCCGTAGTCGAACTAAAAAATACTGGAAACGCATATTTATTGATTACTTGTGTACCATTTAGTAGCTCTACATACATAGTAGTGTTTTTTGTGTCGGGCAAAAAATTGGAGTTTAAATATGCAGTAAAAAAAGCTGTTTGCCCAGCCATATAGTTTTCTCTATCGGTGTGCAAATATATTTTTTGTATGGGCTGTTTTTCGCCCAATTGGTTTAGCAAAACTATTGGCTGTTGGGCATGTAATAAATTGCTCCAAAGTATTACGAATGCAAATAAAAAAGACTTAAACGTCATAGGTGTTTGTTTGTATTAAAAGTACGAAAATGTTTTTAGTTACTTGTTAATTTTAGTTAAAATACCTTTTGCAGTTTCCTTAATATTATCTGCTATTGAAGACGGTATTTTTATTTTCATTTTGGTTATAGATTTTGCCCAGTATATTGTATTCAATGTATCTTTTTGTGCTACATAAAAATCCAATAATTTTTTTCTAGTAATAAGTCTATTGGGCACCATATTTATTGCTATCTTATATTCTTTTTCGGCTTGAGCAACATTGCCCAATTCGTTTTCAATATCTGCCGAAAGTTTATATACTTCGTTGCTGTTGTAAAATTGCTTTGTTTTTGTAATTACATTTTTAGCTTTAAGTAAATTGTTGGTGTAATACAATGCTTGTGCATGGGCTAAAAGTGTACCTCCGTCTTTATACTGTGCATTGTATATATCGTTATAAACAGCTACAGATTTTGTTTTAAAGCCTGCTCTATTTAAATCGGATGCTTCGTTGCTTTTAAAATTATATTGCATAGCAAAATAGAAGTGTACACACAAAAACAAGGAGAATAGTACAGCAACAAAATTAATTATTTTATTTTTTTGTAAAGAAAAAGTAAAGGCTATGCTTGTTTTGATGGCATAATTATTTACTATTGCAAAACATAAAATAGCCATAAATATTATTGGAAACCTTTGCAAAGAGTACGAAAACATTGCACCAATGGCAATGCAAATAAGCGAAGCAATGGCTGCATAAACTAAATGCTTATTTTTTTCGTTTACAAGCATATTTTTTATTTGGCGTGCAACTAAAAAACCAAAGGCAATTAAAAATAATAAGCCAACTATACCATTTTCTACTACAATTTGGAAAAAATCGTTGAATGCAAAGTATGTATTATCTGCTAGCAAAGCTTCTTTGCTATTTATATTATTTACCGAAAAATATGCTGCTTGTGCAGTATTATATTCTACTTTGTAATTACCATGCCCTATACCAAGCAGCCAATTATTTTGTAGCATTGTTGCCGATACTTTGTATATAAGCAACCTACCATTTGATGAATTTTGTTTGTAAAAAAATAGTAATGAAAATATTGCCAATAACAATGGAGTAATTGAATAAACAATATATTTTTTTGTACTGGCATTTTGCAAATTTTGATAAGCCAAGTAAACTATTGCAAAAATAAAACCAAGCCAACCAGCCCTACCATTTGTAAAACCCAACATAATAGTAGCCGCTACTATTATAGTTACATACAATAATTTAAGTGTAGGCTTTACTGTTTTTTTAACCTTAAAAAATAAAGGGATTACAAATGCCAATTGGCTTGCAAGCAAAATGCCAAAAATACTACTATTGGGTAAATATATATTAGCAAAAGCATTTTTAGTTATAAAATAATGATATAACGCAAATGCAATGCTAATACCTAGCGAAGTAGTAAATATGTAAAGCAATATTTTTACATTCACTTCATTTGTATTATTGGCAAAAAATGACTTTGCCCCAAAATACAACGCAATAATAAAAAGCAAAAAATCTATTGATGTATAATTGAATTGCCGTAGTAAAATACTTTTGCAAATAATGTAGAAAATAAAAAGAACGAATACAATTTCTGCCTGTGTAAATGATATTATTGCTTTTGTTTGCACAAACCAAATTGCTAATAATGCAGCAATAATTAAAAAGAGCAATGGCTCTAAGTAAATAATATTTTGTGTTGGAGTGTAATTAAAATAACCCACAAGTGTGGCTACACTTACTAAGCAAAATAGGAGTTGGGGTATTTTTTTAATATTGATATACTTTTATGATGATACGGTTGAGATTTGACAGTATTTTGTAGATAGCTTAGTAATTTTTATGCGCTTGTATTTTTTAAATAACGCCTCGTGTACAATAAAACTTTCAAACTTTTAAATAGCCAAGGCTTGGTATTTTACCAGCCGACCAAACAGTTATTTTACCGATATAAACCTTAACCAAGGTAATGCTCAATAAATCCAAAATTATCTATACCCTTTTCATAAAATAATGCAGATGAAAAATAGTACTCTTCTGGCAAATTGCAAATGCCAGCTTTTACAGGGTTGCAATGTATATAATTTAATTTTTGTTTAAATACTGCTGAAGTAAACAGCTCAATATTTAACGAATTTCTTTGCCAAAAATTATATTTCCTGTCTATCGTATTTACTTCATATTCTGCTAATTTATTATCATTTTCCAATTGTTTTTTAAATACTTTAGAAGTGTGCTTTATAAAGCTATTTTGAATTTTTTGTATACTATTACAACCTTTTGATTGCCATATTATGTGCAAATGGTTGCTCATAATTACAAAACCATTTACCGTTACTTTTTCTTCTTTTACAAGAAACTTAAGTGCATTTACAATAATATTTTTATAAGTATCTTCCTTTAATAAATGCTTCCATTGCTGTATAGTTGCAGTAAAAAATTGTGGCCACTCTTGTGCATATTGTTGTTTCATTTATTGAAAATAAAACATTTTTTTTGTTTTATATCTTTTCTATATTCGGACGACCAAATACCAAGCCTCGGCACACATTATAGTGGTGGTTTTGGCTTAATACTGTAGTAAAAAACAACAACGCTTACAAGCCTTTGCTTGGTCTTTGACCAGCAAAGCCTATTTGTGAAAATCGTCCTAATATTTTTTCTCTTTAATTAATTATGGTCGGCTGGTCAAAGACCAAGCCTCGGCATTTACTGGTGGTAGCTTTTACTTACTATTGTGGCAAAAAACAACGGCTCTTGCAAGCCTTTGCTTGGTCTTTGACCAGCAAAAGCCTATTTGTAAAACCCTTTCCATTATTGTCACTTTTCTATTGGTCGGCTGGTCAAAGACCAAGCCTCGGCACATTTACAATTGGGTACATTGTAGCACCAGCTGTGGTAAGGAAACGCAAATCGCCCCTTTTTTAAATGCAACTGTTTACTTTCTTATAATTTTTATTACGCTGATATACTGCATCGACTGGTCAAGGACCATGCCTAGGCGAATGCGCAATAGGCAACTACTCATTTATTGTTAGCACTAGCACCAACCAAGGCAAAGGGTAAATTTGGTTTATTTTAATTAACAGTTTTTGTTTCAATACCATTCTTATAATATTATCTTGCGGGCTATCTACCCCTGAATTTGCAATTGTTGGCCAACTGACTGCACATTTACAATTGGATACATTGTAGCACCAGCTGTGGCAAGGAGAAAACTGTTTTTTATAGGTGTTTTTTATTTTTCTTCCACATTTTTTCTTAAATCGCCTTTAAACCTAGGGGGGCTTACAGTGTTGCTTGTACCTAAGTTTTTAGATTTTGTGTGAAGACTTAATACCCCTCTTGAACTTTTTATTATATCTGTAGTCTCTAAATACCACTCTCTTTCATTGCTATCAATAGAATGGGTTGTTTGTTTGCTTCTTAAATCTCTATACTGTGTTCTTTCTGAGTTTTTTACATCAGTTTCTGCATATTTTACATCCCCCAAATAAAGTGATACCCATGTGTATGTGCCATCTAATGTATAAAATTGACCATAAAAATTTGTAAATGCATACTTAGGCATATTTACATATTTTAAATCATTTGGGTAAAATAATGATAAAATAATTGTAAAAATTTTATCTGTTTTGTTTTTTTTATCTTTATCAATATCTATTACTAAGTTTTGTATTGGCTTTGGTTTATCTTTATTAATGTGTTGGCTAAAATATTTCTTATTTAGTGGAACAATTAAAATCTTACCATTTTCACCAAGGCTACTTCTTTCTAAATACATTTCATTAAAAACTGCATTTTGCAAAATATTTTCAATAAAATTACTTCTTAAAGGTGTATTGATAGTTTGTAGGTTATTTAACCAATTAATTATATCTTCTTTTTTTATTGTAGTTTGCAATGTATCTTGCTTGCGATCAATTGTTGTTTCTAAAACAATTTTTTGTGCTTTAGTTAAAGTTGATAAACAAACACATACAAATACAGCTAACCCTATTTTTTTTATTGTATTTTTCATTTTTTCTATTTAATTTAGTTCTTGATTTGCATTCCATGATTTATTGTTTGATAAAGGCCTATATTGTCCAGTGTTTGGATAAAATAACACAACTCCTTGATAAGAGTTTGCCTGCTTGTCATTATTTTGCAAAGTGTTATTATAAGTCGTGCTATTAAAAACACAATAAGCTGGACTAGTTGGGATCAAATGTAAGCATTGTCCAATATTACAAAAAATAATTGGGTCGGTATTTGTATTTATTGAAGTGAACACATTTTTACTGGCGTCAAAAAATTTTGTGCCAGCTAAAGTTACATATGCCTTTAAATCCCAATTAAGACTACCCCCTGATTGTTCGTGGTGGATAATAAAATCTCTTTCAACACTAAGATTTTCCCCTTCATCATCAGGTGGTGGCGGATCATCACTGCAACCTATACCTAATATTAAGCATAAACACTCTGTAGGTGTCAAACCAATGCAAGGATCATCATCTGGAGGACAATATTCCTCCATCCAACAATCTCCTGTATTATACCATTCACCGCATTCATTTGTAATCGTCCCGTCC
This sequence comes from Ferruginibacter sp., assembly GCA_013141435.1. GTDB lineage: Bacteria > Bacteroidota > Bacteroidia > Chitinophagales > Chitinophagaceae > Ferruginibacter. The sequence goes on from JABFQZ010000017.1 coordinate 47,865, forward strand.
CCATAAAATGTTAAAGTGCAATCTTGCTGCCAAACACAATACTGATTACTATAACAATAATCTCCAGTAACAGTATTAAAGGTGTTTTGCTTATTCTTCACTATCCTTCCTTTTCTTGTAATGATTCCTTTTTCTAAATTAAATATCGACACAGTAATCCCAGCCCATTGCCTAATAATCATTCTTCCTGAAAAATCACAGTTGGGTAAAAAATACGATACTTTGTTTATATCGAAATTATACTTTTTTGCATAATTTTCTTCTGGAATATAATCTATTTCTCTAATAAAAATTTTACTATTATTATTTTTAATGAAAATAATAATAGTAAAAGATGCATTAGCAAGTCTTATAGCATCTTGTCTACTTGAATTATTTTTATCTAAGATAGAATACTCCCTCTTAGATTTTATCAACGGAAACTCCACAATTTCCAAAGATCCTATTTTTCTATACACTCCATGTTTCCAATCGGGCAATTTTTTGCCAGCTTCGGCTGAGCTTTTCCATTCTGCTGAGTTTTTAAACACCCCATAATACCACTCCTTTGCTGCTGCTGCATCAAATGGTTCGTTGGTATTATAAGCTTGGTCTAACCTTGTTTTTTTGCAGCCAAAAGTAAGCACTACAAAAAAGAGTACAATACCTGTTATTTTTAATATTGTTTGCATAAATGTATTGTTTTGGTAAATGTTACAACAAACATCTAAAAATATTTTTGCTAAATAGCTTTTTGTACTAAAGTTTATTTAGTTTAGCTGTATATTTATTTAGTACAAAACATAGCCTTATGCACAACCCCAAAAAAGAATACAAAATAAAAATAGGTGCCAATGTAAGAAAGTGGAGAGATTTGCGTGGGTTAAAACAACAAGAACTAGCAGATAAAGTAAACTACTCAGTAAGTACCATTAGCAACATTGAAAATGATGCGTTAGTACCAACTATACACCAAATAGAAGAAATTGCAGAGGCTTTAAAAATTAATTTTATTCAGTTGTTTTCTGACCCACAAACTATAATAAATAATTTTAACGATAGCCCTCAAAGTATTGGTAATATTGAAACCCAACAAAACCACATCGATAAAGAATTAATGCAAACAATGCTAGAGCGAATAGATAAAAAAGATGCCCAACTGTTATCTTTTATGAAAGACATGATACAATCTATTGCTACATTGGTAAAAAAATAAAGGTATCTATTACCATTTTGGCTGTTAAAATTATATTGCATTACATCAATTGCCTTACCACATTTGCCACTAAGTTTGGCTTGCCCAATGTGTAATAATGTAGTGCTTGTACGCCTGCATCTTTTAAACCTTTAGATTGCTGCAACAACCACTCTGCTCCTACTTTTTCTACATCTGCATCTTCTTTGCATTTTATTATTGCATCTGATAAATCGTTTGGCAACTCTATAGAAAAAACTTTGGGTAACATGGTTAATTGCTTTTTATTGTAAATTGGTTTTAACCCTGGTATTATCGGCACAGTTATTCCTATTGCTCTGCAAGCATCTACAAATGCAAAATATTTTGCATTATCAAAAAACATTTGGGTTACAATATAATCGGCTCCAGCATCTACTTTCTTTTTTAAAAATTGTAAATCGGTATCCATATTTGGAGCTTCAAAATGTTTTTCGGGGTAGCCAGCTACACCTACACAAAATTTTGTGCTTGCTGTATTTTTCAAATCTTCTTCCTGATAAATTCCTGCATTTAGGTTTTGTACTTGCTTTACTAAATCTATTGTGTAATTATGTCCGCCTATCTCAGGTTCAAAATTGGCTTCGTTTTTTGCCGCATCTCCTCTCAGTAAAAGCACATTATCTATTCCCAAATAATTTAGGTTTATAAGTGCATCTTCTGTTTCGTTTATATCAAACCCTCCGCAAATTATATGTGGCACAGTATCTACATTGTATTTATTCATTATGGCAGCGCATATAGATTCGGTGCCTGGGCGCTTACGTACAACCACTTTTTTAAAATTGCCATCGGCTGTTTTTTTAAATACATGCTCACTTCTATGATAAGTAACATTTATAAAAGCTGGTTTTAATTCCATTAAAGGATCTAAATGATTGTATAACGATTGAATGCCCTTGCCTTTTAAAGGAGGTAATATTTCAAATGATATTACAGTGTCTTTTGCTTGACTTAAATGGTCTATTACTTTCATTTATTAAAATTAGCGGTTCTGTTTATGTAAAAATTTATGCAAATTTACTAAAGTGGTGGCAATAGTGCATAATTTTATAGCTTGTTAAAATTTTATCGGAGTATTATTAATACAATTACTTCTTGCTTACATTTGTAAAAAATAAATTTACCCTTGAGTTTAATAATACAAACAAAAAATTTAGTAAAGCTATACGGTAGCCGTACAGTAGTAAACAATGTATCGTTTAATGTAAAACAAGGCGAAATTGTAGGCTTATTGGGCCCAAATGGTGCTGGCAAAACCACTTCGTTTTATCAAGTGGTAGGTTTGGTAAAGCCTGATAAAGGCGATGTGTTTTTAAACGATTTGAATATTACAAAATTACCTATGTACAAGCGTGCACAAATGGGTATTGGATATTTGCCACAAGAGGCTAGTGTTTTTCGCAAGCTAAGTGTAGAAGATAATATAAGTGCTGTGTTAGAAATGACAAAATTGAAAAAGCCTCAGCAAAAAGAAAAATTAGAATCTTTGTTAAATGAATTTAGGCTACAGCATGTACGCAAAAATAATGGTGATACACTTAGTGGTGGCGAAAGACGGCGTACAGAAATAGCAAGAGCATTGGCTGTAGATCCAAAATTTATTTTACTTGATGAACCCTTTGCAGGTGTGGATCCTATTGCGGTAGAAGATATTCAGGAAATTATTGCAAAGCTAAAATATAAAAATATTGGCATTCTTATTACCGATCATAATGTAAACGAAACTTTATCTATTTGCGATAGAGCTTACTTGCTAATAGATGGTAGTATTTTTAAGCATGGTACTGCCGATGAGCTTGCTAACGATGAGCATGTACGAAGATTATATTTAGGCAAAAACTTTGAGCTAAAGCGTAAAGATTATTTGCATGAGCAAGCTGCTGGAGAATTTTTTGAGTAATGGTTTTTTACAGCAACTCTTTTTTGTACACTTCCTCATTAAAACCTACCAATACTTTGCTTGCAATTTCTAATACTGGTCTTTTTACCAAATTAGGGTTTGTTAATATTAATTTTATGGCTTCAGTTTTTGTTGTAGCTTTTTTTTGAGCAACTTTTGTAAGACCTTTCCAAGCAGTGCTACTTTTATTTAATAAAGTTTCTAAAGGAATGCTGGCAAGCCATTCGTTTATCTTTGCCTCGGTTATGCTCTCTTTTTTAAAATCGTAAAACTCAAATTTTATTTTATTTTCGGTTAGCCAAGCAAATGCTTTTTTTACAGAGCCACAATTGGGAATGCCATATATTTTTATCATTACAATATTTCTGGTTTGTTGTTTACAATTTTTTCTATTTTATCCATAACATCGGGCGTAAGTAAAGCTACTGCTTGCAATGCTTTTAGGTTTTCGGTGAGCTGTATTTTTTTTGTAGCTCCTAATATTGCTGTTGTTACGTTTGGGTTTTTTATACACCATGCTATACTTAATGCAGCTAAACTCACATCTAATTTATTGGCAAGGTCGCCAAGTTTTTTTACTTTTTTTATTCTGTCTTCTTGCAGTACTCTATCTTTTAACCATTCAAAGCCTGTTAATGATAAGCGACTATTTTTGGGCACACCGTCGTTGTATTTTCCTGTAAGCAAACCAGACGATAATGGGCTCCAAATAGTTGTGCCAAGCCCTACGTTTTTATATATTTCCGAATAGTCGGCTTCTACTTTATTTCTTTCAAAAAGGTTGTATTGTGGTTGCTCCATAGTAGGGCCAATTAGGCTATATTTTTCGGCACAGCGGTGAGCTTCCATAATTTCTACCCCAGTCCACTCACTTGTACCCCAATACAATATTTTGCCTTGTTGTATTAGTGTGTTCATGGTTTGTACTGTTTCTAATATTGGTGTAGTTTTATCGGCTCGGTGGCAATAAAAAAGATCTAAATAATCTACTTGCATGCGTAGCAAAGCTTCGTTGCAAGCTTCGGTAAGGTGCTTACGGCTATTGCCAGTTTGGTTTGGTTTATTTTCTTTTCCACGCCAGCCAAAATATGCTTTTGATGATAATACAAACGATGTTCTATCCCATTTTTTTTTCTTTAAAATTCTTCCCATCATTTTTTCGCTTTCGCCAAGGGCATATACTTCAGCATTATCAAAAAAGTTGATGCCATTATCATATGCAATGCCCATAAGCTCATCGGCTACTTTATCGTTTATTTGTTTGCTAAAGCTAACCCAGCTACCAAACGATAATACACTAAGTTGAAGGCCCGAACGGCCAAGGTTACGATATTCCATGTTAAATAGTTTAATTGTTATTTGGTAATTGTTAATCGTTATTTTAGTAAATAAATAATAACAAATATTTCAATGTTAAATATTAAATGTAAAATAATGAAAATTTAGTGCTGAATGTGAAATACTTATCTCAATACTCATATCTCAATACTATTACTCCGGAAAACCATTGCCATTGCTATTTAAAATTCCATTGCCATTTGTAAGGTGATAGTTTTTAAATGCTTGATCGGCTTCCATGCCTGTGCCATTCATGTACTGCCCATCTTTTTGCCGAATGCGTACTTTTTTATTTGTGTAAAACTCTACGCCAGTGCGACTTCTATCCCAATACAAATCTTCACAATAAATAGTATCGCCTTTTAGCATATTTATTATTTTTACACTATCTTTTAAATAAATAATATTTTGTGCATCTTTATATTTTCCATATAATGCTGTGAGTTTACTTTCTTTTTGCTGTTTTTCATTATAAAATTCGGCATACAATGTTTTTGGAAATTCGTAATAAGTAACCGTATCTTCTACATGCAACATTAGTGGTGCTGTTAGTATTGCTTTTAGTTTTCCGGCAACTGTATAATTCATTTTTATATTAGTAGCTTCTTCTACTCCGTTTTCTTTTTTTTTGTTAAAATTATTTACTTCGGCAGTGTCATTTTCGCAAGCTAATAAAAAAAAGCAGCTTATAAAAAGTGCTGCTTTAATTATTTTATGTAAGAAAATATTTGTCATTGAATGTACTTTTTTAATCGTACTTACGTTTTTGAAACCAAGCAGCAGACATAGATATACCAAAATTAACTTTAAATATCCCTTCTTTTAAACCTGTAATTTGTTTGTTTCCTTTTTGTCCGATTTCTATACCTGTATTTAGGGTTACAAATTCCCCAAAACGTAAGCGTTGAAAAGATGTAAGTGGTAAGCCAGCACCAAGTGTAAATCCATAATCTGGTCTATTGTTTCCAAGTTTTACATAATCGTTGCCATAGTAAAAACCTGCACGGTATTTTACAAACCGCCAATATTTTTTTGCAGTAGTTGTAGCAGTAGCAGGATAATATTGCCCACCAATGTGAAGTTTCATGGTATTTTGCAAAGCATCGGTAGCACCAAAGTAGGTATAGTTTTTCCAAGCTGCATAATCAATATCGGCACCTACAACCCAGTGAGGGTTTGTATAAGTAAAGCCAGCACTATATGAGGCAGGTACTTGTACATTGCCTGCTAGGTTTTTTATAGAGTCTATAATATCCCAAGATATAACTGTACCATCATTTGCATAAAAAATAGTTTCGCTAATTTTATCTTTTTTGCCTTTTAATTTTTGTTTTAAATTGGCTGATGCACCTATTCTTATTAAATTATTGTTTTTTAATTTAATATCGTACAATGCACCTAGGGTTAAAAATAAACCGCCAAAATTTGATTGAGTTTGCGAATTAGATTTGTGATATGTAAAAATTGAATCGTTTACAAATTCTTTTTTGGTACTAATATCTCTATTTCCAAAACTATAACCTGTACTTAAGCCAAAACTAAAGTTCTTTATTTTTACACCAGTACTAATATTTGCTTGGTTTATACCACCTGTACCTTCGTACAAAGTACTTAAGCTATCTATACCAATTATTCTTTTATCTTCTAATACTTTGTAGTTAATTTTACTTACAGGTTTTAACCCAAATGCTACACCCCAATAATTGCCTTTTTTTAGCATTTTTTTTGGGGTAATAGGAAACCCTAATTGCAAATAAGATATGGTAGTATTGTTAGAAGAAAATTTGCCTACTGTGTTGCTGTTTTTTAAAGTACGTTTATCTATTTCAAAAGCAAAATCGAATAAAGTACTATTTAAGCTACCTAATGCGGCAGGGTTTGTTAAATTTATTGTTGCAAAGCCAGCTACATCTATAAATCCGGTAGTTATGCCGCCCATGCTTCTGCTCACAATGTTTTGTGTAGGCGCTAAATCTCCAATACCAAATCTAGAGTATGGAGCGTTTTCTTGAGCCGAAGCAAAAGAGCAAGTAAAAATTACAAATACGAATAAGATAGACTTCTTAAATATGGCTATTGTTAATTTGGCTGAGTGCATATAATCCTTTAAATAAAAAATTGTGGTCGGCAAATATCCGATTTTTAAGTTGCCCAGCAAAATACGATGTGTTTCCACCGGTTAAAACGACGTTAAAGTTGTTGAATTTATTGGCATAACGATCAATTATACCGTCTATTTCGGCTGCCATGCCGTTTAAAACGCCACTTTGTAAATTTGTACGGGTATCGTAACCAATTAAAGGAAAGTTCCATGTTTCGGCTTCTAAAGGTAATAATGCAGTATAATCATGCATGGATTTGAAGCGCATATTCATACCTGGCGAAATGCCACCACCCAAAAATTGGCGTTGTTGGTTTAAAAAATTATAGGTAATACAACTACCTAACCCAATAATTAAATTATTTTTATTGGAAAAAAAATGTGCCGCTGCAGCACATAAGGCTAACCTATCGGCACCTATGGTTTCGGGTTTGCCTACTGGTGTAGTAAAATTTATTTTGGTGCTTGCCGATAGTTTATGAAAATTAGATTTTTGTGCTAATAAATTTTCTATAGCTTGGTTGTGGTTTATTACAGATGATAAAATTGTGTTTTGAGGTGTGTACTTTTTTAAAATAGTTTCTATAGTTTCTTCATCGTCGTTTTCTAAATAAACAGTTTCGTAAAGCTCCTCATTTTTAAAAATGGCAGCTTTGAGGCGTGTGTTTCCAAAATCGAAGCAGAGTGTAGTTATCATTATTACCAAAAAATTTATTGAAATAAACATTTGCAAAGTAGTATAAAACTTGTTTAGATTTGTAAAAAAAATATTGCGAATATCGTTTTATGGAAAATGTTATAAAAATAAGTAAACATCTTTTACGTTTTTCGTTAAAATTTTCTATTTGCACTATTGTAAATAACCATGCCGAGTATGCATTAATGAAAAAAAGTTTTGAGGAAAATGATTTTTTAAACGATTGCGAATTTATTATTGCAGACAATTCTAAAAGTAATGAGTTTGATGCTTACGAAGCCATTTCTTATTTTTTGAAAATAGCCAAAGGAGAATTTATTATAATTGTACACCAAGATGTAAGGGTAATAGATAACAAAGATAAATTAGAACAATGTTTGCAAGCATTAGAAACAAAAGATAACACTTGGGCTGTGTGTGGCAATGCTGGTGGGGCTGGGTATAAAAGTGTATTTTATCATATTGATGATAATGGGGTAGTAAGAAAAAGTAGCAGCTTGCCAAAAAGAGTTTTTTCTTTAGATGAAAATTTTTTGGTTTTAAAAAACAGCAAAGGTTTGTCTATATCATCTAATTTAAAAGGGTTTCATTTATATGGCACAGATATTAGTATTATTGCCGATTTTTTGGGGTATAGTGTATATGTAATACCGTTTATGGTGCTACATTTGAGCAGTGGTAATTTAAAAGATTTAAAAACATTTACATCTACATTTATAAAACTATACGGCCATAAACTTAGACACCGCTTTATACAAACTACTTGCACTAAATTTTTATTATCAAATTCTGTAAATAGTAATATTTTTTACAATAATAAATTAGTGTTTTTTTTCGTAAAAATATTCAGTTGATATTAAAGTTATTTTAAGTTTTATTACTTAAATGTTTAGCCGCTTTTTTTTGCGAAAAATATTTTAATATTCCTTTTTTATAATAGAAAAAAACTTTTCTATTATCTAGCAAAAAACGAAATAAAGATTTAGAAAAATTATTGTTTACTAATGTACTAAACTGTTGTAAGGTTTTTTCAATAAAAATTTTATTTGTATTAGTCAAGTTTTTTAGTTGTAAAAAGTTTTGCAATGCTTGTATTCTTTCTTGATACTCCTCTTCGGTTTGGTTTTTGCTTGCACGCACTTTTACTGTTACATTGTTTTCGTGTGCTCTTTGGTAAGTTAAAACCTTATTACTAGCTGCTATATACCCATTACAAGCTGCTGTTTGCACTATCCACCAATCGTAATAAATATTTTTAGGTATAGGAAATATTTGTTGCAATAATTGCTTTCTAAAAATTATGTTATGTCCCGAAACCGAATTTCGAAGCAAAAGCTTTTGTACATCGTTGCCTTGAAAAGGGTTTGTAATTTTTTGATATGATTTTGTTGGTAAATTATTTCCCCTAAAAAGAGCCGAGGCAGTATGGGTTAGCAAAATTTCGTCCTTTATAAATAATTTCATTTGCTCCTCAATTTTATTTGGCAGCCAAATATCATCTTGGTCGGCAATGGCAATAAAATTTCCTTTTGCTTTTAAAAAACCCAGTTCAAAATTCTTATTTACACCAATATTTGTTTCATTAATGAAGTAAGAAACATTGGCCTGAGATTTTGCAAATTCTTTTATAATTTCTACTGTGCTATCGTTTGAAGCATCATCGCAAATAATGATTTCTATATTTTTATAGCTTTGCTTTGCAATACTAATAAGTTGTGCTAGCAAATATTTTTGGCCATTGTAAGTTGCTACGATTATTGATACCAAAATGTATTTTTTGTGGCAAGCTACAATTTTATCTCCTATTTATATAATTTTTAAAAGCTGTTCTTCCAATTTTTCTTTCGAAAAGGGTAATAAGCTTTTTTCAGAATTACTTTGAAGTTTTATCCAAAGGGGTTTGTTGCTATACAAGTTTATTATAGCCTTTGCAAAGCTTTCTGCCTCATCGTTAATTAATGCATTCTCCCCATTAACTAATTGCATACCCTCTGCGCCAATTGATGTCATAACAACTGGTAAATAATATTCAAAAGCTTGTCCAATTTTTCCTTTTACTCCTGCTCCATATCGCAATGGTGCAACCATTAATTTGTTTGAAATAAAAAAAGGATTAATGTTTTCCACAAATCCATGAAAAATAAAATTTGGATGCTCAATGTTTTTTATAATTTCGCTTACATTGCCAATAATATTTACTTTTACATTTGGCAATGTTTTCCATACCAAAGGCATAATATCTTTATGTAAAAAATGTAATGCATCTAAATTAGGTGCATGTGTAGAGCCGATAAATAAAATGTCTTTTCTTTCTTCAAAACTAAGTGTATTGCAAAGCTTGGTTTTTATATAATGAATATTAGATATTGTAATTAATTTTTGTGGGTTACAAAATTGTTGCATATATTTTTTTTCAAAATCAGAAATTGGAATAACAAAATCTGCTTTTTGAGCTGCATCTAATTCAATCTTTTTATATTTTAAAAACTCTGCTTCTAGTTTTTTATTTTTTAAATCAAACTCTATTGCTCTTTTATAGCGCAAATGATGAATATCTACCATATCAAAAACAAACTTTGCTTTATGCAAATGCATTTTTGCCAAAGCGTAATAATTAGAAAACGAATCGGGGTTATAAAACCAAGCAATATTTGTTTCGCAAAAATTGTTGCTTAAGTAATTTTTTAGTTTTATTGTTTTATTATGTTCATAAAAAACATTTACTCCCAGCCTTTGATAGTAGTTAATATAATCACTTTCTTCTAAAAAAGTTTTTTCTTTTAAAATAGATATATGATAGCCTAAATTTATAAACGCTTGTATGATTTCTTTTAGCCTATTAGATCCCGAATCTTTATCGTATGGTGGAATTATGCCCACAAAAAAAACTATCGATTTGTTGTTGTAAAGTTCTTCTAATCTTGTTTCTATATTTGTAGCTTGTATGGCATCTAATTGTGATTGCCACTTCTTTTTAAATTTTTGCAAGTTTACTTTAAATAAAATTTCGCTTTTTTTATTCTCTACATAAATATTATTTTTATGGTTGTTATAAGTTAACTCTTTAAAATGTATTACTTCCGAAAATGGTGTGTAGTAAATATTTTTATTTTGCAAATGTTTTAATTGAAAACAAAAATCTGCATCTTCAAAATGCGTATTTGTAAATTGTTCATCAAATAAATTTATATTTCCATCAACATCATATTTTTTAAAAAGTAAACTAATACTTGTACAGTAATCTACTTTTTTAATATAATTTACCTCAGGGTAAAAACTTTCTTTATTGGTAAATATTTGATTGCAATTCTTTAAAAAAACTGACCCCGCCTCTTGCAAAGCACCATTGGTATTTATTAATTTAGACCCTACAGCTCCTACATTAGAAAAATTATTGAAAACAAAAAACAATTCGTCTAAAAATTCACTTTGCACTTCTGTATTGCTTTGTAGTATATAAATAAACTCCCCAGCCGACTCTTTAATACCTTCATTTATGCTTTTCAAAAAGCCAATGTTTTCTATGTTTTTTATTAGTCTTATGCCTTCGTAAAACGATAGGTCAATATTATCTGTACTATTATCGTCAATCAAAATTATTTCATACTCATATTTTGTGCCTACATGTTTATACAAATAATTTAAACAGTTGTATGTAAAATTTAATTGGTTATAAAAAGGAATTATTATAGAAACTTTAGGTGTAGCAGAGGTGTTAAAAAACAACTCCTTTTGTAGAATATTATTTTTTTCATTGAAAGTACTTATTACTTTTTTTATTTGTAATTTTCTTATTAGTCTGTTTTTTTTTAAATAAAATTTTATCTCTTTAAATAAATCCATATTGCTGTTTTTATTAAAATAAACTAACCACTATAATGCAAATAAATTACTTTATTTATAGTTTTATAACCCCTTTGTTTTTTAAATTTTTAATAATTGTTTTAATAACCATGTTTGTAGGTTCTAACTTTTTTTTAGCCGCTAAATAACTAAAGCTACTTTTACAATTTTTTATCTCCTTTACACTTTTAAAAAACATTTTCAACGAAGTAAAATACCACAACTTGCCTGTAATTATATGCAATATTGTTTCTGCTATAAGTTGCAAATACCAAAGCCATTTTTTTTCTCCATCTAAATGCAAAGCATGTAAATACATTTTATTTCTATAATATATTGTGTTTATATTTTTTTTGCTACTGTTAGATTTTATTGTTGTACTAGTTTTATGTCTGCATATTGCATTGTGTTCGTAATAACATTTATAACCTATACGCCAAGCTCGTATAGATAGCTCTACATCTTCAATATAAAATGGAGCAAACATTTCATTAAACCCACCAAGTTTTTTTATTTTTTTTGCACATACCATTGCATTTGCCCCCGATAAATAAAAACTATACAATCTATCGCTAATATTGCTTTCTACTGGTTTAAAATTACCCGATGTTTTTATTTTTGCACCATGAAACGAAGGGTATTTTCCTCCATCTTGTATACTATCATTTTCCCAGCCTATAATACGCCCCATTACTCCAAATGTATCTTCGCATTCAAAGTAAGGTAGTAAGTTTTCAAAATAATTTTCAGTAAGTTTTACATCGCTATTTAGCAATAAAATTAAATCGTATTGTGTTGCAAAAATACCTTTGTTTATTGTAGGCGAAAACCCTTTATTAGTTTCTGCTCTTAAAATTATTATATCCTCGAAATTGTCTTTTAAAAATTGTATTGAGCCATCTGTAGAACAATCGTCTGAAATAATAACTTCATATAAAAGCTGTGTATTATTTAAAGCTTTGTATAATGGAGGCAAAATATTTGGCAATAAATTTTTGCCATTATAATTTGGTATTACTACGGATATGCCTTTGTTTTTTTTCAAATGTTTTTTCTTGATTCTGCAAAATACAGTTTTGTAATTGTAAAAATTGTTGCTTTATTTAAAATCTTTAAACTAATTTGCTTTTATGTGGAGTACTACTTTAATAGATATAAAGACTGGAGATAGAAAATCGCTTTCAAGGGCTATATCTCTTATAGAAAATGAATTTGAAGGTTACGATACTTTTTTGCAAAATTTAGATTTTAATAACACTCCAATAATTGGCATTACAGGTCCGCCAGGTGCTGGTAAAAGCACAATTACCGATGCCCTTATTGCAGCATTAGTTAATTCTAGTAAAAAGGTAGCCGTACTATGTGTAGATCCTTCATCGCCATTTAATTTAGGCGCTTTGCTTGGCGACAGAATAAGAATGAACAGGTGGTATAATGAGCCAAATGTATATATACGATCGTTGGCTACAAGAGGTGCGCTTGGTGGGTTGCACCCAAAAATATTAGAAATAACAGACATTATAAAAATAGCCGATTTTGATTATATTATTATAGAAACAGTTGGTGTAGGTCAAAGCGAAATTGAAATTGCAGGGTTAGCCGATGTAACCATTTTGGTACTAGTACCCGAAGCTGGCGATGAAATACAAACAATGAAAGCTGGCATTATGGAAATAGCCGATGTTTTTGTAGTAAATAAAGCCGACAGGCCAGGGGCAGATACTTTTGTAAAAAACCTAAAGCAAATGTTGGCACCTGCTTTTAGCAACCGCTTAGAGGAAATTAAAGTTTTAAAAACAATAGCTTCTAAAAACGCTGGAATAGAAGAGCTAAAAAATGAAATTGACTACTTAGTTTCTCAAGATATTAAGAAGGATAAAAAAATATGGTTACTTGTTGAAAAAATTTATTACCTATTACAAAAACAAAGAATGAAATTATTTAATAAAAATGAAATAAAAAAAGCTATTGAACACTTGCCTAACGAATTTAATGTTTATAGAGCTGTTGCTGATATATTGAAACAAGCAAATTAAAGCTTTTCAGTAACTAATACTACCATTTTTTTCACAAAAGACACAATAGTACAATATTATTACAACATTGTATTAGTATAAAATAAAAAGCATATAAGCGCTTTTTTACAAAAAATTAGAAGGGAAATAAAGGCATGAGAAAATAAAAAAATTAAAACCAACTACAAAATACCTTTCTTCAATTGATCTTTTATATAAAAAAAATCTGTTTCTAATAATGATTTTCTTTCTATTTTTTCTTTAGGTTTTCTGGTCATTATTTTTGATAGCTTTTGAAGTATTGTTTTATCTTTTTTTTGTTTTAGCTTGGCTAAATCTAGTGTTTTTTTAGTGAATAAATGTAAAGTGCTACTTATATGATAGTAGTTGCAGGCAAATTTTTTCGCAATTAACTCCATTGATTTTTTTGTATAAAATGATATATGTTGTCCTGTTTCTGGAGCAATATACCACCAGTTTTCTATTAAAGATTTTTCGGGTATTAATTCGGTAGAAATTAATACATTGTCGGAAATGGAGAAAATATCTAATAATTCTTCCATCGGGTTTTCCATGTGCTCTAATACTTCAAAAGCTGTTACAAAATCAAATTTTTTATTATCAATATCATTAATAGTAAAATGCTTTGCAAATATATTTTCACAAAACTTATCGTCCCAATAATAATTAAACCCTACGTCACGCATTATTCGAGTAAATATTCCATACCCACCAGCATAGTCTAAAAATAAATTTGCATCTTTAAAAAATGTATTGATGATTTGAATAGTTGTGCTTTTCAATAATTCGTTTCTATATAAAATGCCAATATCTAAGGATGTAATTGCCGAATGGTATGCTTCATTCAACCAAGTTGGTTCATTAATTTGTATAAAATCACAATTCTCACATTCAAAATATCCTACGTTATTGTATTTGTTTAAAATAGTTTTTTCAAATCTTTTTGTAATCTTTGAATTGCAAATTTTACAGGTTTCAAATTTCATATTTTTATTTTTAGCATTTTATAATAAACTATTTTCAGCATTTCTAATTACCTTTATCCTTCTATCTTTTTATTCCAAATTTACAGCACTTAAAACGTTGCAATGAAAATATTATTAGATCCACAGGTTTATGCTTTTCAAACATACGGAGGAATTTCTAGATATTATACAGAAATATTTTCCCGATTAAAAAACAAAAAAGATCTTTCTATTTTAAACTCTGTTTTAATCACTAAAAATGTTTATTTTAACCAAAGTAATCTTTACGGAAAACCCCAAAAAAGATTATTTTATTTTGTAACATTTTTGAATAAAATGGGAATAAGCATACGTTCAAAAACAAAAAACATAAATACTAATTTTGTAAAAAGAAAATTGAAATTAAAAAATTTCGATCTTTTTATACCAACCTATTATGGCACCTATTTTTTAGAGTATATAGATAACAAGCCATTTGTACTGACTGTTTATGATATGATACATGAATTATACCCACAATATTTTATAAACGACCCCTTAGAAGTTACAAAAAATAAAAAAATATTGCTAGAAAAAGCTACCAAAATAATTGCTGTTTCTAAAAATACTAAAAAAGATATTCTGAAAATATATCCTCATATAGATTCTAATAAAATAGAAGTTATTTACCATGGAAATTCTATTTACTACGCTAAAAGTATAACGGTAAACTTGCCCGAAAAGTATATTTTGTTTGTAGGAGAAAGAGCAAATTATAAAAATTTTATTTTTATGTTAGAATCTCTAAAAGATGTTTTGCATAATAACAAAACTATACATATTATTTGTGCTGGGGGCGGAAAATTTACTGTTGCAGAAAAAAATAAAATTTCTGAATTAGGGTTGGAAAATCAGGTTATTCAAAAATATTTTGAAGATAATGAGTTAGGTACTTTTTATCATAATGCCATTTGTTTTATTTTCCCTTCAGAATACGAAGGTTTTGGAATTCCAATATTAGAAGCAATGGCTTGCAGCTGTCCTATTATTTTAACAAACAACAGTTCTTTTCCTGAAGTAGCTGGCGAAGCTGGAATTTATTTTGAATTAAATAATTTGGAAGATTTAAAAAACAAAGTGAAAATGCTTATAGAAAATAATAGTACAAGAAGAGAATATATAAAAAAAGGGTTAGAAAGAAGCAAATTATTTTCGTGGGAGAAAGCTGCAACAGATTGTTTAAATGTATATAAAGCCGCTATTTAAAAAATGAAATTAAGTATAATTACTGTTAATTTGAATAACAAAAAAGGATTAGAAAAAACTTTTGATTCTATTTTCAAACAAACTTTTCAAGATTTTGAATACTTAGTAATTGATGGCGGAAGTACTGATGGAAGCTTGGAGTTGATAAAAAGTTTTTCGACAAAAATAAATTTTTGGATGTCCGAAAAAGATTCGGGCGTATACAATGCCATGAATAAGGGTATAAAAAATGCAACTGGAGAGTATATTAATTTTATGAACTCTGGAGATTGTTTTTATGAAGATACTACAATTGAAAAGGCTGTTACACATTTTAATCAAGATATTGCAGTACTCTGCGGAGATACCAAATCGTATAAAAAAGAACTATTTGTAGCTAACCTTTTTGCACCCAAAGCTATTAGTTTTGGCTATTTTTTTAAGGGTGGGTTATACCACCAATCTGCATTTATAAAAAAAGATTTATTTTACAAGTGCTTTTTTTATAACGAAAATTATAAAATATGCTCTGATTGGGAATTATTCATTTATGCTCTTTGTTTAAAAAATGAAACATACCAAAAATTAAATATTTTTATTTGTAAGTACGATTTAGGAGGTATTTCTGCAGATAGTAAGTTTATAGAACTACACCAACAAGAAAGAAGACAGGTTTTAAATAAATATTTTGCTGTATTTGTAAACGATTACACAGAGTACGAAAAAATAGAACGGTTTTACAATAAAAAAATAGTAAAAAAATCAAGCATAATTTTACAAACCAAAGTTCCTAAAGTTTTTTATAAATTAATAACTGCGGTTATTTATTTTTTTACTATTAAGCCAAAGTCCAAAAAATAAATTTTAGAAACATAAAGAAGCTCTTCGATTTTTTGTTTAAAGCTTAAAAAAGTTGTAGGTTTTTTGCTTAAGCTTTATCCCTATTTGCCTTCCACCAACGCCAAGCCACAAACCCAACAATTATAAATGGTGTAAGCATTAAATATAAAATGCCATAATTTAATCCTAGTGCTGGTTTTTCGCCAAGTTGTTGTGCTGTTTTTGTACACATGGAGCATTGTGCAAGCAATGCGTTTGTAATTAAAATAAAATGTAGCAATAAAGTTATTTTTTTCATTTTATAATTATGAATTATTTATATCTAAAGATTTTTGTACAGCTGTATCAAATATAGAAATGATAATGCTAAAAATAACTGCCCACCAAAAACCATCTATTTTTATTCCATCTATTAAATTAGCTGCTAATAAAATTACAATAGCATTAATAGCGAATAAAAATAACCCTAAAGTTACAATGGTTACTGGCAGAGTAAGTATTACCAATATTGGCTTCACTATTGTATCTAATAAAGATAGTACTATAGCAAAAATAATTGCTGTTATAATACTATCTATATGTACGCCTGATAAAATTTTGGAGAGTATAAATGCTATGGTAGCAGAAATAAATGTTTTTAGTATAAAGTTCATTCAATTAATATTATCTGTTAATTGTTATTTTTTTCTTGTTTGGGTTGCACATCTTGTGACTTGTTTCTTATATCTCAATACTCATATCTCAATACATTTTAGTACACTACTAATTCATAAAACTTTTCTGGCAGTAAATATTTTTGGGCTAATGCTTGTAACTCTTCTGCACTAGTGTTTTTAATAGCATCTACAGAGTCGTAAAAATATTTTTCATCCAAATTATTCAAAATAATATTTTTCCATTTAGCTATTATTTGAAATGGTCCATCTAAATCTCCCAAAATACCACCAATCATATAATTACGTACCAATGAAAGCTCTTCATTATCAATAGGTGTATCTCTTATTAGTTTCATTTCTTTGTAAATTTCTTCAATGGTAGCATCGCAAACATCTTTGCCAGCCTCGGTACTTATTAGCCATGCACTTTCTTGCATATGGTTTTGCAAATAGCTATAAATGCCATATGTGTAGCCTTTTTCTTCTCTTATATTACTCATTAATCTGCTTCCAAAATATCCCCCATAAACAGTATTTAACACTATTACTTTTTTAAAATCCTGATGGTGCCTATTAGGAAAAGGTTGTGCTATTCTTATAGCACCTTGTACTGCTTTTTCATCGTTTTGAATGATGTGTTTTTTTTGTATTAATGGAACAGTTTTGATTTTTTCAACAATAAATGTTGGCTTAGAAATATTTAATTTTCCAAAATTTTCATTTAATAATTCTATAATATTTGTTGGTAATTTTCCTGCTACAAAAATTGCACATTGCCCATTCAAATAATAAGTATTATAAAATGTTTTTAATTGATCACTTGTCAATGCATCATAATCTTCATCATTATTAAATGTGCCGTATGGGTGGTTTTCGCCGTATATAAATTGATCAATTTTTCGGGCAGCTATAAATTCACATTTGAGTAAATTTACTTTCAATCGTTGCTTTGAGTTTTGTTTTAATATGGCAAGTTCTTCTTCTAAAAAAGTGGCATTGGTAAGCATATCATTTATTAGAGGTAGTAGCTTGTCTGTATGTTTGCTTAGTGTATGTAATGTAATAGTTGCTGTTTCGTTGTAGCAAGCTCTAGAGCAGCTTGCGCCAAAATAATCAAAGGTTTCATTTAGCTGAAACGCATTTCGGGTGCTTGTTCCATTCTTTAATAAAAAATTGGTGGCAGATGCTACGGCTTTATTTTTTTCATAAAAATTACCTGCATAAAAAACCATTTCTATTTGCAATACATCTTGTGCACCAGCATCTATTACATATACTGGCACACCATTATCTAAATAAAAAAGATTGTAAGGTTTTAGTTTTAAATTATATTCTGTAGCTTCTGTTATTGGAGGAGCTTGGGTTCGGTTGAGCATGTAATTATTTAATTTTTTGTATTTAGTTCATTTAAACTTTTAATTATTACTCAAATAATACATAGTACTACAATTGTTTTCATCAAAAATAATTCTTGTTTCATCTAAAATATTTTTAGCTGTTACTGCATGGTATTTTTGTAACTCACTATTCATAAGGTTTGCATCGCCAAGTAGCTCGTACATAGCAATACTCGATGCTCTGTTCATTACACTCATATCTTCAAAAGCCATGGCACTCTCTGTTTTATTTTTTACTTTTTCCAACTCTTCTATACTTATACCTGAGGTTTGCAATTTTTTTATTTCGGCATTTACTGCATCTTCGGCTTTTTTAATATCTATACCCTTTACTAGTTTCCCTTCTATAACCATTAAACCTGCATCGGTACTGCCCATTTGATAGCATTCGATACTGCTAAAAAGCTGTTGCTCTTTTACCAAACTTTGGTACAAACGAGACGAGCCACCACCACTCAATATATCCGAAATTAAATCGGCAGTATAATACCTGTCATCTGTACGGGCATAAATATGCCAACATTTATATAACGCATCTATTGGTACATCTGCTTTTACTTCTAATTTTCTTGGCTTTGTTTGTTTTGGCTCAATAGGCAAATTTCGATTATATTTTTCACCAGTAGGTATTGGCGCAAACCATTTTTCGCAAAGTAATTTTACTTGTTCTACCTCTACATTTCCGGCCACAGCAAGTATGGCATTACTAGGGTTGTAATGTTTTTTAAAAAATGCTTTTACATCTTCCAATGTTGCATCTTCTACATGTTTTAGCGATGCACCAATGGTCATCCACTTATATGGATGTGTGGTGTAAACAAGGCTTCGGAGTTTGTGCCATACATCACCATACGGTTTGTTTATATAATGCTCTTTAAACTCTTCGCACACTACTTTTCGTTGTACCTCCAAACTTTTTTTGCTAAACGCAAGGCTAAGCATACGGTCGCTTTCTAACCAAAAAGCGGTTTCAATATTTTCGGCAGGTAGTTGACAATAATAATTTGTAAGATCATTGGTGGTATATGCATTGTTTTCTCCGCCAGCTTGTTGCAAAGGCTCATCGTACACTGGTATATTTTTACTGCCACCAAACATAAGGTGTTCAAACAAATGTGCAAAGCCCGTTTTGTTAGGATCTTCATCTTTTGCACCTACATCATATAGCACATTTACAACAGCCATTGGTGTGCTTTTATCTTCATGCACCAACACTCTTAAGCCATTAAGTAAAGTAAATTTTTCAAACTTAATCATACGCAAATGTACGAATGCATAAACTAAAGAGGGTTAATCAATATCAAAGTGATTATCTAACCAAATTATCGTAACTATTTAGCTCATTTCTTTGTAGGAGCATCAGCAACAAATTTCTATTCATCAGTAGTTTCCAGCTCATTCGCTACAATCTTTTTTGTTGCTCAAAGGCAGCAAAAAAAAGGATTTTTGCTCTTATCTGGGCTAAGTTCGGCAGTAGGTACTATGCTCAACATTGCCCACGTAGCAGATATGCTATTAATCCAAATTTTGCATTAGGCAAACATTTAAATTTTGTAAAATTGTAATTTTTAGGAAGTCAAGTCTTTAAGGCTTGACTTCCTTGGTATCGTAGTGTAAAATTTTTCTAATACATAATTTGGGCTTAATAACCATACCAATTTGCAATTTAAAGCACCCATAGTTAAATATTAAATAAGATTGATTCTATTTTATTGAAATAGATTTTACAAAATGTTAAAGTTGGAGCATAACCCCATAATTATAATAGACTTTACTAAATATTCTAAATCTTTTTACATTTTATTTTATTGATTAATAGTTAGTTAAAATTAAAATTAAATTTTTTGTTAAAATATATTTTTTTATAATAAATGTTTTATTTAATATTACATATCCAAAATATTCTGCTAAAAGACTAATAAATCTTTTATTATTATTTATATCGCCAACCCCCAAGTGCGGTTTAAATAGATGTTGACAACAAATTTAATTTTGTTCAATATCCTTACAAAATTTCTTAACCGAAATTTGAATTACCACCAATACGTTAATACAACTGTAATTACCCACGTGTAAACAAATTTTTATTTGCTATGCAAATAAAGTGACTCTATTTTTTAGTTAAACTGTTATTTAACAGTTTTAAATATGTCATTTTATACACATTAATAAATAAAAATATAATTTAATTAAAAAATAAATTAAAATTATTATTTAAAAAAAAGTAGCACCATATACTTTCATTAAGTATTGATTACTAATACATAAATAATTTATTCAATACTTATGAACAACATTTTTAATTTGTAATATAAATCCATGAAGTCGAAAAAATCACAAACTAATTGTTTCACATTTAAAAACTCAGTAAAGATGAGGTTATTTTTCTCTAGTTCTTAGTAAGTACATTTTCAATATTATGATGTAAAAACCAGCTATTTCATAAAATTTTCTAATCAATCAAAAAATTAAAAAAATGGAAAAACTTAAACAATTTTTTATGCCATTGTTACTGATGTTAATCATCAGTCTTGGCATATCCCCTCATTCGATGGGGCAGGGCTCGGCCACTTTTAGTGCGCCAGGTGTTAATTCATGGACACAACCTCCGGGTGTAACAACCTTTACTTTGAAAGTATGGGGTGCTGGTGGTGGTGGTGGTAACTTCGCTGGAACCGATGGCCAAGGTGGTGGCGGTGGCGGTGCTTTTCACAAATCAACGCTCACCACTTCTCCTTTAGCCCTTTACACTTGGTTTAACGTAATTGTTGGTGCTGGTGGTACTGCCGGTAACGCTGGTGGTACTTCTTCTTTTGGAAATACACAAGTTGCTGCAGCTGGCGGAAGCGCAAGCAATAGTGGTAATGGCTTTGGTGGATTAGGAGGCATACAAACTCCTGCCCCACTAGGACTTAGTGGTATTGCTGTTACTAATTCAAGCTCTGCTTCTAATGGTGGAGATGGTGGTGCTTCTACTAATCCATTACAAACTTCCTTTGGTGGTGGTGGTGGTGGTAGAGCCGATGATGGAAATAATGGTTCTGACGGTACGAATGGTGGAACTTCTGGCTCTGGCGCACCTGGTGTTGGTGGTAATGCAGGCGGGGGTGCTGGTGGAAACATTAATGCTGTTGGTGGCAATGCTACTTCTTATGGCGGGGGCGGGGGAGGTAGAGGTTTTAACGGCGCTAATAGTGGTACTGGTGGTAATGGGAGAATAGAGATATCTTGGACATGTCCAACAATTACTTCTCTCACTTACCCTTCTCCTACAGTTTGTAGTTATAGTACAACTTTAGCTGCTACGGTTTTACCTGCATCTGCTTTAGGTGGTACTTATACTTCTGCGGGTAATTCTTTGGCTGGATTTTTAAATGCAACAACAGGTGATATTGCTACTGGTGCTCCGCAAGGTACACACGTAATATCTTACGGTTGGCCTGCAGCTTATGGTTGTCCTGCTGCAAGTGTTAGTTTTACTTTAACGATAGCACCACAAGCGGTTATTACTTCGTTAAATTATGCAGGTGGCCCTTTTTGCTCAAATGCTGGTACTGTTAGCCCAACTTTGGTAGCAACTGGAGTTGCTGGTACATATAGTTCAACCGCAGGTTTATCTATAAATGCTACTACAGGTGATATTAATACTGGTACTTCTACTCCTGGTACTTATACAGTAACTTATACTGTTGCTGCTAGTGGTAATTGTTTAGCAGTTACTGCTACTGCAAGTGTTACAATCACAGCATTACCTACCATCGCAGGTTTTGATTATCCTGGTGATAATACATACTGTGCAGGTGAAGGTTTAAAATTGCCAACATCTACGGTTACTAATCCAAATGGCAATGTTATAACTTATAGCTCTACAGCAGGTTTAACAATAAGTGCTACTACAGGAGAAATAAATCCTGCTACTAGTATTGCTGGTGTTTATACTGTTACTATGACTATAGCCGCAGGTGGTGGTTGTGCTACCGTTACAGCTACTTCTGTGGTTGAAATACTGGCTCGTCCTACGGCAACTATTGCTTATAGTAGTGCTACATACTGTCAAGTTACACCATCATTAATACCGTTTATTGCACAAGTTTTAGAACCTGTATCAATTAGTGCTGTTACTGGTGGTCCGCTTACGGGAGGTATATTTAGTGCAACACCAGCAGGTTTAAATATTACTGCTAGTGGTGTTAATGCTGGTAGAATCAATTTAAACAGTGCTCCTGGTATTTATACAGTTAAATATTTATTTACTGGTGCAAATGGTTGTGTTGACAGTTCATTTACTACTGTTACAATATATGCAAGACCAACATCTACCTTAACAACAGCTAATATGACTACTTGTAGTAATATTAATCCTACAATTGGAGGATTGGTTACAGCTACAGGTGCTTGGACATTAACTTTAAGCAATGGTCAAACTACAACGGGTACTGGCAACGGTCCTTGGAGTATTGTGGTAAATACACAACTACCAGGTACTACTGTAACTTACTTTGTTTCAAGTTTAGTAGATGCTCATTGTTCTGGCAATGTAGGTCAAGATTTAACAGGTAGTGTTACTGTTATACAAAGAGGTTTAACAGCCGCAAATATTGATGGTGCTGCAAATGTATATATCTGTACAGGTCAAGATGCAAATGTATTGGTAGAATTGAGTGGCGCATTAGCAGCCCCTGCTCCTTCTTATACTGGTACATTTATGATAGATGTATGGAATGGTGCTGCATGGGTTCCTTCTACTCCATCTACTTTAGCATGGTCGGTTGTGTTCCCAGTAGCTAGTGGTGGCAATGTAATTGTGCCTGCTGGCTATTTGCCAAATCCATCTAACTCTGTAACAAAACAATACAGGGTTCGTTGGGGCACATTGCTAGATGGAAATGGCTGTTCTCCTGATCCATTAACAGGCTTCGTTTATATATTCGTAGCTCCTAATCCGCAAATTACTGTAAGTGCTGCACCAGTTGCAGATGTTTGTCCTGGTACAAATATTACATTTAATGTAGCTCAAACAGGTAATGTGGTAGGTGCTTTGTTTAATTGGGTTGCAACAGATGCAGCTAATAATGTATTGGGCCAAGCATATAATGTGCCTTTTGGTACAAATGCTATTAATACTAATTTAAGTTTAAGTTGCCCAACAACACATGTAAACCCAATAACTTTTACTATTTCTCCTATTGGTCCTAGCCCTTATAATTGTGGTGGAGTTCCTATGACAAGAGTAGTAAATGTAAGAGATGTGGTAGCTCCTACATGGACAACGGCAGCTCTTTTCATAAACAGAACAGTACAATGTAATGATGCTGTAGCTTTAGCTGCTGCTAATGCATTGTTCCCTGTAGCTTCTGATAATTGTGATAATGATGTAACCAACATTGTAAAAACATCTGGCACATTTGTATCAAACGGTGTTCCATGTATTCAATCTGGTTCTTACACTAATACATGGGTAGTAACAGATGATTGTGGAAACACAAGTCTAATGTATACGCAAGTAATTACCGTTATTGATAATACAGCTCCTGTGTTAACTGGTACAATACCTGCAGGACAAACTGGAATTAATAATTGCTTAAGCAATGCTCCAACTCCACCAACAGCTGCTACAATAGCTGCTCAGTTTACAGATAATTGTGGCACTGTTTCTGCAACATTAGCAACTGTAACAACTGGTACAGATTGTGGTTGGACAGTAACACATACTTATACAGTAAAAGACAATTGTGGTAACACTGTTGCCGTTTCTCCTGTAATAGTTTATAGCGGTGCAGATTTAACTGCTCCTACTTTAATTGTTGCTGGTTCGTTCCCTGCTGGTCAAACTGGCATTAATAACTGCTTAGCAAATGCGCCTACAGGTGCTACAGAAGCTACAGTTGCTGCTTTATATAGCGACAATTGTGGTGGTGCAATAACAGTTGTTAAAACAACTGTTACAACAGGTACTGATTGTGCTTGGACAGTTACTTACACTTATTCTATAAAAGATAAATGTGGTAATGAGGTTACGCCTAAGCCAACACAAGTATTTAGTGGTGCCGATGCTACTGCTCCTACTTTAATTGTTGCTGGTTCGTTCCCTGCTGGTCAAACTGGTATTAATAACTGTTTAGCAAATGCGCCTACAGGTGCTACAGAAGCTGCAGTTGCTGCTTTATATAGCGACAATTGTGGTGGTGCAATAACAGTGGTTAAAACAACTGTTACAACAGGTACTGATTGTGCTTGGACAGTTACTTACACTTATTCTATTAAAGATAAATGTGGTAA
>JABFQZ010000035.1 GCA_013141435.1 Ferruginibacter sp.
GTGTTGTGATTTGCTTTCAAACTTTTTACTAACTTAGTTCTTTCACAATACGATTGCACGAAAGCTTTGCTAGTAAAGCATCTGAGTTAAAAAATAGGAATAAAAAATAGAACTTCTGTTCATTTTCTTATTCCTATTTTTTTGTAAAAAGGTATTTCTATTTTCAAAACATTTCTAATTGTTGCGATGGTGGGTTATTGCTTGTAGGTTTTTGCCCATGAAAAATTTCCATCATGCCAAATTGTTTATCGGTTACACACATAATTCCTACATTTCCTTTTTCGGGCAATAATTTTTTTACTCTTGCTATGTGTACATCGGCGTTTTCTCTGCTTGCACAGTGGCGTAGGTATATACTAAACTGAAACATAGCAAAGCCATCGGCCAATATTTTTTTTCTAAATGTGGCGGCAGTTTTACGCTCTTTGGCAGTTTCGGTTGGCAAATCAAATAGTACAAATACCCACATAATACGGTAAGCGTTTAATCGGTTTTGCATTTTATCATTTTACAGTTGGCAAAAGATAGTTGATAACAAGTAGTTAGTAATTTACCAACTCTTTACTGCTAATTGTTCAAACAAACTCAGGGTACATTATCTTTCTTGCCTTGCCTTCGTAACATTTAGCCAACGATGCAGTGGTTTTTTGCACTGCTACCATCAATGGGCTTTTTTCTTCATTTATTATTACATCCATTGCTGGTATGCCCAAAAGTTGTCGTTTCATATCGGGGGTTATTTCCAAATAGTTTCCATTCATTCGTACTATATTCCATACTACTTTATCTACAAATGGGCGGTAGGGTTCCATTATATCGTCGGCAAGGCAGTAGGCATTATATTGGTTTTTATGAAAAATACCTAGTGTGGGCAGTATGCCACTTGCTACCAAATTTCGGGCTACTACTGCCCTTAGTATGGCATAGCCATAATTTAATAAATTATTTGGGGCATCGCCTTCTCTATCTCTTTTAAAATCAGGAAAAATTTCAAAAATATTTTTCCAATAATACACAGCTGCCATTGCTTCGTGGTTGTTGGCATCGCCACTTTTTACTTCGGCAGCAAAACTGCGTAACAATTTTGCAGGCACTTGCACACTTTCCAACATGGCAGCTTGGTTATTTATTTTGCAGCTTATGGTTTGCTGCCATAGTTGTTTTTTTAGTGGTATAGTAGCATCTATTTGTGCTGCAAATTTTTTGCTTTGCAAGGTATGCCCATCAAGGTTTAGCAGCAAGCCAGTAGGGTGGTGCTTACTATCGCAAGTTATTAGTGCTGTATTGTTTTCTAATAGCTTTGCTATTAGAGCTTGGGTTATGGTTATTTGCTGGTGGTCTAATATTACAACTCCTATATCTTCTATTGGTATTGTTTTTTGTTCGCCATCTGCAGCATTATCAAATACAAGTTGTTCGTTTTTGGTTTTTAAATATGCAGGGTTGCCAAAATAAAGGGTGCGTTTTATCATTATAAGTTAATAAGTATGTTGAAGGTATAATTATACATTATTTTCTAATTTTGGCTTTAGCAATGCTAAGGCTTTATGCAATTTTTGTTTTATTATTTTTGCTTCGGGCATTTCGGTTGCATAATTAGCTATACGTATTCTTTTTTCATCTATCATTAAAAGCTCCATTATTTCTTTTTTATTATCGGCACACAATATTAGTCCAATATGTAATTCTTCATGCTACCGCATTTCGTATTTTTCGAGCCAGCTTAGGTATAATTCCATTTGCGATTTGTAGCTCTGCTTAAATTTACCTAGCTTTAATTCTATAGCCACTAGTCTGTTTAATCCTCTATGATAAAAAAGTAAATCCAGTGTATAATCTTCGCCATCTATTATCATTCTTTTTTGCCTGCTCAAAAAAGCAAAATCAGTTCCTATTTCTATTATAAATTTTTGTAGCTCAACTATTATTGCTGTTTCTAAATCTTTTTCTCTATATACATCTTTAAGGTCTAAAAAATCTAACAAATAATTATCTCTAAATACAATATTTTCTGTAAATACTTTTTGTGTTTGCAGTTGTTTTAGCTCTTGCTTAATTAATTTTTCGGGGCTTTTACTCAGCGCTGTTCTTTCGTACAGCATACTGTTTATGCGGTCTCTAAGCTCTCTTACCGTCCAATGTTCTATCTTGCAAAGCTCGGTATAATATGTACTGGTAAGGTTATCTTTTACATTGGCAAGCTCTATAAAATGGCTCCAACTCAATAGTTGCGACAGTGTCGCAACTATCTTTATTTTATAAAATGCTACCAAAATCTTCGTACTCTATGCAACGATGAGGTAGTATATCCTTTTCTAAATTGATTTATTAAAAGTGGCGACAGTGTCGCCACAATCTCTAAACCATAGTTTTCTTCAGTATTGGCAAGGGTTTCATCAATGTGGTTTCCTATTTGCAAATTGAGCATGGTAAGTTCTTTATTAAAACTTCTGTTTAGGTTTTCTTTGCGGCTGTTTATTAATGCAACGATTTGTAAATACAATTTTTTACTTTCTTGCAGTACTATTTTTTTTGATGTTTTTTTTAGTTGTTTCATTCGTAATAGTTATGTGCTATCAATTTAATTATAAAATGCACTACCGTCAATAATTTTATAATAAAAATTTGCATATGGGTTATTAACAACCTTAAAACTTCCACAACAAAATCTTTTGTTTCCATATCTAACAGCTTCAAAAACGAGTTGTTTGTTTTTGGTTTTTAGGTAGGGGGGGTTGCCGAAATAAAGAGTTCGTTTAATCATATTAACATAACCATTTTATTTCTCCGTCTAGTTTTATTTCAAAATGCTTGCCTTCTATTGCACAAGTGAATTTATCCGCTTTTATTTTTAGTCGATAGTGCTTTTTATTAGGTTCGAAAAAAGTTTCTCCATCATCTAATAATTCATTCTTTCTGGCTTCTAAATGGTTTTGTAAAAATAAGTTAGGTGTTCCCATTTCGTTAAACTTATAGACTCTAAATAATCTTTTTAATAAATCTGGATTATCAAGTTCTTTAAGTTCTTCAATACTTTCATTGTAGAAGATACATTTAGTTCCAACTTTTAGTATTTGTACCAAAGGTAATTCTGCAGCGTTTTTGCCTTTGCCATTAATTATTTTGTTATAATAGTTTTCTAATTTAATATCATTTTCATTTTTTAAATTAAGTTGAGATAATTCAAATAATCCAATAATTCTAAAAGCTCTATTTGTTTTATCCTCAACTTTGTTTTCATAGTATAAGCAATATGTATTTTCTTCATTTTGTACATATATACTTTGTTTATATTCATGTTTCGATTTGTAATTGAGGCTTCCAATTTTAATAGCTTTTTCGGTTGTTAAATATCCTCTTCCTGCAGCTACTTTACACCTAACTTTTTTTATAACTTCATTGCCTTTATGAAAAGGTATTGGTTCTAATTTTGCTTTATCAAAACTTAATCCATTATCCATTCGTCTTTGTAATTCAGTTTGAACTAATTCTTTAACTTTTGCATCTACAATATGTTTGCAATCTGTAATGCTGGTGAAAGATGAAATTGGGTAACGCTCAACTAAGATGATAGCTTCTCCATTATTTATTGCTCCAAAATTACTTAGCTTATGTAATTGTCCTCTAATTGAATCTCCTTTAGCAACAATAGGAATTTTCTTGCCTTGTTCGTTTAACTTATATTGCCATTTGTTAGTATCTAGTTTCTCTTTTACAAATTGTATTTTACCTCTTTTGCGTACAATTTTTTCGGTAGGTATAAGTGTCCGATGTTCAGGTAAGTAGTTTATTATTATTTCATCTTCAATACTTAAAATATGATTCGTACTAAAATTACTCCACTGCCTTGGTGTTTCATGATACCCGATATTATTTTCTTTTGCTTCATTGTATCTCAATAATATTTTATCTCTAACTGCTGGCGGTGGTATTAAAGTAAGTACAACAGCATCTATTGCATGGTGACTGTGCTTTGTTCTATCTTTTTTCTCTAATCTTGGTTGTACTTTATATATTTTTCTAAAATCGGCAGTTATATTTCCTTTCTGTACTTCTACTTTTTTAAAAATTGTTTTAAGATATGGCAATGCATATTTTGTTATGGTTTGTGTATCTCTCAGTTGGCTGTTTCTCCATCCTGCCTTATACTCAGTTGAAGTAAAGGTTTGGAGTTTATACCTCCAATAATCTAGCTCCATCTTTGCAATATGCTTATCTACTATATTTTTATCTTTTTGCTCTTTTGTTGTAATTGTTTTTGAAAAATATATAAATCGGTCTACTTTAGTTTCAAGTTCAATTATTTTATTAAACTTTAATTTTATTTTTTTGCCATATTTTGTTTTAATTTCTTCTTCTACCAATCTGCCAAATATACTTTGCATAGTATCTAAAATTGACTTATAAGTAATTCCATTATGAGTGTATTCAGTATCATAATTTGGGCATTCCGTCGGTAATTTTTTACCTTTTATTTGTTGGTTATATGTTTTATCTGCTATTGTTAAGTTTTTCATTTCATTATCAAAACTCATACTTGCAGGTATGGTATGCTCGTAGTCATATTTGCTACCATTAAGTACATCGCAAAGCCCTATTGTTTTACCGGTATAAATGCATAACCTATTTTGCTCTTCCCATAATCTTATTTTATCTATTAAATTTTTATCTTCGACATCTAATTGTGTATTACATTCTGTATTTATTTCAATTATTTGCTTTTTGTATTTATCATTTTCTGCTTCTCTTTCTCTCTGCCATCGTTTAATTGCTTCTCTTTTATTTGCATCGTTTAATTCTCTTGCTATTTCTATTATAATTCTAGTGTCTTCATCTATTTTTTTTGTCTCTAATAAATAATTTATGAGTTTTTTTAATTTATGTAATGTTTTTAATGCCATTGGGTTTTTAAAGCCCTTACTTATAGGTTCGGGTGAGCCTAATAATTTTCCATTAAAATCTCCTCTTATTGCATTTGTATTTTTTGATAAAAACGAAACTGTATTTTTTTCTTCTATGTATAGCGTTTTATTTCCTAATATTATTTCGTTATAAAATTTAGCTTGCGCATAAGTTTCTTGTTCTGATGGATGCCATAAATATTTAATTCTTTCGGCAGGCACATTGTAGGTTTCACTTATCCAATTAAATATTTTATCGTGAAGCCGCTCACTTTTTTCAAATACATTTTTTGAAAAAATCTTTTTCTGTAAAAAGACTAAATATTTATTACTTACAAAATCTAAGGCAGTATGCTGTTCTTCTTCTATAAGACTTTGCCAACTCGTTTTGCCAAAAACATCTTCTAGTTTTTTATTTATGTCGTTATAATCATCTTGATCTAATTGATAATTTGCATCCATGCCAAAACGTTGATCGGCATTTAATTGGTCGTTTATTAACTCATTTACAACTTGTAAGTATTTTTTTTCTTTGTAATTTTCTTTTAAAATTTTTCTTACTTCCTCTGCAAAATGTATTACAGTATCTTCTGTTACATTTTTTATACCTAATACCTCTGGTAAATTAGCTAAGTACACAGCTTCACTGTAAATAAATCCTTTTTGTAAATACGGCAATATTTTTTTTATTGCATTAATACTTAAAGTTGCGTAACCTTGTTGCAGTCTAATTTTTGCAAAGCTTTCTGCGCTTTCTTTTAAGTTCAATTTTTCAATACTAAATCTTTTTAAAAAATCAAAAGGAGTTTCTCCTGTATTTTTATTTGTAGTTTTTACAAAATGCAAATGCCATAAATCTTCAATATTATACTTATAATTTATATTCTTTTTTACATTGTTTATAATGTCATTCCAACCTAATTTCTCTTTCCAATTATCACCAAATATTTCTTTCATTTTGTAATTAAAAGACATACTTAGTGCTTTTGTATCCTCAGGAAATTTTGCTCCAATTTCATACCCTACTTTTTTTAATTTATCTATAATTGTTGAAAGTTTAAAATCAGGAGCAGCTTTAAAAAATTCAGGATATACAATTGAATGTAAAACCACATTCAAGTCAATAATATTTGAGGAGTTATTAATCGGTTTTATTTTTAAATTATTTATAAAAACCCAAGTTCTATATTCTTCATAAAATGGATGGCTTATTGGGCATCTGCTTTTATTGTTTTCAAAAGTACATAATCCAACAAGCCCTTTTTGACTTCTTAATGGTCTTTGCCAAATAATTGAGGTCCATATTTTCTTATATAAATGCCCTAATTCTTGTACTCTGCATATTTCTTTAATTTCAGCTTCAAACCTGCTACGTAAATTGTAACGTTTTCTAATTCTTGCTTTTGTTTCTTTTTGAATTTGATACAATGCGGCGCCTAAAGTTTTGTATTTTTCGATGTAAGGTTCTATTTCATTTGCTCCAAGGGCTCCTGCATCGCCTCCACCCTTCATAATTGTTTTACTTAATTCACTTTTTTCATTATCATCAATTTCGCTTCCATCATTATAACCTCTTCTTTGTACCATTTGGGATAAAACTCTACCAATGATTTGTGGCTCAGTCTTAAAAATCTCTTTCTTAGTTTCATCAACAATTAAACTTCTAAATAAGTAATAACTTTCGTGTTTACTATAACCTAATCTTTCAAAATCAGGTTTGCCATCGCCATCAAAATCAAACCTAAGCCACTGAATAAATTTTTCAGACATAGGATATTTCCTTCCAACACCTTTTTTATAATGTCGCCAGTTGTTTAGTTCATCTATTGTAAGTGGGCACATCTTATTTTCTATGAGGCATTCCAATAACGACCATTTTCTATATTTTTCTGATTGATAATTACGCCTAATTCTTCTTGCATCAGTTCTTTTTTGGACTTTCGGAGCTTCAATTCCTTTTACCTCTGCTACTCCTTTATCAAAAGTTAAAACCCCCTTATCTATAATTTGATTACCTGTTTCGGATGTATCTCTTATTGCCCATCCAATTGAGTTCGTACCCAAATCAATTCCTAAAATTTTTTCCATTTTTTGTTTATTTAATTTTTTACTATACCTTTAGCTTTAAGTTTGAAAGCTTATCACAATAAGGCTATAAGCCGAAGATTATTCTTAAATCCTGCATCGTTTACGCTCTGTGGGATTTTTTATTAAAACTACCGATTTTATTCCGTTGTGTAAACATTTACGTTCTTGCCCTCGTCGTTTATCGGGGGCTTTTTTTTATTCCTCAATGTAACCTTCTTATTTTATATATTTATTTATATATGTATATTTCTTTTGCATATAATTAACAAGTTATTTTATGCAATTTGCAGCACTTAGTATCTTATGATAAACATTTTATTTTGCTAACAAAATCACTTAGTATTTTATTGCCATTTTCAATATTGTCTTGCAATAATAATGCTACCGCACCTCAAAAAAAATCCACTGTAATACTTTCTAAAAATAATAGTTTAAACAACGAAAACGAATTTGCATTAATAAATAATATACCATTACCATTTGGGTATGTAAGAGCAGATAATGATACAACTAGCTTCGCCTTTTGGTTGGCTAATTTGCCTTTAAAAAAAGATAAAACAGTTTATTTGTATGATAGCACTCCAAAACTTAATCAAAAAGCACAGTTTGCAGTTTTAGATATTTCGGTAGGCACAAAAAACTTACAACAATGTGCCGATGCAGTTATGCGCTTGCGAGCCGAGTATTTATTTTCGCAAAAGAGGTTTAACGAAATTAGTTTTACTGACAATGAAAATACCCATTACAATTTTTTTGAACCATATAGTAAGGTGCATTTTATGCAGTATCTTCAAAAAGTTTTTGGTATGTGTGGCACTGCTTCTTTGGCTAAGCAATTATATAAAAAAAACAAATTGAAAGATGTAATTGCAGGTGATGTTTTTATAAGAGGAGGTTTTCCAGGGCATGCAGTAATAGTTGTAGATATTGCAATAAATATAAATGGGAATAAAATATTTTTATTGGCACAAAGTTTTATGCCTGCACAAAATATACATGTGCTTAATAACCCTAAAAATGAAAACCTTTCGCCTTGGTATGAGGCAACTGAATTTGATTTTTTGCAAACACCAGAATATATTTTTCGTACAACTGAATTAATGCAATGGAACAAAAACTAAATCAAAAATTTGCCTCAGTATCTTGCGAAAAAATATACAATACTATAAATGTTGTCATAAATAGTAATGATAATAAGAATGTTTTTATAAATTTCAAAGGCACCATTTTTAATATTTATGTTGGTTCGTTTATAATAACTCAGACAACATTTATACTCACTAGTTTAATCTTTTAAAAAAATATATTATACAACTTCATTTCGCCATGTAAATCATACATCGTATATTTGCAGTGGCAAGTCTTATACGACCAGCTCCTGTTGAATTCCTCCAGGACCGGAAGGTAGCAAGGGTAGATGGTTGAGCGGTGCGATGTAAGTAACTTGCCATTTTTTATTTATGCTAAGTACTTCTATCTTCTAGTTTTATTTTACTCATTTTCTTAGCTGCTAAAACCTATTTTCTTATATTTGTATTTTAACACAAAGCTCAATTTTAGATATTGTTTTATCTTTAGTTTTGCTACTTAAATCTATTTTTCATGAAATTTTTTATTGATACTGCTAACCTAGCACAAATAAAAGAAGCTTACGACCTTGGTATTTTAGATGGTGTTACTACCAATCCATCATTGATGGCTAAAGAAGGCATACAAGGTACAGCTGCGGTTTTAAAACATTATGTAGATATATGTAATGTAGTAGATGGCGATATAAGTGCCGAAGTAATAGCCACCGATTTTGATGGTATGGTAGCCGAAGGTAATGCGCTTGCAGCTTTGCATAAAAATATTGTGGTAAAAATACCAATGATAAAAGATGGCATAAAAGCCATAAAATATTTTACCGATAATGGTATAAAAACAAACTGTACATTAATTTTTTCGGCTGGGCAAGCATTACTGGCAGCCAAAGCTGGTGCTACTTACGTTTCGCCATTTATAGGCAGGGTAGATGATATGGGTGCCGATGGTGTAGAACTTATTTATCAAATACGCCGTATTTTCGATATACAAGGCTATAAAACCGAAATACTAGCAGCATCTATACGCAATGCATTGCATATAATTAAATGTGCCGAGGCAGGTGCCGATGTATGTACTTGCCCTTTAGATTCTATTTTGGGATTACTAAAACACCCATTAACAGATAGTGGGCTTGCTAAGTTTTTAGAAGATGCTAAGAAATTTGCATAATACCAATAAAATAAAAAACGCCCAAACAGTATTAATTTGTTGGGGCGTTTTTCTTTAAAATCGTTTATTAAGGTTTTATTATTTTCTTAAAAATAATAAAATAACCACCTACTTGTTTTTTCTTTTTGTTTACTTGTACTGGCTTTATCATGTGATATTCCGAAAACCTAGGAATATAATCGTAATTAATAATATTTCCATCTACATCTCCCCACATTTTCTTTTGATAAACAACTTGTTTTTCATTCCAGTCAAACATACGTACTTCGTATAATCTAGATGTAATATCGCCAATAAAAACCACTCTGTACCAAGTGCCTTCTTTTAGTGGTACTATAATTGGAATTTCGTACTCACTTTCCATAGCCATACCAGCTTCTTTTACTGCTACAAAATCTTGCTTTGCAAATAATGCTTTCAAACTATCTGCCTGAGCTACAATTGCAGGGTTATCAAATGCAACTTTTTGTACCATGGGTTGGGAGTAAGCACCAAAGCTACATGCTATTGCAAGCATACAAATAAGTATGTATTTTGTGGTTTTAATGGTCTTTGGTTTTTTGGATATTATTTTTAAAATAATACTGGTTCAATTATTGTGCCAAGTTTTTAATTTAGCTGGATTTTGTATTGTAAATGTACAATCTTCTTGTTTGCAGTTTTGTCGGTTTACTTCTTTTTCTTTTGTAGTAAATATTCTACTCATGCAAATTCTATTTTTTTAATATAATAGATGCATTAGCCTGTTGGGTACAAGTAATAACAATATCGTTTATACACACATGTGCAGGCAATGTGCAACAATAAAAAATAGTATCAGCTATATCATTTGCAGTAAGTGGCTTAAAACCATTGTAGGCTGCATTAGCCTTATCGGTATTGCCTTTAAAACGCACCAGCGAAAAATCGGTTTCTACCGCACCAGGGTTTATAGCTGTAACTTTAATATTGTATTTAAGTAAATCAATACGCATGCTTTTCGATATAGCATCTACCGCAAATTTACTTGCACAATAGCCATTACCATTTTCATACACTTCTTTACCTGCTACAGAACCTAAGTTTACAATATGTCCATTGGTATTTTTTAAATGCTCAAGTAAAGCTTTACTTACATACAATAAGCCATTTACATTGGTGTTCATCATTGTTTCCCAATCTTCAATATTGGCTTCATCAAAAGCATCTCTACCCAATGCCAAGCCTGCATTGTTTATTAAAATATCAATATTTTTACCCATTGGCAAAGTATTTATAGCTGCAAAAACTTCATCTTTTTTTTGAACATCAAAACATAAAGTTGTAACCTCTATTTTATATTTTTCTTCCAATTCAATTTTTACTTTTTCAAGCAATTCTTTTCGCCTGCCTGTAATTATAATATTGTAATTGTTTTTTGCAAATTTTTCGGCGCAAGCCTTACCAATACCTGCAGTAGCCCCAGTAATAAAAACAGTTTTGTTCATAAATATATTAGTTTCTAAAGGTAAATATTAAAATTGTGGCATAATACAATTTATATTCGTATCACTTATTTTAAAAAAATACTTTGGCTAAAATACTAATATTTTTTGGGGCTGTCAGCAAAAATCTTTTCTCAACTTTTGTTAGGGCTATCCGCTGTACTTCCGCTACGCTACAGTGCCGCTGCTATCCCTCAGCCTTTCAACAGTATATCGTTATTCAACTTTTATTCTGCAATTGGAATTTTAAAGGATACCAACATTTAGCAAAACAGATGTTAGTATATCAAGTTATTTCTGTTTTAATAACCATTTAATTAGGTCGTCATTATTTACAATACTCCACGAGTGTGGGTGTCTGCTATTCTCAGGTTTTCTAAAACCTTTATTTTGTGAAGTAATTAATGTTGCATTAGTATTTCCTAGCCTGTTTAGTTCATTAATTATTGCAGAGCATTCTGTAGAATTCATACTTGTAAAATCTGCTCTCCGTTCTTTCATCCACCAATTAATATCAGGTTCTGTATAAATTCGCAAAGGTATTTTTGTCAACTTTTTTATAGCAGTTTGAGTTGTATCAGAAAATGAATAAGGCGAAAATTTATAATAGCTTAATATATTTTTTTTTGGACTTCCGCCTGTTTCTTTTTCTAGCCTTTCAATAAGGT
The DNA here is from genome assembly GCA_013141435.1 of Ferruginibacter sp. Lineage (GTDB taxonomy): Bacteria > Bacteroidota > Bacteroidia > Chitinophagales > Chitinophagaceae > Ferruginibacter. The sequence continues at coordinate 11,377 of JABFQZ010000035.1, forward strand.
ATATATTTTCTTGATTAGGCTTATCGTCTGTTGAAAGTCGAATGTCTCTTTGTGCAGAATAATATAATCTTTCAAAATCAAGTGGTGGGTCTATGGCAAAAATTGCAGTTGGTTTTATCGTTGAGTTTTCTGCATATTTTATTGTACAACTTCCACCTATGGAATATCCACCTACATAAAATCTTTGGTCAATAAGTTTGTGTTTTGAAGTTACATCTTTTAATATTCTGTCGAAACTTTGCTGACTTAAACTATCTACACCAAAAGATAAAACTCCGTATTGAAATGTAGGAATAATTGTTAAAATACCACTTAAAGCTAATTTTTTTGGCAGTTCTGTTTGTTGTATAACTCTTTCGGCTGTTTCGCCAAAACCTGGCAATAAAAATATATATCCTGCCCATGGCAGTTTTGGAGGATATATTATTGTGTAACAATTTTTTGTTGTGTCTGTATTGTCAAAATAAACTTTCTCTATTTTAAAAAAAGTATTTTTTTGAGCAAGGCAATTAGTACAAAAAAATAAAAAGATTAAAAATGTAAATATAAGCCTTGTCATTAGTTTCTGTTTTTTTTACATGGATTTAACTTCTAACTTGGCTCTTTTATCTCAAAACTACAATCTCTTATCTAATCAAAATAACTGTACCCTTTTTAAATATTTTTTTGTTTTTATAATCAGTTGCCGAAGCCTGCCATACAAACGTACCAGTATTTTGAGGAACACCTTTTACAGTACCATCCCAACCTGCACCAATTTTGCTAGTAGTAAAAACCAACTGCCCAAAACGATTATATACACTAAATTTTTCTAACGATTTTATGCCCAAAGGTATTGGTTTAAAATTATCATTATTGCCATTTTTATCTGGCGAAAAAGCCGATGGTACATATAAATCTGGCGGTAAAAAAAATACTTTTACATTAATTGTATCAATAGCCTTGCAGCCAATATTATTGCTTACTTCTACGGTGTATTTAATATTGTTTTGTGGGTTAGCTAAAGGGTTAAAAACATTATCTGTATTGAGCCAAGTATTTGGAGTCCATAAATAGTTTGTACTACCAGTAGCCGTTAATTGTAAAGGCTGTCCCAATACAATAGAAGTATCTGCAGGGCCAGCATCAGCTACCAGTTTTATTACATTTACAGTAAAAGTTTTTGTAACTGGTTTTGGGCATCCAAAAGTATCTTTTACCGTTAAGGTGTAAGTAATAGTTTGTTTCGGAAAAATGGATACTGGATTTGCAATATTAGCATTAGATAAATAATTGCTTGGCGACCAAATGTAGCTACTACCACCACTAGCATTAAGTTGTGCCGATTTACCAAAACAAATTTGGTTATCGCCACTTACAATAGCAAGTGGATAAGGTACAGTTTTTACTGTAATGTCTTTTTCTTTAAAACATTTGTTAGATATGGAAGCTTTTACATGGTAAGTTGTAAGCGAAGCAGTAGGTAGTACAACAGGGTTTTTTATGGTTGAAATTATTGTTGTACTCGCTGATACTGTCCAATTAAAATAAAGTGCATCGGTATTCAAATTTAAGGTTGCAGTATCGGTTCTGCAAATGGTAGTATCGTTTATAGCAAGTAATGTTACTTCATTTACAACACTTACTACTACTGGCGCTGAGGCTACACAGCCAAATTGGTCGGTATAAGTTGCACTGTATGTAGTAGTAACATCGGGACTAACAAATGGGTTAAAACTTGTTACATTATTTATCATAAAATTGGGCGACCAAATTATGTTTCCTGTTGTAACATTAGAGTGAAGTTGTAAAGTATCTACAGTGCAAATAAGTGTATCTTTCGATATAAAAAAATCAGGCTTATCTACAATTGTAACAATTGGGTGCAGCGTATCTCTACATCCTTTTATGCTTTCTACTATAAAAGTTGCATTATAGGTGCCAGCAGCATTGTAAGTGTATGTAGGGTTTTGTAACCTACTTGTATCGTTTGTTAATGTTGTAACACCAAAATCCCATTTCCAAAAATTTATTGGCGGAAAACTTGTAGTAGTAAG
>JABFQZ010000040.1 GCA_013141435.1 Ferruginibacter sp.
GCTGTAATTTTACCAAATGATTTTTACCACCCTTTATTAAATGATAGTAAACTTTTAACAGAAAAACAAAGAAATACGTTAAGGCCAATTATTGAAAAAGAAAGTATTAGTTTTTCTGTAGCTGCGGTTTCAAATGTAATAATTGATAAAATAAATATTTTACAAGCGTCTTTCAAAGCAATGCATATAGCTATTTCTAATTTAAAAACAACTCCTACTTATTTGCTAATTGATGGAAATAGATTTAAACCTTATAATAAAATAAATCATACTTGTATTGTAAAAGGCGATAGTAAATATGCATCTATTGCTGCAGCTAGTATATTAGCCAAAACATATAGAGATGAATACATGCTAAAATTACATAATAAATTTAATTATTATGGTTGGGACAAAAACAAAGGGTATGGTACAGGTTTTCATAGGGATGCTATTGCTAAATATGGATTGTGTAAATATCATAGAAAAAGTTTTAAAATATAATCTCATTTTAAAACGCTACAACTTGTAAAAATAAAAAATTGTATCTTACGTTAATAATAAACTTTCTATAATTAATGAAAACAAAAAAGAGATTACGAATAATCTTACTGATTTTTTTATTAATTTTTATGTTTGCTGCTTTTTTATTAGAAAAAGTTGTTTCTAATAAATTGCACATTTTGTTAGAAGCTAGGCTTAAAACTAACGAAAATCAGATAGAAAAAATATTTTACATACATAGTTCTTCTTTGCGGTCGTATGTAGAAGAAAACAGTTATTGGACTGAATTGTGTGATGCTGTAATACAAAATGATAGCGCATGGATATATAAAAACATGGCTATTCCACTTCAAACTAAATCATATAGAGCCAATTATTTAAGTGTTACTAATAATTATGGTCGTTATATTTTTGTTGATATTTTTTCTAAAAAAAATTTATTTGTAAATAAATCTAATGCCGATGCATCTACTTTTATTAAAACATTTAATTCTAAACTAACCGAAAAATATTGTTATAGAAACAATGGTGTTTATTTTGAAGGTTTTGTAAGTTCTATTGTACCAGGAAACGATTTTAAAAAAATTACTAAGCCTGTTGGTTATTTATTTGTAAGTAAAATAATTGATTCGGCATATTTAAATCAACTACACGAAATTAATACAGAGTTTGATTATAGTTTTTTACCAATAAATACACTTACCACACCTTCTAATTTTATAAATAAAAAAACAGCTGTTTTAACTTGTTTTAAAACTATTTCTTGTTTAAATGCTCCGCCTATTATTATAAAAATATCCAACAAAAGACCAGAGGTTTTAATTTATCAAACTTCTTTACGGTTTGCTATTTTATTTTTTCTTTTATTTTTATTGTTATTATTTTATTTTTTATACCGTTATTTTTCTTCTACTTTTTTAAACCCTTTAGAAAAAATTACAGTTGCTCTAGAAGAAAATAATCCAATGGCATTAAAAAATATTTCAATTAATAATACAGAGTTTGGTAAAGTTGCACTCTTAATTGAAACTTTTTTTTATCAAAATAAAAAATTCCAGTCCGAAATAGATAATAGAATTAGAACGGAGGAAGAATTAAAGTGGGCTATAGATAAAATAGAAATTGCAACTTTAGAAAAACTAAGGGCTGAGCAATCCACTAATGCAAAAAGTGAATTTTTAGCATCTATGAGCCATGAAATACGCACACCTATAAATGGAGTTATTGGTGTGGCTAATTTATTAAAAGGCGAAAAACTAACTCCCCGACAAAAAGAGTATGTAGATATTTTAAATTATTCGAGTAAACATTTATTGGCATTAGTTTCGGATATTTTAGATTTTTCAAAAATAGAAACCGGTAAAATAGAGTTTGAAACTACATCTTTCAATTTGAATACTGTATGTAATTCTATTTATAAAATTTTTGAAATTACTGCTATAGATAAAAACCTAAACCTTTCTTTTATTCCCGATAATTCTATCGTAAATTCTGTTTATGGAGATAGTATGCGATTAAATCAAATATTAACAAACTTAGTTGGTAATGCAATAAAATTTACCAAAGAAGGATCGGTCACTTTTAGTTATAAACTATTATCGAAAACCAATAAAAATTGTACTTTTCGTTTTACTGTAACCGATACTGGTATTGGTATTGCCGAAAACGAACAACAAAAAATATTTGATGGTTTTTCGCAAGCTAATAAAAAAATATCTAGCACATTTGGGGGTACTGGGTTGGGGTTGGCTATTAGTAAAAAATTAATTGAGTTACAGGGAGGTAAGCTTGATATGAAAAGTAAACTTGGCGAGGGTACTACTTTTACATTTTATTTAAGTTTCGAAAATGGTGCATACGAAACTGATATTATTTTACCTTCGGCAACATCTATTTTAAATACAACTAACTTAAACGGATTACGTATATTAGTTGCGGAAGATAATAATATCAATGTATTGGTTCTAAAACGTTTTTTAGAAAAATGGGGAATTGCTTATAAAGTGGCTCAAAATGGTAAGCTTGCTTTAGATTTGCTTGAAAAAGAGCCTTTTGATTTAATATTGATGGATATTCATATGCCAGAAATGGATGGGGAGGAAGCAACTAAAATAATACGAGAAAAAACTAATACTTCATATAATAATATACCAATTATAGCTTTAACTGCCAATGCTTCTTCCGAAATGCAGAACAAGCTACTTTCTAATGGATTTACAAATTATATTAGCAAGCCTTTTAACCCCGATATTTTATTTAAGTTGTTAAAAAAACATTATATGAATTAAATTTTATCACCTACCCATATACACCATCAATATTTGTACATCGCTTGGGTTTACACCACTTATACGGCTTGCTTGACCTAGTGTACGTGGTTGTATTTTTTTAAATTTTTGTTTAGCTTCGTTACCCAAACTTACTAATTTGTCGTAATTAAAATCTTGTGGAATTGCAAGGTTTTCTAATTGGCTCATTTTTTCTACCAATTCTTTTTCTTTTTCTATATAAGTAAAATATTTAATTTGTATTTCAGCTTGTTCTATTACCTCCACATTGTAGTTTTGTAAAGAATCTTTTACAACTGTTACTTTTTGCATCATATCAAATAAGGTAATATTGGGGCGTAATAATATTTGCCCAAGTTTTTGCCTAAAGGCTAAAGGTGCAGAGTTTACAGAAATTAAATATTTGTCTGCATCTATTGCATTGATTGGCAATGTATTAATTAATTCAATAGCTTCTTCTACCTGCTTTCTTTTAATTAAAACATTATCCATTCTTTGTTGCGAAGCCAATCCTAATTTATAACTCATTTCTGTGAGGCGCAAATCTGCATTATCTTGTCGTAATAATGTTCTAAATTCTGCCCTACTGGTAAACATTCTGTAAGGCTCATCTGTTCCTTTATTAATAAGATCATCTATCAACACTCCTATATATGCTTCGCTTCGCTTTAATATGAAAGGGGCTTCATCTTTCGTTGCCAAATGTGCATTTATACCAGCCATTAAGCCTTGGCAAGCGGCTTCCTCATAGCCTGTTGTACCATTTATTTGCCCAGCAAAAAACAAATTCTTTATTAATTTGGTTTCTAAACTAACTGTAAGTTGTGTTGGTGGAAAAAAATCGTATTCTATAGCATACCCTGGTCTAAACATTTTACAGTTTTCAAAACCGGGAACTTTTCTTAATGCTTTAATTTGTACTTCTTCGGGCAATGAAGATGAAAAGCCATTTACATAAATTTCTACTGTATTCCAACCCTCTGGTTCTACAAAAAGTTGGTGTCTTTCTCTTTCGGCAAATCTATTTATTTTATCTTCTATACTTGGGCAATAGCGTGGACCAGTGCCATGTATGCGACCCTGAAACATTGGGCTACTTTCAAAACCTGTTTTTAAAATATCATGTACTTCTTGGTTTGTATAAGTTACCCAACAACTTCTTTGTAGTGTTGACTTAAGTGTTGGTTTTTCTAAATAACTAAACCCTACTAATTCTTCATCGCCTTTTTGTTCTTCCATTTTTGAGTAATCAAGGCTTCTTCCATCTATACGTGGTGGTGTACCTGTTTTTAAACGAGCCGTTTCAAAACCAAGTTCTACCAATTGCTCTGTTATTCCTGTAGCAGCTTTTTCTGCTACCCTTCCACCGCCAAAGTTTTTTTCTCCAATATGTATTACACCATTTAAAAAAGTTCCATTGGTTAATACCACCGAATTACTATAAATTTTATGACCAAGCCCTGTAATAACCCCTTTTACCACACCATTTTCTACTATTAAATTATATACCGTATCCTGATAAAAATCTACATTTTTTGTTTGCTCTAGCATTTCCCTCCATGTTTGGGCAAAAAGCATACGATCACTTTGGGCTCTTGGGCTCCACATTGCTGGTCCTTTTGAGCGATTAAGCATACGAAATTGTATCATACTCTTATCGGTAACTATTCCACTATATCCTCCAAGTGCATCTATTTCTCTTACAATTTGCCCTTTTGCAATTCCTCCCATAGCAGGGTTACAGCTCATTTGGGCAATAGTTTGCATATTCATGGTAATAAGTAAGGTTTTACTACCCATATTGGCACCTGCGGCAGCGGCTTCACAACCTGCATGCCCTGCACCTACTACTATAATATCGTATTTTGGAAACATAAAGCAAAGTTACGAGTTGGGGCGGATACGTATATACATGGGCTACATGTATGTATAACCTATGTATACGTTTCACCACTAGTTACTCAAGGTATATACCGATAAGGTTTGTTGAGCAAGAGGATTGAAATAAATTAATGTAACTAACTCATTTATAAGCTATATAACACAATGCTTCACGTGGAACGTTTTTATATTTTAGGGAGTAATTTTTTTCACATGCTCCACGTGGAACATCTACTCAAAATACATACTTAAATAATCATCTTCTTTATCTCTCATAAATAAAGAATCTTTTTTTGTTTTATCCTTATATCCACAAAGGTGAAGTGCTCCGTGAAAAATTACCCTATGAAGTTCGGTTTCGAAAGAGGATTGATGTGTAATAGCGTTTTCTTTAACCCTATCTACACTAATGTATATTTCTCCAATGGTAGGCGAAGATTTTGATGCGCTTAAATCGAATGTTATAATATCGGTATAAAAATTATGTTGAAGGAATTTATTATTTACCTCTAAAAGATATTCATCGGAACAAAAGATATAGCTTAATGATTTGAATAGTTTTTTTTCTTTTGTAAATAATATAGGAATAAAAGCTTTTAAGGACTTTCTGTTTTGCAGATTTACTTTAACTAGTTGATGAAAGTATATTGACATCTTTTCTTTATTTCGAAATGAATAATTGTTGTTATAGTTTATTTTTACACTTTGTAAAATTAGAAGCTATTTACTAATGTATAAGAAGTTATCAGAAATAAAGATTGGAAAAGAAGTAATAATAAGAGCTTTTGAAAATGAAGAAATTTTTTTGAAATTAATGGAAATGGGTTGTGTACCTGGAGAAAAAATTACAATAAATAAGATTGCTCCATTTAAAGATCCAATTTCAGTATCTATTGCCGGTTATTCGTTAAGCTTAAGATTAGATGAAGCAGAACATATTTTGGTAGAAGAGTAAAAATAAAATTTGTACAGTTTTTTAACTTAGAAACTTTGTGGTTCAAAAAAATGAAAATAGGTTTATACTTTGGTTCGTTCAACCCCATACATACAGGGCATTTAATTATTGCTAACCATATAGCAAACAATACCCAATTAGATGAAGTATGGTTTGTGGTTTCTCCGCAAAACCCTTTTAAAAATACCAATAGTTTATTAAATGAACAACATCGATTATCACTTGTAAAAATTGCTATAGAAGGAGAGAAAAAATTAAAAGCAAGTAATATTGAGTTTAAATTACCTAAACCTTCTTACACCGCTGATACTTTAATTTACTTATCTGAAAAATATCCAAACAATGTTTTTTCAATAATAATGGGAAGCGATGGTTATCAAAATATTGAAAAATGGAAAAATTTTAAATATATAATAAATAATTATAATATATTTATTTATAACCGTCCCCATTTTTTTATAAATAATACTGAAAAAAATATAATTATTGTAGATGCTCCTTTATTAGAAATATCATCAACATTAATTCGCAAAAATATTAAAGAAAGAAAATCGATTAGATATTTAGTAACAGATAAAGTTATGGAAGAGATTGAACTAAGGAATTTCTATAATTCTAATTTAGAAAATCCATCCTAAAAAAATACAAAATAAAACAATAAATGGCGGAGCTAATTTTGTATAATTTAACAAAATAAAAGTAGTAATTATAACAAATGCAGATATCAAAAGAGATAAATTAAAAGATTGAACATTAAAATTAACTTTTAGTAAATAAATACCTGCAGCCACCATTACGCCTACAACAACGGCATTTATACCTTCTAACGCTCTAAAAACAGCTGCATATTTTTTTAAATATTGCCATACAGGAAAAAAAAATAAAACCAATAATGCACTTGGTAAAAAAATGGCAATTGTACCTATAAAACATCCTAACAATTGGTCGCCAGATCCTTTATTTTTCATAGCTATACCACCAGTAAAACTAGCTACAGAAAATACTGGACCAGGTATTGCTCTTACAAATCCATATCCTGTAAGTAAATCATCTTTATTTATAGAAATTCTATATTCATTATCTATATTATTTTGTGTTGGCCTTTCAATATATTGATCAATCATCATAGGTAACAAAACATCACCTCCTCCAAAAACTAAACTACCAAAACGATAAAAATTTTCAAATAAATTATATGCTTTTCTGTTTCCCCATTGTTGCTTACGAGCTGTTTCACTTAATATACCTGCAATCAAAAAAATAATAACAAATAACCAAATATTTGTCCATTTTATTTGTTTTGGTTTTATTATCTCTTTTTCAGTAATACGCTTACTACTAAAACTAGTTGCTAACCCAGCACAAAATATTAAAAATGGGAAAATCCAAGGTGTTTTAAAAAAAATAAAAGTAAGAATAATTGCTATTATGAAAATAATACGTGTAATAAAATTATTGATAGATAACTTATATAATTTTATTGTAGCAAATATTAAAAACCCAATTGCCATTGGTTCTAAATACTTGAATAAGTTTTGTGATAAATTTTTATCGGGAAATAATGTAATAAAAAAAGATAAAGCTCCCATTATGATAGATGCTGGCAAAATCCAAATTACTAACGTTATTACTGCTAATAAAACACCACCTCTTTTATAACCAATTAATGTAATTGTTTGTGTACTACCAGGACCTGGCAATAATTGGCAAAAAGAATTAAACTCAACTAATTCTTCTTCGCTAACATAATTAAATTTTTTTACAAAAATTTTAAGCATCATACCAAAATGCCCTTGTGGACCACCAAATGCAGTAAGACTATAAAAAAATACAGTTTTTAAAAAATTTATATGGCGAAGTAATTTCAAATTAAAAAATATAAGGAATTATTTATTTTTTTAAACCTATCTCTCTTAATCTTTCATCTAAATATTCGCCTGCTGTAGTATCTTTATAACCAATTGGATTTATTTCGGTAATACAACTATCTAAGCACCTTAAACTCATACTGCTACGAGGGTGTAAAAAGAAAGGAATAGAAAAACGGCTTGTATGCCACAAATCTCTATTAGGGTTTACAACTCTATGTGTAGTACTTCGTAATTTATTATTTGTTAACCTTTGTAACATATCGCCTACATTCACCACAATTTGCTCAGGAAGGCTTGTAACTGCTATCCATTCACCCTGCTTAGTTAGTATCTCTAAACCATCAGCAGAAGCTCCTATGAGTAGTGTAATAAGATTTATATCTTCATGTTGCTCTGCTCTTATAGCACTAATTGGCTCAGTTGTAATTGGAGGGTAATGAATGGCACGTAAAATACTATTACCATGTTGTATATAATTATCAAAGTAAAATTGATCTAAACCAAGATATAATGCTATTGCTTGCAATAAAGAAGTACCAGATTTTTCAAAACCACTAAAAGCTTCATCAAAAATTTTATTAAAGTGTATTACTTCTTTAACTTTCACATTATCTGGGTAATTTTCTTCTTTTAAATTGATGGTAGAAATTTGTCCGTATTGAAAAAATTCTTTTAAATCGGGTACTTCACTTCCTTTTGCTTGTTCTTTACCAAAACTAGTATAACCTCTTTGCCCTGCAAGGTTATTAATTTCGTAAGATTTTTTTATTTCTAACGGTAAAGAAAAAAATTCTTGTACATTTTTATATAAATCTTCTATTAATTTATCTTTTACCCCATGATTTTTAACAGCCACAAAACCTACCTCTTCGTAAGCTTTACCAAGCTTTTGTACGAAATTGTTTTTTCTAACTAAATCGCCACTTAAAAAATCAGCTAAATCTACAGATGGTATTGACATAAAAAAAAATTATAAAAGGATAAATTTAAAGTTAATAATAAAATTTTGCTTACAAATTTAATTTAGCACTTATTTCTAACATTTTATCTATAGGCTTTTTTGCTGCTATTCTTAAATTTTCATCCATAATTATTTCCGGTAATTCATACTTAATACATAGGTATAATTTTTCTAATGTATTAAGTTTCATATATGGGCAATCATTACAAGCACAGGTATTATTTGGTGGCGAAGGTATAAATGTTTTTGTAGGGTTATCTTTTTGCATTTGATGAAGAATACCTGCTTCGGTAACTACAATAAATTCTTGAGCAATACTTTTTGTAGCAAATTTTAAAATACCACTAGTACTACCTATATAATCTGCTAACGAAAGTATAGGTGCTTCGCATTCAGGATGTGCTAATACTTTTGCATTTGGATGACGCACTTTTAATTTAGTAAGTTTTTCGTAACTAAACATTTCATGAACCATACAAGCTCCATTCCATAAAACCATATTACGCCCTGTTTGCTTATTTATCCAAGCGCCAAGATTTTTATCTGGTGCAAAAATAATTTGTTGGTCTGCAGGTAAACTTTCTACAATAGCTTGTGCATTACTGCTTGTACAAATAATATCACTGAGCGCTTTCATACCAGCACTACAATTTATATAGGTAATTACAATATGATTAGGGTGTTTATCTTTAAATGCCTTAAATAATAAAGGTGGTGCACTATCACTTAAACTACAACCTGCATTAAGATCGGGCAATAATACTTTTTTATGAGGATTTAATATTTTAGCTGTTTCGGCCATAAAATGCACACCAGCAAATACTATCATATCTGCAGTGGTGCTTTGTGCCTTTTGAGCAAGTGCTAAACTGTCTCCTACAAAATCAGCTATATCCTGTATATCGGCATCTTGATAATAATGTGCAAGAATAATTGCATTTTTTTCTTTTTTAAATTTTTCAATTTCATAAAAAAGATCTAAGGTTGGATCAACAGTTAAATCTAAAAATCCCTTTTTTGAAATTATATTTTCAAAATTTAATTGTGTGTTAATATCTAACATAATATGTATTAATACTTATTATTTATATAACCCTCTATTACTATTAGGGCTGTTAATAAGTGTAAAAGTTTATTTTATAAGTGTAGGAAAATCCAAATACTTGTTTTATCCACACTAATCCACACAAAAATAACATTTTTATTAAACCTATTACAATCCTTTTATGAATACACTATTAGTTATTTTATCTAATATTTTATTAACAGCTGTTAATAAAATATTAGGTGGAAAATAAAATGATACTTTTTTTATAAATTGATGTGAATTGAATGCTGCTAAAATGAAAGTAAAAAGAGTATTTTATAAAAAATGGTAAAAAGTAGATTAGTTATTAACCTTCTCTCCCAAAAATAAAAAAAGATAAATAGTCTTTATACACTTAAAAAAGGCTTTATTAACAATTGATGTTAATAAAGATAAAATCTTAAAAATATACTAGCTACATAATTATAAATTTTAATTAAAATAACAATCATTGATAAAAGTGGTAAAAAAGCTGTTTTATCCACAATTTGTTAATAGATATTAAATACCTTATTTTTGTCGCCTAAAAACAATTTAAAAGAAATGCAGATTATACAAACAATTAAAGACAAAGGTGGCGTAATAATGGCAATATTTATTGCTATTGCACTTATTAGTTTTATTTTAATGGATTCTAAATCGAATGGTAATAAACCAACTAGTAGTAATATTGGTAAAGTAAATGGTACATCTATAGATTTAAACGATTTTAATAAAAGAGTAAAAGTAGAAGAGAATAATCAAGCACAACAAAGAGGTGGTCAACAACCTACTGGCGCAGAGGTATTAAGAATAAGAGATCAGGTTTGGAATCAAATAGTAGCAGAAAATGTATTTTATGCTACAACAGATAAATTGGGTATAAACCTTACTTCTAAAGAATTATCTTCTATATTATTAAGTAACGATCAGTCAAATCCATTGTTAAAAGAAAGGAGTTTATTGGGCGAAGATGGAAAATTAGATGTAGTAAAAGCAGCAGATGCTATAAACAATATAAAGAAATTTAAAGGAGAACAAAGAGAAGCTATAGATGCACAAATATTAGAACCCTTAAAATTAAGTACCGCAGCGGCAAAATATAGTGCTATGATGAGTGCATCAGCATATTATCCTACTTGGATGCAGGAAAAAGATATGGCAGATGAAAAAAGTTTTGCAACCATATCTTATGTATCAGTACCATTTAACGAAATTTCGGATAGCGCAGTAACTGTAAAAGATGAAGATATAAATGCTTACGTAGCAAAACATAAAGATTTATTTAAACAAGAAGCAGGAAGAACAATTTCTTATATAACTTTTAGCCAAAACCCATCGGCTTCAGATAGTGCAGCAGCTAAAAAAATAGTTACAGATTTAATAGCAGGTTTTACTACAGATACAAGTGCTAGTGCTTATGTAGCTCGAAACACATCGGTAGTAGATTTTGTAGATGATTATACACCATTAGCAAGAATACAAGCTGTTGTAAAAGATAGTATGGTAAAATATGGTGTAGGTGTAGTAAGTGGTCCGTTTGTAGATGGTGAAAATTATAGTATAGCAAAAGTGTTGGGTACAAAACAATTACCCGATAGTGTAAAAGCTAGGCATATCTTAATTGGAATAAACGATCCACAATCTGGTGCACAATTAATGGTAGATTCGGTAGCAAAAAAATTAGCAGACAGTATTTTTAATGCAATAAAAGCAGGAGCAGATTTTGGAGCATTAGCAGCAAAATATTCTACCGATGGTAGTAAAACAAAAGGTGGAGATTTAGGAACGTTTGCCTATGGCCAAATGGTACCAGAGTTTAATACATTTTGTTTTACAAAAACAGTGGGGTCAAAAGAAGTTGTAAAAACACAATTTGGATATCATATAATAGATATACTAAACCAAACAAATTTTAAGCCTGCTTATAAAATAGCAATACTTGCCAAACCAATATTACCTAGCGACGAAACAATAAATGCTGCAAACCTTGCTGCTACAAAAGCAGCTGCAAATAAAGGAACAAAAGAATTATCAGAATACGCTTCAAAAGCAGGGTTAAAAATTGTAGAGTTTCCGACAACACTAAAAGAAAATGATTTTGCAGTTGGTAATATGCAAGATGCTCGTAGTTTAGTAAAATGGGCATTTGAAGCAAAACAAGGTGCGGTAAGCGACCCAATAGTAATTGGAAACGATTTTGTGGTAGCTACAGTAAATAAAACATTTACCGAAGGTACACAAGACGCAAGTACAGCAAGAGCTGGAGCCGAAGCTGCAGTAAGAAACCAAAAGAAAGGAGAAATAATTGTAGCTAAAATGGGTGCAACTATAGAAACAGCAGCAACTGCATTTAATAAACAAGTACAAGTAGCTGGAGCAGATTCTACAATAACAATGAGTGCTAAAATAATAAACGGAATAGGAGCAGAGCCAAAAGTAATAGGTGCAATTTTTAATAAAGAAAACCAAACAAAAGCATCGGCACCAATAATAGGAGCAAGTGGTGTATATGTAGTAAAAACTACCGCAATATTACCAACCACCGAAAAATCTGCTGAGCAAAAAGCAACTCAAATAAGTGCAAAAACTGCAACTATACGCCAACAAGGAGGAAATTGGTTTGAAGCCTTGAGAAAACAAGCAGATATAAAAGATAGTAGAAGTAAATTCTTTTAAAAAATAAAATTCTTTTATGAAAACCGATTGTGTAAAAACAATCGGTTTTTTCTTTTTTCGGTTTTCGCAAATACAACCCAACAATAAAACAAAGCAATAAACTAATTTTGCAATATAAAAACTATAATATGATAGTAACAGGAAACCCCGTAATAAGTATATATACCGAAATGACACCAAACCCAGAAACAATGAAATTTGTGGCAAACAAATTATTGTATCCTGGAAAAAGTATCGATTTTATTGATGAACAAAGTGCAGCACCATCGCCTCTGGCACAAGAGTTATTTACATTTCCATTTATAAAATCTGTTTTTATAGCAAGCAATTTTGTAACACTTACAAAAACCAACGATACTAACGATTGGCAAGATGTAATACCAGCTGTAAAACAATTTTTGAAAGAATATTTGGAAGAAGGAAAGCCAGTTGTAAATGAAGAAGATGTTTTAAAAACCAAACAAGCAAGTACCAACGAAGTAAGTGCCGATGATGATGATGTAGTTAAAAGAATAAAAGAACTTTTAGAAAACTATGTAAAACCTGCTGTAGAAATGGATGGTGGAGCAATACAATTTAAAAGCTACGAAAACGGAGTTGTAAACTTAGCTATGCAAGGAAGTTGTAGCGGTTGTCCAAGCAGCACAGTTACCTTAAAAGCAGGTATAGAAGGAATGATGAAACGCATGATACCCGAAGTAAAAGAAGTAGTAGCAGAGGCGGAATAAAAAAATGGAAACATAGAGCTTTGTTTTCTTTGTTTTCTTTGTTTCTTTGTGAGAAAAAAAGAAAATTGACAATAAACGAAATTTACCACACATTTATTACCAATATACAACAAACCCGTTGGCAAGAGTGGATAAGTACCTTAATGCAAATATTAAGTGTATGGTATGCCCGAAAAAATAATGTATTGGTTTACCCTACCGGAATTATTGGTGTTTTATTGGCGTCGTATGTATATTATTTTTTATCGGCACCACCATTGTATGCCGATGCTGTTTTAAATATTTATTATTTTGTAATGAGCGTATTGGGGTGGTATTTTTGGTTACAAAAAAAAGACACTAACGATATTTTTCCGATAAGTTGGTGTAATAAAAAAGAATTACAAATAGGTATTGGTTTATTTTTTATTTTTTGGATATCTATTTATTTTTTACTCATAAAAATTACCGATAGCAACACTCCAATTTTAGACTCTTTAGTATCATCAAGCGCTGTAACAGCTATGTGGTGGATGGCGAAAAGGAAAATAGAAAACTGGCATGCCTGGATTTTTAGTAACCTTATAGCAATACCATTAAATTTTTATAAAGGCTTTGTGTTATTTACCCTAATGTATATTCTATTTTTAGCAATGGCATACATGGGCTATAAAACTTGGAAAAATTTAGCAAAACAAAATATATAAAATGAGCTACTGCACATTCGTAAATAATTTAAAAGAAGACGAACAATCGCATCACAAAAACTATCATGATAATTTTTATGGATTTGAAATAGAAACTGACGATGAGCTTTTTTGCCGATTAATTTTAGAAATAAACCAAGCAGGCCTTAGCTGGAATACCATTTTATTGAAAGAACAAAATTTTAGAAATGCATATAGCAATTTTAATATAAAAAAAGTAGCGGCATACAAAGAAAAAGATGTAGAAAGATTATTGAACGATGCAGGAATAATAAGAAACAAACTAAAAATAAATGCAGCAATACATAATGCAAACATAATTTTAGATTTGCAAAAGCAATACGGATCTTTTAAAAAATGGATAGAGCACCATCATCCAAAAACCAAAGAAGAGTGGGTAAAAATATTTAAAAATACTTTTAAGTTTACAGGTGGCGAAATTGTAGGCGAATTTTTAATGAGCGCAGGCTATATTGCAGGCGCACATAATACCAATTGTGCAATACATAAAAAAATAATTAAAACAAACAAAAATAATATTGGAAAATAACATTAAAAAATTTGTAATAATAGGACCCGAAAGTACAGGCAAAAGTACTTTAAGCCAAAACCTTGCTACACATTTTAAAACCGTTTGGGTAAAAGAATATGCAAGAGAATATTTAGAAAAAAACGGAGTAAATTATACTTTTGAAAACTTGTACGAAATAGCTACAGGCCAACTAGTTGGTGAAGATGTGGTAACAATAAAACTACAGAAAACCAACTTACAAACGAACATACTTATAATAGATACAGATATGTATGTAATGAAAGTGTGGAGCGAATTTGTTTTTAATAAATGTGATAATAGAATATTAAATACCATAACCCAAAGAAAATATGATGGTTATATTTTGTGCAATACAGATGTACCTTGGGTAAAAGATAACTTACGAGAATATCCCGATTTAGAAACAAGAGAAAAACTGTTTCATTATTACAAAGAAGAACTAACCGAACAAAAAACACCATGGATAATAATAAGTGGTGACTATGAAGAAAGAACAAAGCAAGCAATAAAATTTATTGAAGGTTTGATGTAATTTATTTTATCAAACTCTTCACATCTTCATCCCCATCTAAATTATTCATTTGTCCTATAATATTTTGAGACCTTACTGCTACATATTTGCAAATAGGCTTTACCGTAAAACGTATAGGATTTGGCAATGCAGCAGCAATTTGTGCAGCTTCGTATCGGGTAAGGTCGCTTGCATCTTTATTAAAATAACTTTTTGAAGCGGCTTGTATTCCAAAAATACCTTCGCCCATCTCGGATACATTTAAGTACATCTGCAATATTCTTTCTTTGCTCCACAAAAGTTCTATCATAAAAGTAAAATATACTTCTAATCCTTTTCTAAAAAAACCACCACCCTGCCACAAAAAAACATTTTTAGCTACTTGTTGGCTAATAGTGCTTGCACCTCGTATTTTATTCGGATGTTTTTTATTGTATTTTACAGCAAGTTTTATGGCATTAATATCAAAACCATTATGGTCAGGAAATTGTTGATCTTCACCAGCCATAACAGCAAGTTTTGCACTGGAGTTTATTTTGTTGTAAGCCACATAATCTCTTTTTAAACCATTGCCTTTTATTAAACTTACTACTTGTGTAATTGTAAAAGGAGGGTTTACCCAGCGCAAAATAATAAGATAAATAAACTGAGAAATAAACAACAATAAAAAAATTTTTTTTATACGCTGCCAAAAAGTTTTACTGTTTTTTGTTTTCATAAATTTCAGGGAAAAGAAAATATTAATTTGTGTGATTGTGTAGTTTTGAATACCACACACCAAACATAAGCACTACACCAAATACCAAAAACATTAAGCCCGATATTTTATTTATTATTACAATATTTTTATCGTTTAATTTGTTTCTTAATTTGCCAGCAAGGTTTATCTTAAAAAAATCAGAAGCAATATTCATAGAAATACAAATAACAAATGTGGCAACCTTTTCTTGAAATGTACTACTAATAGATTTTGTAGCTGCGGCAAGCCAAAGTGCAATTACGCCAGGGTTTAAAGTGTTTATTAAAAACCCTGTAATAAAAAGTTTTGCATGAGTAGATGCATCTATTTTTACACCATTATCTAATTCGGCTTTGGTATGGTATTTTTTAAAAAATAAATAATAAATACCAAGAGCAATAAGAAACACACCACCAATTGTACCTATTTGTAATTTATATGCTGTTAAGCTTTCTAACAAATTACCAAAATAATTTGCAAGCACTACCCATAAAATATCGCTAAGCCAAACACCAGCTATAAAAAAAAATGCGCTGGCTAAACCATAGTTTATACGCAATTTTAATATAGTAAAAATAACTGGACCAACAGAAAACACCAATGCAAGGCCAAGAAGTAATCCAGAAATTATGGCTTCGGTCATTTAGGGTTATTTATTATTTTGTAAAAACAATTTCCATTCATCTAACATTTTTCCTTTTAGTACTCTAGGAAATTTGTGTTGTCCACCAACTTTACCTTTGTGTATCATAAAATCCATAAATGTTTTTTCGGGGAGCACATTTACTGTTATCGATTTTAATGCATGATTTCTTTCTACAATATAATCATCATTTAATGTTTTTATATTTTCATCTAAAAGTGTAGCGAATTTAATAGGATCTATATTATCGTCAGATGCAATGTACCACTCATGTGCAAAAAAATTGCCACAAGGCACCCCGGTTACTGTAAATTCTTGTACAATTACATTCATTTCATTGGAAGTAAGCTCTATGGCACAGTTCATATTATCTACGCTCAAATGCTCGCCTACCATACTTAAAAAATGTTTTGTACGGCCTGTAATAATAATTTCGTTATGCTCTTTATTTACCAATTTTACAGTATCACCTATGGCATAACGCCAGCAACCTGCATTAGTACTAATTAAAATAGCATAATCTTTATCTTCTTCTATTTCGTGTATCATTAAAGCCTCTGGCTCATTTACCATATTGCCATCAGCATCAAAATTTTTATCGTCGAAGGGCACAAATTCAAAAAAAATATTGTTGTTCAACGAAAGAGCCATTCCCCTTGTATCTTGCCTGTTTTGATAAGCCAAAAACCCTTCACTAGCTAAGTAGGTTTCTATATAAGTAATTGGTTTACCCAACAAAGTAGAAAACCCTTTTTTGTATGGCTCCATAGCCACGCCACCATGTACATAAAATGCTAAATTTGGCCAAATTTCATGTATGTTTTTAAGATTATACCTGTCAATAATTTTTTCTAAACATATTTGCAACCAAGCTGGCACACCTACCAAAAAGCTAATATCCCAGTTTGGGGCATTTTCTACAATTTCGTCTAATTTTTTACTCCAATCTTTTTCTTTAGCAATTTTTCCTCCGGGTTTGTACATACCCATACCCCTAAACCAAAACGGAATATTTTTTTGTTGTATTCCACTTAAATCGCCAGCAAAATATGTAGCTCCTTTTTGTAGCTGAGTACTTCCACCAAGTATAAGCCAACCTTTACTAAAAGAGCTTTTTGGGATATTTTCAAATTTTGCAAAACCCATTAATTGTTTAAAACTTGTAATGGTGTTGCTTCTTATTAATTCTTTTGTAATAGGAATATATTTGCTTGCTGCTTCGCTAGTACCACTACTAAGGGCAAAATATTTTATTACTCCTGGCCAACAAACATCTGGTACACCTTCGAGTGTTTTATACCACCATTGGTTATATATTTTTTCGTAATTATAAGTAGGCACATGTTGTTGAAAAACCTTGCCGGGGTGTTTACTTAATAAAATTTCATCGAATTTATATTGTTGGCCAAACTGGGTAAAACGGGCTCTTTTTAATAATTTTTTTAGTACATTTATTTGTTGCCTACGGGCATCGCTTACAGGTAGCCGAAGCGCTTTAGTAATAGATAGAGGTAATTTAATATCAAAAATTGCCATATATGCACTAGTGTTGGGGTTAACAAATATAGTTAATATACATGTTTTAAGCAAGAAATAACGAAGTTAACTATAGTAAAACATTAACCTAGTGCAGAAAAGTTACTACAAAACTTTAATATGTACAACTACAATTTAATACACTAAAAGGTTGCACATTTGTATTATCCAAGAAAAACCAAATGCTTTAAAACCAATATGTAATAAAGCGTTTCAATATCCATTAAAAAGTCGTACAGTATTTCTATGAAAGCCTTCCTGATCAGAAGGCTTTTTTGTGGGTTTAACATTTTTAAAGCACTACTTTTATAAAAAAAAGCAGTTGAAAATTATTACACGTACCGTTTGGTTATTGTCATTTGTTAGTTTGTTTACCGATATGGCAAGCGAAATGCTTTATCCAATAATGCCTATTTATTTAAAATCTATTGGGTTTTCTGTAATTATTATTGGAGTATTAGAGGGGTTGGCGGAGGCTGTAGCAGGGTTTAGTAAAGGGTATTTTGGTAATATGTCGGACAACTTTGGCAAACGATTACCCTTTGTACAAATTGGATATGGTTTAAGCGCTTTATCGAAACCATTAATGCCCTTTTTTGTAAATCCACTATGGGTATTTTTTGTGAGAACCACAGATAGAATAGGAAAAGGAATACGAACAGGTGCTAGAGATGCGTTACTTTCTGAAGAGGCTACACAAAGTACAAAAGCAAGTGTTTTTGGATTTCATAGATCTATGGATACATTGGGGGCTGTAATTGGTCCCATATTAGCACTTTTGTTTTTATATTATTACCCTCAAAAATATACCACCTTATTTTTTATTGCATTTTTACCAGGTTGTGCAGCAATAGCCGCTAGTTTTTTAATAAAAGAAAAAATAAAAATTAAGCAACAAAAAAAAATACATTTTTTTTCGTTTATAGATTATTGGAAAAAAGCTACACCGCAGTACCGCAAAGTGGCTATTGGCTTATTGGCTTTTGCATTATTTAATAGCTCCGACATTTTTTTATTATTGCAAGCAAAACAAGCTGGGTTAAGCGATGTTTTTGTAATTGGGTTGTATATTTTTTATAATTTGGTTTATGCATTATCAGCTTATCCGTTAGGTGCTATTGCAGATAAACTTGGGTTTAAAAACATATTAATTGTAGGCTTTGTTTTATTTGGAATTGTATATTTAGGCATGGGAGTTAGCTCAAATAAAATGCTAATTTTTGCAATGTTTTTTTTGTATGGATTGTATGCAGCCGCTACCGAAGGTGTAGCAAAAGCATGGCTCAGTAATCTTTGTAAAAAAGAAGAAACAGCTACAGCAATAGGCGCTTATGCTAGCTTTCAGAGTGTTTTTAGTATGCTTTCTAGTAGTGGAGCTGGTGTAATTTGGTATTGTTTTGGTGCTAGTGCAACATTTATTTTATCGGCAATAGCAACATTATTTATTGTTGGTTATTTTTTATTTTTTGTAAAAAATAAAAGTTAATTTATTCGGCTTCGTTTAAAAAATCTAACATTGGTTTTACTGTAATAAAAATATTTACAATTGTTTTTACAAAATCCTTATCTATCATTTCAGTATCTAATATTTTTTTTCTTACAATAAAGCTTTTTAACTTTAAAAATTCAATTGCAGGATTATTTTCATCATAACCTTTCGGTGGCCGTTGTAAAATATTTTCTTGGCTTAAACCAGTTTCAAAAGTTGTTTTAAATTTTTTGGAAGAAATTATTTTTTTCCAATCATTAAAATTGTAATCTATTTCTTGCCTTACGGCGGCAAGTTTTTTTGCCTCAGGCGACCAATAACCAGCACCAACAAATGCAACATCTGGTTCTATATGTACATAAAACCCCGATTTATCCGAATTTTTTCCACCCTTGGAAAAAATGCAAGACATGTTACTTTTATAAGGTGCTTTGTCTTTAGAAAAACGCACATCTCTGTTTATACGAAATGTACAATCTTTTGCTAGCAACTGCCCAATTTCAGAATCATGCTGCCCAATAGCTATTATTAATTTTTCTGTAATTTGCTTTATATCTTCTTTAGCAAATTCGTATTTTTTTCGGTTGGCTTCAAACCATTCTTTATTATTATTTTTCTTTAATTCGGCAAGAAATTGAAGTGTTGTTTTTTGTATCATAAATAACAAGTGTTTGCAATTAGCTATTGTTTAATTTTCGTTTTTAAAAGTAAAGTATTAACCATTCACCAATTCTATAAACTCATCTTCACTAATAATATTTATAGTTTGTATTTTTTTTGCTTTTTCTAATTTACTTCCTGCATCTTCGCCTACTACTAAGTAATTTAATTTACTACTTACACCACTCAATATTTTACCAGCTTTTTCTTCTACCATTGCCTCGGCATCGCTCCTTTTTAATTTATTTAATGTACCTGTAAATAAAAATGTTTGTCCACTTAAGCCACCTTCGGCAATTTCTTTTTTTATAGACTTCATTTGCAACCCCAAAGCCTGTAAGTGTTTTAGCATTATTATATTATCTTCATTTTTAAAAAAAGCAGTAATACTATCCGCTACTTTTACACCTACATCGTCCATTTTTTTTAGTTCATCTATGTTTTTTGTTGATAACTCAAAAATATCATCTATGTTTCTTACCAAAGTTTTGGCAGTGTTTTCGCCTACATATCTTATACCCAAACCATAAATTAATCGATGCAAAGGTTGTTGTTTTGATGCCTCAATACCATCTATTAAATTAACTATAGATTTTTCGCCAAAGCCCTCAATACCAATAAACATGGTATCATTTAATTTATAAATACTAGGTACATTTTTTATAATGCCCATAGTATAAAATTTACGCACATTTGCTTCGCCAAAACTTTTTATATCCATTGCATCTTTACTCACAAAATGTATAATACGCTCTACAACTTGCGCTTCGCAATTTATATTTACACAGCGCCAAACAGCTTCGCCATTTGGCCTTACAAGTGTATCGTTGCACATTGGGCAATGTGTAGGAAATTCGATGTTTTTTTCTTCCCCTGTTCTTAACTCTGGTAAAGATTTTACTATTTGTGGTATTACATCGCCACTACGTTCTATCAAAATAGTATCGCCTATTTTTAAGTTTTTTTCTTTAATATAATCTTCATTATGTATTGATATACTTGTTACAGTAACACCGCCAACTTGTGATGCAGCAATTTTTGCTACAGGTGTTACAGCACCTGTACGCCCTAGCTGAAAATCGACAGCCAGTAATTTACTTGTAGCTTGCCTTGCTTTAAATTTATACGCAATAGCCCAACGAGGATGGTGAGATGTCATTCCTAATTTATCTTGCAAAGCAATATCGTTTACCTTTATTACCATACCGTCTATTTCATAAGGTAAAGCATCTCTTCCTACTTCAAATTCATTTATATATTTTATTACTTCGGCAATACCATGCGTTACTTTCATTTCTTTTTTAGGAGATTTGAAACCAAGTTGCCATAACATTTCCAAAAAGCCAGAGTGTGTAGTTGGTAAATTGTAAATTGGCTTTTTAGCTTCCTCCAACGACTCTTTTCCAACAAAAGAATAACTTACATGATACAAAAAAGCTTCCAAATTTCTTTTTGCAACAAGGGTAGAATCTTTCATACGAAGTGTTCCTGCTGCTGCATTGCGAGGGTTGGCCATTGGTGGCAACCCCTCTTCTATTAGCCCATTGTTGTATTTTGCAAAATTGCTTTTATTTATCAAAACCTCTCCTCGTATTTCTATTTGCTCTATACCAAATAATGATAATTTTGCTTTGAGAGGTATCGAACGTATTTGATAAATGTTTGGGGTTATATCGTCCCCAACTTCACCATCACCTCTTGTTATTCCTTTTAAAAGCGTATCATTTTCATACACCAACGAAATGCTAGCACCATCAAATTTAGGCTCTATACAATATTCAATATTTTCGATACCAGAAAGCTCTCTTACCTTTCTATCAAAATCTATTAAGTCATCGGCGCTATACGAATTATCTAAAGACAACATGGGTACAAGGTGTTGTACCTTTGGAAAGTTTTTTATTAAACCAACTCCTACTCTTTGTGTAGGGGAATCTTTTGTAATACACAGAGGGTTTGCAGCTTCAAATGTTTGTAATTTTTTAAAAATTGTATCATACTCAAAATCAGTAATTACTGGGTCGCTTTCTACATAATACCTATGCTCATGAAAACGTAAAATATTGCGCAATTCTTCAATATTATCAATGGTTATTTCTCCATCAGAAAATGAGAGCCATTTTATAGAATCTTGTTGTAGGGTTTTAACCTGTGTTGCATTAAACATAACTGCAATTTAACAATGGATATTTTAATTTCTATTAATTTAAAAAAAATGTAAAAAAAAACTATCCATAATTATAGATAGTTTTTATGAAAATATATTTTAGTATTATTTCTTTTTATTTTTTTTATACCTCATATCTGGTGTACCATCTGCCTTTTTTGGGCCACTGGTAGTTGTGTTTGCTTTATAGCGCTTATCCGGAGTGCCGTCTGCTTTAAGTTTTACACCTGTAGGACTTGTTGTTACAGTGGTTGATTTTGTAGATGTTGGCACCGTTGCACTTGTTTTTGTGGTAGATGCAGGCTTTACTTTAGGCACTGAAGTTTCTGTTTTGGTTTGAGCACTCACAATACTTGAAAACCCAATAGCTAATACAAATAGTATTTTTTTCATAAAAAATATTTTAGAAAATAAAATTACAGTAAAAAATTTATTTTGTATTTTACAATGATAATATTAACGCTAAAATAATTGTTAATTAGCTATTTTTGGAACATGATAAACATTAAATTTTTTTTTACAACACTACTTTTAATGTTGCTTTTTGTTAGCTGTGCAAAAAATAAAGTGTCTTTAATAATTAGCAATGCTAAAATTTACACGGTAGATTCTGTTTTTACAACAGCAACAGCAATGGCTATAAATAATGGTAAAATTGTAGCAGTAGGTAATAATGTTGATATTCAAACAAAGTATTCATCATTAAACAATATAGATGCAAAAGGTAATATAATTTTCCCTGGGTTTATAGATGCCCATTGCCACTTTACAGGTTTTGCTACCGATATGTGGAAATGCGATTTAACAGGTACAAAATCTTTTGCCGAAATTATTGATAAAATAAAAACATATAGCAAAAATGCACCAATGCAATGGTTATATGGAAGAGGTTGGGATCAAAACGATTGGAAAGTAAAACAATTTCCTAATAAAGAAATATTAGACAATCTTTTTCCTGACCGTCCGGTGTTTATAAAACGTATAGACGGCCATGCAGCATTGCTAAATCAAAAAGCATTGGAGCTTTCGGGCATTACAATAAATACAAAAATAAACGGCGGCGAAATAGAAATAAAAAACGGAAAACTAACAGGAATTTTAATAGATAAAGCAATGGATTTTGCAGAAAAAGCAATACCAACCATAGATGATACATTGGCAAAAAAGTATTATTTAGATGCACAAAATTATTGTTTTGCAGCAGGGCTTACAGGTGTACATGACTGTGGTATAAATGAGCACACCGTTTCACTAATACAAGATGCGCAACAAAACAATGGATTAAAAATGAAAATTTTTGCCTTGCTTACCGATGATACAACTTACTATGATAAATGGATAAAAAAAGGGCCACTTAAAACAGAAAGGTTGCATGTAGGTGGGTTTAAATTTTATGCCGATGGAGCACTTGGAAGTAGAGGTGCATGTATGCTACACGATTATGAAGATAAAAAAAACTGGAAAGGGTTTTTGTTAGAAACAGAAACACACTTTAAAACAGCTGCAAATCTTTTAGCCAATAGTAATTTACAAATGTGTACACATGCTATTGGCGATAGTGGTAATAGAACAATTTTAAAAATTTATGCCGATGCATTAAAAGGAAAAAATAACAAACGCTGGCGTATAGAGCATGCACAAGTAATAGACGCTTCAGATTTTCATTACTTTACCGATTACAATATTATACCATCGGTACAACCAACACATGCCACTAGTGATATGTATTGGGCACAAGAAAGAGTAGGTGCTACACAAATAAAAACATCATATGCTTATAAGCAATTATTACAAACAAACTTTTGGATGCCACTTGGTACCGATTTTCCGGTAGAGTATATTGAGCCTATTAAAACATTTTATGCTGCTGTTACAAGGCAAGATGGTAAAGGGTTTCCTGCAAATGGTTTTCAGATAGAAAATGCCCTTACCCGAAAAGAAACAATTTATGGAATGACAATATGGGCAGCAAAAGCTGCGTTTGAGGAAAATGAAAAAGGGAGCATTGAAGTTGGCAAAGCTGCTGATTTTATTATGTTGGATACAGATTTAATTACTTGTGATAAAAGCAAAATATTAAGTACTAAAATTTTAAGCACATGGATAAATGGAGAAATCGTTTTTGGAAAATAAATTTAGTACTTAAAAAATATTAGTTTTTGAAAATAGCCATAAACCATACAAATAAAATTAACGATTGGAGCCAAGCGTGGGATGAGTTTTTGCCCCAAAACCACCATTTAAAAAGTAATCACTTATTAGCATTTGAAAAGTCTAATTTGGATGATATAGAAAATAATTATTTGCAAGTTTTTTTGAAAGAAAAATTAATTGGAGTTGTTTATTTACAACAATTTTTGTTTCAACATAAACATTTAAATTTTAATAATGATAAACAGTTTAAATCAAAGTTGATAAAGCTAGTTTTACCAAAACAATTGCCATTGTTGGTTTGTGGTCATTTGTTTAGAATTAATTTTCAAGGGTTTTATTTTAAGAATGAATTACACAACAGCTTGGTTTTTGATGCAATAGAATTATTTAACAATAAAAAAAAATATAATCCATGTGGCATTATTCTAAAAGATTGCATTTCTATTTTTGTGGAACAAAAAAATAACCATACTAATTATAATTTTTTTGATGGTGATGTAACCATGGAAATACACAAACGGTTACACTGGAAAATATTTGACGATTACTTGAAAGATTTACATAAAAAATATTTTCAAAGAGCAAAAAAAATTATAAAAGCATTTGAAGGAATTGAGCAAAGAGCATTATTGGCAAAAGAAATTTTAGAAAATAAAGAAGCAATAGAAAAACTATATTGGAATGTTGTAAACAAACAAACTATAAAACTTGGTACAGTAAACGCAAATTACTTTTACGAACTAAAAAATGATTTACAAGATAATTTTGAGTTTTATGCTTTGTATAAAAATGGCATAATGGTTGGCTTTTATACTTTTATTTTTTATGAAAAAGAAATGGAAACACATTTTATTGGATTAGACTATGAGGCAAACAAAATTAATAATATTTACTTTAATATTTTATTTTTTGGCATTAAAAAAATGATAGAACGGCAATGCACCAAGCTAGAGCTTGGCCGAACAGCTAAAGAAGCAAAAGTAAATGTAGGGGCTTTACCAAAGCAAATTTTTAATTATATAAATGTAAAAAATAAGCTTGCAAAAATTACTTTAAATTATTTTTTAAAACGATTTAACACTGTAGAAGATAATAAACAAATGGAAAGAACACCTCTGAAATAATTATTTCTTTCTGGGTGGTTTAGTTCCCCTTGTTTTTGGACGGCCATACTTCTTCATCATTCTATCTTTTTTACTTGTAAGAAAATTTACTTTTTTATTTTTTGCCGATTTTTCATGAAACGCTGGACCAGACTCCTCTTTCTTTGGAGCTCTTACTTGATAGGCTTTCATAAATACTTTTGGTATTTCATCTTCGGTTAAAATCTCTGATATTTCTAAGGTTTCTGGCAATGTAGTAAGTGGTACTTTATACTTCATCAAATCTTGAATATTATCAAGCAAAAGTTTTTCTTTTTCAGTAAAAAAACTTATAGCAATACCCTTTTTGTCTGCTCTTCCTGTTCTTCCAATTCTATGAATATAATTTTCTGGTACATCTGGCACATCAAAATTTATAACATGTGTTACCTCCGATATATCAATCCCCCTAGCTACAATATCTGTTGCTATTATAAACCTATAATTTCCTGTATGAAATTGTTTTACTGTATTAAAACGATGGTTTTGTTCTTTATTGGAGTGTATAACACCACAAGTTTCTGGGTAAATGCTTTCTAGCTGAGTGTATAACTCATCGGCTAATTTTTTTGTGGCTACAAATACCAACAACTTCGTCATTGTATCATCATCTGCTAATAATAATTTTAGCAAATTTACCTTGGTATAAAAATTGGGTACAGCATAACTAACTTGCTCTATATTTTCCAATGGAGTTCCAGTAGGTGCCGCTTCTACTCTTACTGGCTCATTAAAAAAAGTATCCATCAATGTTTTCACCTCATCTGTTATTGTAGCAGAAAATAATAAATTTTGACGTTTAGCTGGCAATAAATCTAATATATTTTTTATTTGAGTACGAAAACCAAGGTTGAGCATTTCGTCCATTTCATCTATAATTACCTTTTTAATATTTTTTGTTTTTACAGCTCCATTCATTAATAAATCAAACAACCTGCCAGGTGTAGCCACCAGTACATCTACGCCCTTTATTACCTCTGCCGCTTGTGTGTTTATATTTGTACCACCATACACACCCACGGCTGTTACACTCATATATGTTGTAAGCTCTTTTACAGACTCTACCACCTGCGCTACAAGCTCTCTTGTGGGTACTATTACCAATATTTGAGCATATTTTTCTTTACTAAATTTCCATTGCTTTAAGCAAGGCAATAAATATGCAAAAGTTTTACCTGTGCCTGTTTGAGCAATACCGCATACATCTCTACCGCTCATTACAATAGGGTAAACCTTATGTTGTATAGTGGTTGGGTTTGTATAACCTGCATCATTTAAGGCAGAAAGTAAAGCGTTGTTTAAATTAAGATCTTCAAAAGTCATAAAAAAAAATATATGCAAAGGTAGTTTTAATAAATTTGCTATTTAGGTACAACTAAAAATTTAGAATAAATAAAATACCAATAAAACTGTGCGTAGCATACTTTTGTAAATACTTTAAACAAAAAAAATGAAAAAATACATTTATATATTTATTGGGCTTATTGTAGCCATTGCGTATTACAAATACAATAACCCCACAGTAAATTTTAAAGAAGACACAAAATCCGGAATACAATTTCATAAAGGTACGTGGCAGCAGGCATTGGATTTAGCAAAACAACAAAACAAATTAATATTTTTAGATGTATATGCAACTTGGTGTGGACCATGTAAAAAATTAAAAAGAGATACTTTTTCGGATAGTACAGCGGCTGTAATTTTTAATAATAATTTTATTAATGTATCCGTTGATGCTGAAAATGGAGAAGGTGTTGATATATCATCTAAATACAACGTAACTAGCTACCCATCGTTGTATTTAATAAATAGCAATGGAAAAATAGTAAACAAAACTGGAGGGTATATGAGCCCAACGGAATTGATTACTTTTGGAAAAACGGTAAATAAATAATAAAACTTAAATTTGATTAATTATAGCAAAGAAAAATGTCATCTTATTTTGATTATATAGACACAGCAGCGTTGGATAAAAAACTTGAAACAGAAAAATTTCCGTTTTCAAAATATTTATTTTGGGATACACCGATTGAATTAATTGATAAAGAAAAGCACAAAAAATCTATCATTGAAAGGGTTATAACCAAAGGTTTTTTAGAAGATTTTTATATTTTAATTAAAATGTACACTTCTGAAGAAATTGCTTGTGCAATAAAAAAAAGTAGAGTACTAGATAAAAAATCGGCTAATTTCTGTAGCTTATATTTCAACATACCTTTAAATGAAATAAATGCTTCATCTTACTACCGTTGAAAACGATACATACTGTATTTTGCAAAAACTAAATACAATCCCTTTTATAAGAAATAATTTTGCTTTGGCAGGAGGCACATCTCTTGCATTACAAATAGGACATAGAACCTCAATAGATCTAGATTTTTTTTGTACAAACCCTTTCGACTTAAATGAATTAGAAATAGTGCTTTCGTCAGAAAAAGATTTGTTATTGGAATTTATTGGAAAAAATAGCAGAATGTTTTTTTGTTACATTAATAAAGTAAAATGCGACTTTGTACAAGAACCTGCAACTTTACTAAACCCATTTATAGAAATAGATAAAGTGCTTTATTTTTCTGTAGAAGATATTGCAGCAATGAAAATGCATACCATTTGTGGAAGGGGAAAAAGAAAAGACTTTTTTGATGTATATGCTCTTCTTGAAATGTATTCTTGGAAAAAACTCATTAAACTTTTTGAGAAAAAGTATAATAAAAGCCAACTAAATATTTTATGGAGAAGTATAAGTTATTTTGAAGATGCAGAAAACGATTTTGAAATTATAGGCTTTAAACCATTCAACAAAAACTGGGAAGAAATAAAAAAAATACTATTGCTAAAATGTAATTAATCTATACTCTTTTCAACCAACCTGTAACACTCATTCTATTTCTATTTGCTTTTACCACTTCATGTTCCAACTCATTGCTTTTAAAAAAAACAGCAGTTTGAGAATGGGGTTGTATTTTTTGTATATCTTCATTTTGATAAACCAATAATTGACCACCATCATCATTTAACCAATTATTGTTTAAATAATTTATCAAAGAATATTTTCTATTGCTATCATTTTTAAACTGGTCTTTGTGACGCTTATAACCAGCGCCTTGCCCATATATTGCGTAATGAAATTCGTATCCATTAATTCCTGTGTAGCAAGTACAATTCAATCGTTCAATAAAACTTTCTACTTGATTCAAAAACTGTTGCTCAAACACATTGTCATGGCTTCTATCCATCCAATATATTTTATCGCCCCGCAATTGTTGGTTACTATCCATGACCATTGCGTTACCCACACCAGCATATGTCATTAAGCCATCGGTTTGTAAATTTTTAATATTTTCTTGCAAGCCATTTGACAAGTCATAACTTAAAAAATTAGTATCAATACCAATATTTGTATCTAAAAAACTATCTATAAGTAAATCGTGGGGGTTTTGTATAGGCTCCAACATTCGATAAAGGTAGTTTACTTTAAGTGCAAACTTTATTCTAATTGTATAAGTGTATTTTTTACATCTTTATACCAAGGCTCCCAAGGTATAAAATGTGGAGCCCCTTTTAATATTTTGGTTTCTACAAATTTTGCATTTACCAACATTTTTTTTGTGTATGCAACATTAGCTACAGGCACAAATTTATCTTTGTCGCCATGTATTATCCAAACAGGGCAAGTAATATTG
The DNA here is from genome assembly GCA_013141435.1 of Ferruginibacter sp. Lineage (GTDB taxonomy): Bacteria > Bacteroidota > Bacteroidia > Chitinophagales > Chitinophagaceae > Ferruginibacter. The sequence continues at coordinate 28,876 of JABFQZ010000040.1, forward strand.
CTTAATTGTTTTGATAAGGGAATTATATCTTTTTTAAAAGCCCACAACTCTAAATTGCTTGGTTTAAATGCGCCAGGTAATAAATATTGTAATGTACTATTTGCAAATAAACCTCTCCATTTTTCTGGAGCTTCATCTGCAGGTGATATAGAAGCCGCCAATAAAACTACGCCTGCAAAAAAAGAAGGATTATCAACCACTAACTTTATAGCCAATGGTCCACCAAGCGAATGACCAATTATATAAATAGGCTTTTTATTATCTATATACTTTAAAAATGGAGAAATAATTTGAGATTGTTCCTGCATATTTTTTGCATATCCAAATTGGCTATAACCAAACCCTGGCCTATCTATAGATATCATTCTGTATTTTGCAAGCAAATCTTTATCCTGCATGTAAATACTAAAAGCATCCCAACTACCTGGTGATCCATGTACAAAAAATAATGTTGAAAGGGTATCAATGCCAATTTTTGCATAATGCAGTTGAAAGTTATTAATATCAACCGTTTCGGTAAATAAAGATAATTTTAAGTGCTTAAATTTTTGTTTTGCCCTATTGTCACTAACCCTAAATTTCATGCAACTATTTGCAAAAATTAGCCAAACAATAAAAAAAATAAAAGAGATAGTGAAACCCAATTTGTTTTTCTGGTTATCCAATTGGAATTTTTTTTAAGCATCATAATAAATACAAAAATGTATTGGAATATCGGTTTTACCCAATTGTCCAAGTTTCTCTACCCTTAAGTAATTTATCTAAATTCCCTGGTCCACCTTTCGCAATAGCTTCATCTATTTGCATAGCCATAGTATCTTCATAGCAAGCCCTTTCAGTTTCATAAAATACCCCAAATGGTCTTGGTAAATGGCCTTGTAAAGCAGGGTCATCAAACATTCTTATTAATATTTGTGCTTTGTAAAAATCTTTTTCGTCGTGTATCCATAAATGATCAGTGCTTGCACCTTCTTCCAAAGCTACAATTACAGGCTTAAATCCATCTAGTTTTATACCTTTATTTTGTGTAGCACCAAATACAAGCGGCTTGCCTTGTTCCAAAAACAAAACCTCTTCGGGCTTAGTGCTTTTTTCTGTAAAAATTTCAAATGCCCCATCGTTAAAAATATTACAGTTTTGATATATTTCTAAAAACGAAGAGCCTTTATGTGCCTGAGAGCGCAAAAGCATTGCTTGTAAATGTTTAGGATCTCTATCCATACTACGAGCTATAAAACTAGCATCGGCACCCATAGCTAATGCCAACGGATTAAAAGGATGATCTATACTACCCATTGGCGAACTTTTTGTAATCTTTTTTTGTTCGGATGTAGGAGAGTATTGCCCTTTAGTAAGGCCATAAATTTGATTATTGAACATTAAAATATTCACATCAAAATTTCTACGCAGTAAATGAATGGTATGATTACCTCCAATGCTTAACGAATCCCCATCACCCGTAACTATCCACACACTAAGCTCTGGTCTCGATGCTTTTAAACCACTAGCAACCGCTGTAGCTCTTCCATGAATACTGTGCATACCATAGGTATTCATATAATACGGAAATCTACTACTACAACCAATACCACTAACAATTACTATGTTTTCTTTCGGAATACCAAGTGTGGGCATTATTTTTTGCACCTGAGCTAAAATACTATAATCGCCACAACCTGGGCACCAGCGAACCTCTTGGTCGGTTATAAAATCTTTTGCTGTAAGCGCCGGTTTTTCTGTTACTAAAGTATCTGACATAAAAAAAATTTATCTTACAAATTTACGTAAAACATCATTACGATAAAGCCGTTCATGTTGCAAAATCGTAATTTTAAAATTACGGATAAATACAACATAAAAGTGTAATTATTTTAAATAGTATTTATTGGAAGTAAATATATCTTTTAAAAACAGCAACCATTTTTATATAAATTAAGTCTAAATCAAAAACCATATAAATTTTAAAATGAAAACCACTTACACTAAATTAATAATATCAGTACTTTTAAGCTTAAGTTTTATAAATACCAAAGCACAAGTAAGAGAAATACTTGAAATTATAAAACCACAAAAAGCGTATGAAGGCATTCCTGTACTACAAAAAAAATCGCAATTTTTACATGTGGGTATTGGCCTTGTAAATAATGTAGTTTCAGTAGCGTCTTTATCTTCTTTACCTTCCATACTAGGTGTTTCTGGCGGAATTGGAGTAACAACAACCTCATCTAAAACCGGTCCTTTTGTATTAGGGTACGAGTATTTTGTAAAAAACAATATGGGTATTGGATTAGATTTATCTTATGCTAAAGCCTCCAAATCTTATAAAAGCAGCCTGTTTTTACCAGGTGTGTATAATTACAATTATACAGCTACAACTATTATGATATCTACAATATATCATTTTTATACCACAAATAAACTAGATCCATATACAAAAGCGTCAATAGGCGCTACAATTTGGAAAGCAAAATATTCTAAAGATGGTAACGAACAGCCTAACCCAAGCACAATACCTTCGCCAGTTGCTTACAATGGTGTTATTGGATTAAGGTACTTTGTAACCCCAAGAATTGCACCCGTAGGAGAGTTGAGTTATAGTAATTTAAGATTTTCTGCAACAGTAGGTGTTGGAGTAAAATTATAATGATATATATAAAACTGTACATTTATTATTATAATTAAGCCCTTTGTTGTTGCATATTTTATTTTTTAAAACTATATACCAAAGCAAAACCTCCCCCACCATTTTTATAGTATGGTATTATCATTGCATTCATTGTTTTTTTCTTAAATAAATTTCGTTTAATAGCTGGATAAACCAAGTAAGCCAGTTTAGTTGACAATATGCCAAACCCTGCACCAGCAACCACATCGCTTACCCAGTGCTTATTATTGTACACACGTAAAATACTTGTAGTTGTAGCGGCTGCATAGCCAGCCACAGCTATCCACGGCGATACTTTTTTATACTCATGATGCAAAAAAGCTGCCGCAGCAAAAGCTGTAGTTGTATGCCCCGATGGGAATGAATTGTTTGCAGAACCATCGGGCCGAGTAACCTTTGTTGTATGTTTTAGGGTGTAAGAAAATACTGTAGAAACAATATTTGATAATGCATAAATCATTGTTCTATCTACAAAATTATTTTTACCCTTTATGCCTAAAGCGTTTAAACCATATACAGCTACAGCTGGGGTAAACTGTATATAATTATCAACCTTTGTTTTATAACCTGGGTGGTTTGTGATAATAGAATTGTGTGTACTTTTATCTAATTTCCTTAAACCATTATTACCTTGAGCAATAATACCATAACCTATAAAAAATGTTGGTATTGCAATTGCACCAACAACAGTAATTTTTTTACAATTTTGTGCTTTTAGTTGCAAACTATCTTTGTTTTGTAATTGTAAATTATGTTGTGCAAAACATAAATTGCTAAACAATAATGATAAAGAAAGGCTAAAATATTTCACTAAAGAAGTTTTGGTAATAATTGTTTTGCAAATGTATGCCTATATGTAAATAATGATGGTATAATTAGCAATTACAGTTTTAGGATAAATAAAACGATAATTGACAAACAAAAAATTAGATTTAGCCCATTTATAGATGTTTATATAGTAACTATAATTGTTGGCTTTTAGTAGAAATAATAAAGAGCAATATTTGCCCCAAGGCTTTAACTTTGCAGCATGACTTTTTCAAACAAAAACCTGACCCACGAGCAACTTATAACGTTATATAAATCTATTTTACTGCCCCGTATGATAGAAGAAAAAATGCTAGTTTTATTGAGGCAAGGAAAAATATCTAAATGGTTTAGTGGCATTGGGCAAGAAGCAATATCGGTAGGGGTTACAGCTGCATTACAGCAAGATGAATGGATAATGCCCTTACATAGAAACTTAGGGGTTTTTACCGGTAGAAACATGCCTCTAAGTAAATTATTTATGCAATGGCAGGGCAACAAAGAAGGGTATAGTAAAGGGAGAGAACGTAGCTTTCATTTTGGAAGCAAAGAACATCATATTTGCGGAATGATTTCGCACCTTGGGCCACAACTTGCTATAGCAGATGGCGTGGCATTGGCATACAAATTAAGATCTGAAAAAAAAGTATCTGTAGCCTTTAGTGGCGATGGAGGAACAAGCGAAGGAGATTTTCATGAAGCATTAAATACCGCAGCCGTGTGGGATTTACCAGTAATATTTATCATAGAAAATAATGGATATGGGTTAAGCACACCTATAAATGAACAATATCGTTGCGAAAACTTAGTAGACAAAGCAAAAGGCTACGGTATAGAGGGCATACGAATAGATGGTAATAATTTATTGGAAGTGTATGATACCATAAAAGGCGTAAGAGAGTTTTGTATAAAAAACCAAAAACCTTATTTAATAGAGTGTAATACATTTAGAATGCGAGGGCATGAAGAAGCTAGTGGTGTAAAATATGTGCCACAAGAATTATTTGTGCAATGGGAAAAACAAGACCCTGTAAAAAACTATGAAGCATGGTTACTAGAAGAAAAAATTATACTTGAAGCAGATATAGTAAACATCAAAAAAGAAACAAAAAAGTACATAGAAACAGAATTGGAAAAAGCCTATGATGCTAAAAGTATCAATGCAAATACAAAAGAAGAAATACAAGATGTGTACAAAGTAAGATTAGCGGATAACAAAATAAAAGTATTAGATAATTCAACAAAAGCTAATGAAAATAATAAATTAGAATCAACCGAAAAAAAATTCATAAATAGTATTACCGATGGGCTTTTACAATCAATGCAAAAGCATGATAACTTAATATTAATGGGGCAAGATATTGCCGAATATGGGGGTGCATTTAAAGTAACAGAAGGGTTTGTAGAAAAATTTGGTAAAGCAAGAGTACGCAATACACCATTGTGCGAAAGTGCTATAGTTGGTAGTGCACTTGGGTTAAGTTTAGAAGGCTATAAATCTGTGATGGAAATGCAGTTTGCCGATTTTGCTACCGTTGGTTTTAACCAAATAATAAATAACCTTGCCAAAATACACTACCGTTGGGGGCAAAATGCCGATGTGGTTATACGTATGCCTACAGGTGGCGGAGTGGGTGCAGGTCCATTTCATAGCCAGAGTAACGAAGCTTGGTTTGTGCATACACCCGGCTTAAAAGTAGTGTACCCAAGTACTCCTGAAGATGCAAAAGGTTTAATGATAGCTGCAATAAACGACCCAAATCCTGTTTTGTTTTTTGAACACAAAGCATTGTATAGAAGTGTGAGCGGACAAGTGCCAAATGAATATTATGAAATAGAAATTGGTAAAGCAAAGCATGTGCAGCTTGGAAACGATATAACCATAATTACTTACGGAGCAGGTGTACATTGGGCATTAGAGTATGCACAAAAAAACACCGATATAAGTATAGAAATATTAGACCTTCGTACTCTGTTACCTTTAGATTATGAAGCAATAAAAATAGTGACAGAAAAAACAGGTAAAGTGTTATTGTTACACGAAGACTCATTAATTGGTGGAATAGGAGGAGAAATTGCCGCTTGGATTAGCGAAAACTGTTTCGATAAATTAGACGCCCCCGTAATGCGTTGTGCAAGTTTAGATACACCAATACCTTTTAATTTGGAGCTCGAAAAAAATTTTATGGCATATAATAGATTAGAAGAAATGGTGGAAAAACTTATAAACTATTAAAAAACTAATCAATAATCTCTATTTCCTCACTATAATTTTATGTAAACTTATTTATACCGTTAAATTTTTTATTGATTTACAGTTAGTTACAAACCATTGTGAAAAATAGTTGTCAAAACACTTGGAATATTGACAGGTTATCCACTACTTTTGCACCTCATAAAAAAAAGCTGTGGGGATAGCCACAGCATCACTTAAATAAAAATAAAAATGAGCAAATTACATTTCACCACCAAACATGCTAACGAGGCTACCGTTACACACAACTGGTATGTTGTGGATGGTACTAATCAAACCGTGGGTCGCATGTGTGCTAAAATTGCCGCTATACTTAGAGGTAAAAATAAGGCATACTACACCCCACACGTAGATTGCGGAGATTACATTATTGTTACTAACTGCGAAAAAGTAGTTTTTACTGGCAATAAAATGGATCAAAAAGAGTATTTAACTTTTAGTGGCTACCCTGGTGGTCAAAAAGGCGAAAAAGCAAAAAACCTTTTGGCTCGTAGGCCAGAAGTGGTAATAGAAAGAGCCGTAAAAGGTATGCTTCCTAAAAATCGCTTAGGTCGTCAGATGTACAAAAAACTATTTGTATATGCAGGCACCGAGCACCCTCATGGTGCACAACAACCAAAAGACTTAAATTTTAATACTAAATAATTAGACACAAGATTTTAAACACAAGATTTTATTAAATTCAGAATGTGTTAATCTTACTAAAAATAAAAAATGGAAAAGCAAAAAAACGCAGTAGGACGTAGAAAAGCAGCTGTAACAAGAGTTTTCCTTAGCAAAGGAGAAGGCACAATTACAGTAAATGGTAAGGATTATAAAACATACTTTCCGCTTATTTACCTACAAAACCAAATAGAATCGCCTTTAAAAGCAATAGAATCTATAGATAAATTTAATATAGTTATAAATGCAACCGGTGGAGGTGTAAAAGGCCAAGCCGAAGCTGCAAAATTAGGTATAGCAAGAGCTTTGTTAGAGGTAAATGCAGAGTATCGTCCTATATTCAAATTAGCAGGTTTTCTTACCCGTGATTCACGTAAAGTAGAACGTAAAAAACCAGGTAAAAAGAAAGCAAGAAAATCATTCCAGTTCAGCAAACGTTAATACGGAAGATAATAGATACAGGAAACAAAATTTTAGATTTTTGCATCAAACATTTTGTTTCTTGTATTTACAAATAAACAATTTTAAAAATTATATTAATAATAAACAATGGAAAATACTTCCTTACAACAGCAACTTTTAGAAGCAGGTGTACATTTTGGACATTTAAGAAAAAAATGGAACCCAAAAATGTTGCCCTACATATTTGCAGAAAAAAAAGGTATTCATATAATAGACCTTAATAAAACTGTAGAAGGCTTACAAGAAGCAGCAGCAGCATTAAAAGCAATAGCTCGTAGCGGAAAAAAAATAATGTTTGTAGCTACAAAAAAACAAGCAAAAGAAATTGTACAAGAAAGTGCAAAACGTGTAAACATGCCTTTTGTTACAGAGCGTTGGTTGGGCGGAATGCTTACCAATTTTAATACAGTTCGTAAGAGTGTAAAGAAAATGCAAAGTATCGAAAAAATGCTTAACGATGGTAGTGCCGAAAACCTAAACAAAAAAGAAAAATTAACACTTACCAGAGAAAAAGAAAAAATGGAAAAAGTGTTGAGCGGTATAGCAAATATTAGCCGTGTACCATCTGCATTATTTATGGTAGATATAGGGCACGAGCATATTGCACTTGCCGAAGCAAAACGTTTAGGCATAAGCACTTTTGGTATGGTAGATACAAATTCTGACCCAAACAAAGTTGACTATGCAATACCTGCAAACGATGATGCAACAAAATCGATAGCAATAATTGTAAACTATATTACAGCAGCAATTGCCGAAGGTTTGGCAGATCGTCAAAATAGCAAAGATGATGAGTCTAACGATGAATCGGAAGAAAGTGCAGAAGCAAAAGCAGCTCGTTTTGAAAGCAAGCAAGATGGTGCCGATGATAAAAGACGTGGTGGTGGTCGTGGACCTGGAGGCCCAGGTGGAGCGCCAAAACGTAGAGTAGCAGGGCCAGGTGCAGGCGGAAGAAAACCAGCAGGTAAGTAAGCTTCTTAAATGCCTAATGGGGAATTTTTTGTGCAGATGAAAGCGATTTGATTAATTAGTTTTATTGTCCAAACAAAGACAACAGCTATGGGCATCATCGTTGTGTCACTCACTTCAAGGGAATACCTATATTGAACATTTTTTAAAAACACTAAAATAAAAAATCGCCTTAAAATAAACATACAAAAAGTTAGTTTGAGGAGTTTTGGAGAATATTAAAAATGAGTATAACAGTAACAGCAGCAGATATTAATAAATTACGCCAAGCCACTGGTGCAGGTATGATGGATTGCAGAAAAGCACTTACAGAAAGCAATGGCGAATTTGAAGCAGCAATAGATTGGCTTCGCAAACAAGGACAAAAAGTAGCTGCAAAACGTAGCGACAGAGAAGCTAAAGAAGGTGTAGTACTAGCAATGACAACTAGCGATAACAAAGCTGGTATTGTTATATGTATTAGTTGCGAAACAGATTTTGTAAGTAAAAATGACGACTTTGTTGCCTTTGCACAAAGCATAGCCGATGCAGCAATTGCTAATAATGTAAAAACAGCCGAAGAGTTAGGTAATGTAGAAATAAACGGGGCTAAGGTTTCGGATATGATAAACGATAAACTTGCAGCCATAGGCGAAAAAATTGAAATACAAAAATTTGAAAGAGTAGAAGCTCCTTTTGTAGCTAGCTATATACATGGTACAAACCGTATGGGAGTACTAGTTGGTATGACACACGAAGCAGCAGAAGCAGGTAAAGATGTAGCAATGCAAATAGCAGCAATGAACCCATTAGCAATAGATGAGTCTGAAATAGACCCAGCTATTATAACAAGAGAAAAAGAAATAATAATAGAATTAATTAAGGCAGAAGGTAAGCCAGCTGAAATGGCTGAAAAAATTTCTGTTGGTAAATTAAATAGATTCCTAAAAGATAATACTTTACTTGCACAACCTTTTGTAAAAGATAATGCAAAAACGGTAGCTGAGTATTTAAAATCTACTAATGCAGATCTTAAACTTACAGCGTTTAAAAGAGTAGCGTTAGGGTAAAATAATAAACAAGTAAATTTATAAAAAAAGGATAGCTATTTGTGGCTATCCTTTTTTTATAAATTAAAATATTTTTTTAGTTGTAAGGAATAAATATCTTGCAAATAAAAAATGATCATTTATTGTTACGATGCTTATTGTGGTTGGTGCTATGGCTTTAGTACTGTTATAAAAAAAATTGCCGAAACCTATAAAAATACAATAGCAATAGATGTTTTAAGTGGTGGTATGATATTGCCCGAAAAACCAACCCATATAAAAACAGCGGCTAATTATATTTTAAGTGCATATAAAAATGTAGAAGAAACCACAGGTATAAAATTTGGAGAAGACTATTTATGGCATATAAAAAACCCCGAAGAAAGCGATTGGTTCCCAAACTCCGAAAAACCAGCAATTGCATTATGTATCTTCAAGGAGTTTTATCCAGATAAGGCTGTAGAATTTGCTGCCGATTTGCAATATGCATTGCATTTCGAAGGTAGAGATTTAACAGATGATGAGGCATATCGTCACTTGATAGAAAAATACAGCATACAAGCCGAAACATTTTACAGCAAACTAAAAAGCGAAACCTATAAAGAAATGGCTTATTACGAATTTGCATTAATGAAACAATTGCAGGTAACTGGCTACCCATGTGTTTTTGTACAAACAGGCGATACAAAATTTGAAATGGTAGCAAGAGGATTTACCGACTACGATACTTTAAAAAATAGGATAGATAAAGTACTACTACAAAATAAAAATTAAAATTTTAAAGATGGCTATGTACGACAATGCTAATACTGTTGAAAAATCGTTTAACCTTAGCTACATTTCCGAACATTTAATACAAGCCCAATGGGCTGAATTTATAGAGCTAAAAAAAGTAATAACCGAAATTTATAATGCTAAAAAATCACCAATAACTATTTTAGATATTGGTATTGGTAATGCACGCATACCAATGCACTTGTGCGGCATAAAAGAAATTTGGGAAATGATAGAGTTGTATGATGGTACAGATAATGCGCAAGCTTGCATAGATATATCCAACAAAAATATAGCAGATTATAAAATAGAAAACAAAGTAAAAGTATTTTTATTTGAAGCCACGGAATTGTATAAAATTCAAAAAAAATACGATCTAGTAATTTGTACATGGTTTACTCCAGGTAATTTTTACCCCACAAATTTTTGTTTTGAAACTTATAAAAATGCAGATAAAATATTAAATCTTACAAAAAACGAAAAATTTGATACTGTTTTTAAAAATGCCTATAATTTAGCAAGCTTAGGTGGAGAATTGTTATTGGGAGCTTGCTATATAGACAATGATAGCACAAGGCTAAAGCAAGAAGAGTCGTATAATAAAATGGGTATGACAGTTATAACTTCACTAGAAGATACTTTTACTGCCACCAAAGAAGGTTTTTGGAGCCAACGTTTTACTATAGAAAAATTATATAATTATTTGCATTTTGTAGACACTAAAAAAATTGTCATTACAGCATTGGATACTTATGATTATGCCATGCAGGTAAGGATAAAAAAATAAAATTACTTTTTTAAAGCTTCCCAGTACTCAGCAGCTCTACGAGTATGTGGTACTACAATAGTGCCACCAACAATATTTGCTACTGCAAAAACTTCGTATAACTCTTCGGTAGTTACTTTCAAATCGTGTGCTTTGCCTACATGATATTTTATACAATCGTCGCAACGCAACACCATACTTGCTACCAAACCCAATAACTCTTTAGTTTTTACATCTAAAGCACCTGCGGTATATGTATTAGTATCTAAATTCCAAAGCCTTTTTATTACCAAATTATTTTTACTTAAAATAAGTTCATTCATTCTTAATCGGTAATCGTTAAAATCTTTTACTAAATCTGTCATATTTTTTTTGATAAAGATAATATGTAAATTTTTTAAATAAATATTCTAATAAATAATTTACATTAAAGCTACCAAAGTATTATTGTTTCTATTTTGTAATAATAAAATGTTGCCATTTTTACAAATATAGAACGGAGCGTCGCCAATGTTGATGCCATAAAAAACTTTTGCTGGTAAACAAAATTATTTTTAAGCAACAGCTTAAAAAACCTTTATAAAATAGTTACATTTGTTTAAAAAAAATATTATGCAAAAATTTAAAAACAATACACTTATTTGTTTGTGTATTTGTCTTCCTTTTGTAAGCAATGCTTGGGGTGTACTTGGCCATCGTATTGTGGGACAAATAGCCGATAGTTATTTAACCCCAAAGGCTAAAATAGAAATAACAAAAATTCTAGGATTTGAAAGTGTAGCTATGGCTAGCAATTGGCCCGATTTTATAAAAAGCGACCCAGCTTATAAATACTTAAGCACTTGGCATTATGTAAATTTAAAAGCAGGATTGGTGTTAGATACTTTTACAAAAACGTTGGTAGATGATATTGAAATAGACGCATATACCAAAACTAATTTTGTAATAAATGAGTTAAAGGTAAACAAGCTTTTAACTACCGAAACAAAGCAACTTTATTTACGAGTACTTATTCATTTAATTGGCGATGTGCACCAACCATTGCATTTAGGGAGGCTAGAAGATAGAGGAGGAAATTCTATAAAAGTAAAATGGTTTGGTGATGAATCAAACTTACATCAAGTATGGGACGAAAAGCTTATAAATTTTCAGCAAATGAGTTATACAGAGTATGCAAATTATTTGAACCATACCACTTTGCAACAAAGAAAAACTTGGCAAAAGCAAACCCTTGTACAATGGCTTTTTGATACCTACCAACTTACCGAAAAAGTATATGCTGAAACTGTGCCCGATAGCCGATTAGATTTTTTATACAATTTTAAATTTGTAGCACCCATGAATGACCAATTGCTAAAGGGTGGGGTACATTTAGCGGGGGTGTTGAATGAGGTTTTTATATAAAGGGTAATAGCCTAGGAATTGAAACATCAAAAAGTAACTAAAAAATAGGATAAATCGAAGTTAAGCTAACGACATTATTACATTTTTAGGTACTAAAAAAAAGCACTAAATTTGTAACTCAATTTTATTTTATGAGCCAAAAAAAGATAAACATTTCCTATAATGATTTTTCTGTAGTAGATTTATTTTGTGGGGTTGGTGGTTTGACTCATGGTTTTCTGAAGGAGAAATTTATTATTGATGGGGGTGTTGACTTTGATAAAAGTTGTAAATATGCTTTTGAAAAAAATAATAAATCTAACTTTTATCATAATGATGTAACCAATTTTTCAGCAGAAGAATTAAATTCGATTTTCAGTAAAAATAAAAGAAAAATACTAGTAGGTTGTGCACCTTGTCAGCCATTCTCAATATATAATCATAAGAATTCGAAAGTAAATCGGCAATCTAATTTACCAAATGCAAAATGGAAATTACTTTATTCTTTTGCAGATTTAATTGATAAAGTTGAGCCAGAAATAATTTCAATGGAGAATGTACCTTTATTAATGAAGTTTGATAATGGAAAAGTGTTTAATGATTTTGTCAAAAGGTTAGAGGCAAAAAATTATTTTATAAGTCACTATATTGTGAATGCTCAAGACTATGGTGTACCTCAAAGGAGAAAGCGGTTGGTTTTGTTTGGTTCTAAGCATGGCAAAATAGAGCTAATTGAAAAAACAATAAAAGGGAGAAAGTATAAAACTGTAAGGGATGCAATTGGATACCTACCACCTGTAGAGGATGGAATTGCTCATCCTAAAGATGCCTTGCATAGAGCAAGAAAACTCTCCGAATTAAATAAATTAAGAATACAATCAACTTCTGAGGGGGGATTTTGGAGAGACTGGGATAAAAGTCTATGGCTAGAGTGCCATAAAAAAGAATCTGGCAAAAGTTTTGGAAGTGTTTATGGGAGAATGAAATGGGATGATGTTGCACCAACTATGACAACTTATTGTACTGGTTTAGGAAATGGCCGATTTGGGCATCCTGTTCAAGATAGAGCAATAACTTTGAGAGAGGCAGCATTGATTCAAAGTTTCCCTAAAAATTACAAATTCATTGATCCAAATGCTACTTTCTCTTCTCCAAATATTGCAAGACAAATTGGTAACGCTGTACCTGTTGGTTTGGGAGTTGCAATTGCAAAAAGCATAAAAAAACATATCAAGCAAATTGGCAAAATCTAAAACTGAAGAAGATTCTTACGATTCTCTTAGATGGAGATTTGATGTAAATACTTTTCGACTTTTAGGTCGTGAATTAATTACTGATCGAATCACAGCTGTATTTGAATTAGTAAAAAATTGTTATGATGCTAATTCAACTTATGTTAATGTGGAATTTCAAAATATTAAGACAAATTTTAAAGAAGCTAAAATTATTATTTCTGATAATGGCATAGGTATGTCATTTGAAGATATAAGAGACAAGTGGATGGTTGTAGGAACTAATAATAAAAGGGTTACACTTTTCACAGAACCTCCTTTTAATAGAAAGTTTGTTGGCGAAAAAGGAATTGGAAGATTTGCAGTAGATAAATTAGGTGAAAGGGTTTTAATACGTACTAAGCAAATAGGTTCAAACAAATGGCTTAAGATAAATATTAATTGGGATGAATATGAAAATAAATCTTTAGTCTCAAAGGGAAATAATCAACTTTCTCTTTTTACAGAAATCGATAACAAATATGAATGGGAAATTGGTGAACCTGATGAACATGGGACACAAATTATAATTTCTAAAATAAGTGATTCTTGGGATGAAAAAGATTTGAATTGGTTGTATAGAGAATTAGGGAAATTGGTTTCTCCTTTCTATAAAATATTTCCCAAGTTTGATATTTATTTAAATGCTCTAGATTTTGAAAATTTTACCAACAAACAAGTAATACCTGAGCCAACAAGATTTTATTCACATCATGCTGAGATCGGATATGATTTAGTCACAAATAAACAAGAAACATTAAAATTTGACAAAGAAAGTGGGAGTTTAATTCTAGAAAAAGTCGAAATAAAATCATTTGGACCAATACATTTAAAAATGTTTTATTTTAATGAATCAGCTAAAAGGCAATACGGTAAAGTATATAAAAATGATGAAACAAGAATCGATGGTATTAAAATATACCGAGATGGTATAATTACAACTCCATTTGCAGAAAGTACTGCAACAATTTCAAAAAGACGTGACATTTTAGGAATTGATAAACGTAGATGGCAAGGAACATTTGATAAAGTAGGTACAAGAGAAATTATCGGCATTCTTGATATAAAGCAATCTGAAAACCCTAAAATAATAGATGCAACTAATAGGCAAGATTTTTTGGATAATCAAGAATATAGGGACTTAAAAGATTTTATTATTTTACAACTTGATGCATGGGGGGAATTGAAGATGTATGAACGAGAATCAAAAAGAACTTTAGTAGAAATAAAACTTTTAAAAGCAGGGAAAGAAGTTAAGTACTTTTCTACAGAGCTAGCTAAAATAGAGAATGATTTGGTAAAAAATAAGCCGGATTTAAAAGGGGTTTTTGATAATATAAATGCTCAAATTAATGAACTAAATACTGTTATTTCAGAAAGTATTAGTGAACAAAAGAAATTTCAAACAGAAGTTACTAGAAAAGAAAATATTTACTTGAGCTTAATGTCTTTACAAGATTATGCTTCGAATATTTCTCATGCAATTAGAACTTCTCTCGGGAAAATTAAAAGAATGGCTGAATTTTTTAAAATTAATTTCCCGAATGCCAAATATGATGTTTTTTTTAAACAATATGCAAATCTAATTTATGATGAAATGGCAGTATTATTGAAGGTAACAGATTTTATGTTGAGTTACGCTAGTTCAGATATTGATTTTGAAGATTTTAGCATTAAGGAATTAATAGAGGAGTTATTGTTAGAGAATTATTCACAAACATTTAAATCGGAAAAGATAAATGTTATCGTTGAAATAAAAGACGATTTTATTATTAATGCAAATAAAAAGTTTTTTGAAGATATATTTCAAAATTTGATAGCTAATTCCATTAAAGCATTACAAGGTATAAATAACAAAACTATAAAATGCTCTGGTTTCTTAGATGATAACAACTTTACACTTTATTTCTCTGATAATGGGAATGGTGTAAATAAAGGGGATGAAAAATGGATTTTTGGATTGTATAATACTCGGACTGCTGAAGCAGGGGGTGCAGGAATTGGATTGTATATTGTTGAAAAAAGAATAGAAGCCCTGAGAGGAACAGTTGAGTTAGTTGAAAATGAGATTAAACCTAAAGGTGCAACATTCAAAATTAAATTACCTTTCAATAAAACTTAATAATGACGAATAGAAATAAAATTGTTCTAATTCATGATGGGTTAATACCAAAGGTTGATCCACTTTTGATAGAACTTCAAATGAAATTTGGAGCAGATCAAGTAATTCACTATGAAAATTCAAATAGCGGATTAGAGTACGTTACTAATAATTTGAATCAAAAAATTATTGTGATACTTGACATGAATTTTAGCAAAGGTGAATTATCTGGGCTACAGGTTTTTAAAAATATTAGAGAGATTACTTCTTTAGTTTATATTATTTTGATAACAGCTGATGAGGTTATTAAAATAAAAAATGAAGATTTAATATTTTTAATTAATCATGATGCCTTCGCCTTGGAAAGTGTTACAACAGATTATTCTAAAATTATAGAGTTAGTAGAAGATGCTTCACATAAATTAGACGCTAGAATTGATGCAGTTTTGGAAGATTGGATTTTTAAACAACCCGTTGAAAAAAGAGATGATCCATATTTAAAAACTAAAGACGGCAAAACTTATACTCTAAATAATATTCTTGAAAGTATAAGACAGCAAACCGAAATTGGAAAAAAAATGGAAAAAAATATATTAAAACTTACCATTGATTTGCTTTCAAGAAAAAAAACCGAACTAGATGATTAATACGATAATCGCTTATGATGACAACGATGGAACACTTGGAGAATACTTTGAAAGCAGTCACGCTGATATTTATTTAACTATTAAGTCTAATAATTTTGTTGATAATATTTCGATTTCAGGTTTAAATTGTACTGAAATAAATATCAATTCGATTCTAGCTAAATTTGCTGGGAAAAAATTTATTTTTATTGCACTATCACATGGTAATTGTGATGAGTTTATTTCAAATGAAATATTCATTAGTGCTGCAAATGCTCACCATTTTGCAAATTCATTCTTCTACTCAACAGCATGTTCTACAGGTAAAAATCTTGCTTATAAATTAATTGATACTGGTTGTCATTCATTTATTGGCTATGACGATGAAATAGAAATAATATTTGACTATTCAGATGTATTTTATACATGTGAAAATTTTGGAATTAAAACTTTTCTAGAAAATGACGAATTAATTGAAGTTTCATTTAATAAGATGAAAGAATTCTATAATTCAAAAATCGATGAGCTTATAACTGGAACTATGGATGACCTTATTGCTGCCTCTAGTTTAATGAAAAATCGAGATTGCTTAGTTTTGTTAGGAGATTGTAATCTTTCAAGGAATGATTTTAATTAAATAATGATTTTTTAAAATTTTAGCTAATTTCCTTCTAAAATGTCGAATTTTATCAAGTTGGCATTTTCTTTTTCCTCTATTTCCTATTTCTTATCTTATGTTATCGTCAACAAATTTTCGCTAAAATAATTTTGTGGAAAATAATTAAATATGAAAGTTGTTTTAAAACTAGAAGAAGTTGCTATGGCCGCAATGGGCATTTATTTGTTAAGAATATACAATTTGGGGTTACCGATTTGGTTATGGGCCATCATTTTTTTCTCGCCAGATATTTCTATGCTGGGCTATTTGATAAACACCAAAATGGGAGCTATTTGTTACAATATATTTCACCACAAGGGTATCGCAATTTTGGTTGCTGTGATTGGTTTTTATTTGCATGCTGATGTAATGCTGTCAATTGGCATATTGCTGTTTGCCCATGCATCTTTTGATAGGGTTTTTGGATACGGCCTAAAACATTTTGATGGGTTTAAAAATACCCATTTGGGAAGTTTAGAAAAAAAGTAATCAATTATTTTTTTAAAACCCTGTTGCGTATGCGGCTCATACTTACAGCCGTGATGCCTAAATAATTTGCAATATAGTGCTGTGGTATTCTTTCAATAATTTTTTGTTTGTTGCTTGCCAGTAAAGAGAGGTAGCGCTCCTCAGGACTTTGTACCAAGAGGCTTACCATTCTTTCTTCGAGCCCCATGCCCAAATATTCGGCTAAGCGCCTGCCAAATTTTTGCCAAGCCATGCTTTGTTCATATAGGCTTTCTAGTATGGAGTAGGGGAATGAAATATAAGTTACATCACTCAATGCCTCAATGGTTATAAGCGATGGCTTTTTAGTAATGCAACTGAAATAAGCGCAAACAAAATGATTTTCAAAAAAGAAATAAGTAGTTTTTTCTTCGCCATCTTTTGTATAAAATTGGCGCAACATTCCACTTATAACAAAGCCTACTTCATTTGCTTTTTTTGATTCGGCAATAAATAATTCATTTTTGCGGAGGGTTTTTATGTGCAGGTGCGGTAACAGCAGCTCCCAATCAGAATCTGGTATAGCAGAAAAATTTTCTATTTGCTTTCTTAGATTATCAAACTCATTCATCTGTTTGGTAATGATTTTATGTGTGTATATAAAACATTATTTATCTCTAGCAACATCTCCCAAAAAATCCTTTATACCAAGTAAAATTTTTGCAATCATTTTATCCTGAAAAACAGGATTTAACACAAGCTCTTCCTCAGCAGGGTTGCTAAGAAATAAAGTTTCTACCAAAGCATTAGGATATTCGGTAGGGCTATTGAGCATAAAATTAAATGCTCCTATATTGCCATATTCTTTTAACCCAAGCTCTAGCATACGTTTATGAATAGAGGAGCTTAAATTTTTGAACCCAATATATTTATACATAGAACTTGTGCCTCCTACATTTATTGGGTCGGCAGATGAGTTTAGATGTATGCTTATTAACAAATCGGGAGTGTTATCTCTATAAATTAAAATACGCTCTTTATTATCAACAAATTTTTCAACAACCCTTGTCATTATTACTTTTGCCCCTTCTTTTTGTAAGGCTTGTTGTAGTTTTAAAGACAAAGCCAAAGTAATTTCTTTTTCGGAAGCTCCAGTAGGACCACCTGCACCAGTATTGCTGCCACCATGCCCTGCATCAACTGCAAACGTTAAATTTTTTAATGCTAAATTTTGAGGCTGTTGTTTTATTTTTATGATTAGTAAATTACCTTTGTAATAAACACTATGCCCCCAAAGTTGCTTGTGATTTAAAAAAATTGTTATACGAAAAACACCATCTTGTATTTGTTCATATGTTACATTTTTTATTTCTTTACAGGTTTGTAATTGGGTTATCCAATTGGTATTATTAGTAGCACCAAATACATCTACCACAATTTTTGAGGGCTCTATTTCTTGCACCGATTGGTAAGGCAACTTACTTGTAAGCCCCACAGCTACATAATCGTAAACACTATCGCCAAATACTTGCCAGCGCTCAGTTAAAGCCGATCCTGCAAAGGTTCCTTTTGGTGCAAGTGTAACCACATCATCGGGTATATAAGCTGTTTTGTATGGTGCTAATTGTACTTTATAATTACCTCCAACTTTACCAATTATTTTTAGTGGAATCATACTATCTATATACCCAATTTTTGCGCCTCCTAACCTATCATCTCCAAGGCCATACAGTAAATGTGCAAGCCTACCTTTGGTTATACATACATCGCTACTTAATGGATTTAAGATGGCAAATGTATTTTTTGTTTCTACAACTACCAGTTGCCCATCTTTACTTATAGCAATGGGTATTTTTTTTGCTGCAAAACTATCGGTGGCTTTTATAATATACTCTCCCTGATAAATGCCAGCCATACCTTTAGTAACACTAGTTGGTAACTCATACAATACAGCACCATTTATAGCACTTACATTACAACCTGGATATGCTTTTACTTTAAATTGTATTTTATCGCCAGTATTCAAAATTAAATTACCCTCCGGATAAGTTTGAATACTTTCGATACCAAGTGTTTTTACAGCCTCGACTGGTTTAGGTAATGCATAAGAAAAACCTATGGTTTTGGTTACCGTTTTTTCTGCTGCATTAGTAGCTTTAACAAGAAAACTTGTGTCGCCAGGGTTTAAGTTTATTTCGTAAGCAAAAGCGCCAGTACTATACACTTTTACTTTATTTTCATTTATAGTAAGCAAGCATGTTTTACAAGTACTGCCAATAATAAACTGCTTTGCCTTGGTTACTGTATTTACGGGTTTTGTAAGTTCCACAAGACGAATAAATGGATTATCCTGTGCTATTAATTTTGTAAATGAAAATACAAAAAGGAAAAAGAAAACATATTTGTGCATGAGTGATAAGTTAAGAAAATTATTTACAAATTAAATTACTTGCTTCTGTATGAAATAAATTTGAATTCAAATTTTTAGTGAATTTTGAATAATGCCAAAAATAAATTTTTGTTTTTACAATAAAATACTTTTTTGTTTATTAGTAATATTATGTGTCATTTAAAAGAAATAATTTTATAATGCCATTAATAAATAAACTCTTTCTCCCTCTTTACTTTCTTAAAATTACATGCAATGATATCTAAAATTAAATTCAAATAATTTGATAAAAATCAAGCCACACAGAAAGCTAAGCATAATGCTTTGTATATGAAAGACCTAATTTTTCTTTTTACTAAATTTTTCAGTACATTCGTAATGCATGGATGTAACTACAGAAAATATTATTGTGCCTTATACACTCAACGATGAAGAAGAAAGAAAACTAATTCTTAGAGAGTATAAGGCTTTGCTAAAATCGCTAAAGGTAAATATAAAACCTGGCGATAAAGTTTTGTTGAGAAACGCATTTGAAATGGCTGCAGATGCTCATAAAACGATGCGTAGAAAAAGTGGCGAGCCTTACATTTTGCACCCACTTGCTGTTGCAATGATTTGTGTACAAGAAATTGGACTTGGAGTACGTAGTACAATTTGTGCATTACTACACGATACTGTAGAAGATACTGATATTACGATAGAAGATGTACAAAGAGAGTTTGGTAGTGAAATTGCAAAAATTGTAGATGGGCTTACAAAAATATCTACAGTATTAGATAACAATACAACCCAACAAGCCGAAAATTTTAAAAAGATTTTGCTTACCCTAACTGACGACCCAAGGGTAATTTTAATAAAACTTGCCGACCGCTTACACAACATGCGTACCATGGATAGCATGAAAAGGGAAAAGCAATTAAAAGTATCTAGCGAAACAGTATATGTATATGCTCCGCTTGCACACCGTATGGGTTTGTACAACATAAAAACCGAAATGGAAGATTTGGCCATGAAATACATGGAGCCAGATACTTTTAAATTTATTGCACAAAAATTACAAGACACTAAAAAAGAAAGAACAAAATACATTGCCGATTTTATAAAACCATTAAAAGAAAAATTAGTGGAGCTTGGGTTTGATTTTGAAATTTATGGAAGACCAAAAAGTATACATTCTATTTGGAATAAAATAAAAAAGAAAGGCGTAGCTTTTGAAGAAGTGTATGATTTATTTGCAATTAGAATTTTGGTAAATGCCCAACCCACCAAAGAAAAAGAAGAATGCTGGAAAGTATATAGCATAATTACAGACGCTTATAACCCAAGCCCCGAAAGGCTTAGGGATTGGCTAAGCAACCCAAAAAGCAATGGCTACGAAGCTTTGCACACCACAGTAATGGGTCCACAAGGCAAGTGGGTAGAAGTACAAATACGTACAAAACGTATGAATGAAATTGCCGAAAAAGGATTAGCTGCACATTGGAAATACAAAGAAGGAGCTACTGACGAAAGTAGATTTGACCAATGGTTTAGCCAAATAAAAGAAAGCCTCGAAAACAGCGAAAGTAATTCCTTAGATTTTTTGCAGGATTTTAAAACATCGTTTTTAACAGAAGAAATTTTTGTATATACACCAAAAGGCGAAGTGAAAATGTTGCCAGTTGGTGCTACAGCATTAGACTTTGCATTTGGTGTACATACAGCTGTAGGTAGCAAGTGTATTGGCGCAAAAGTAAATCACAAATTGGTGCCAATAAGCTACAAATTAAAAAGTGGCGATCAAATAGAAATTATAACAAGTGCAAAGCAAAAGCCAAATACCGAATGGTTAAACTTTGTAGTAACAAGCAAGGCAAAAACAAAAATAAAAGATTCGTTAAAAGAAGAAAAAAGAACGATAGCAGATGATGGAAAATATATTTTGCAAAAAAAGCTTGAGGGTATGGGTGCTGCAAATAGTGTGGCAAATATGGAAGAACTTTGTCAATTTTATAAAATACACAGTACTTTAGATTTACTGTATGAAATTGCTATAAAAAAAATAGACCTAAAAGAGCTAAAAGATTTTACAGTACATGGCGATAAATTGGCGATGCCAAAGCCTATAAAAACTACCGAAGATAAACCTGCTTACGACCCAAGTTTAAAGCCTGTAGGCAAAAAAGATACAGAGTTAATTATATTTGGCGAAAGTAGCGATAAAATAATGTACACACTTGCTAACTGTTGCAAACCCATACCTGGCGATGCTGTTTTTGGCTTTGTAACCACTGGCGAAGGTTTAAAAATACATAGAACAACATGCCCCAATGCTACAAGATTATTAGCAAATTATGGGCACAGAGTTGTAAAAACAAAATGGGCAAAAAACAAAGAAATATCTTTTCTTACAGGCTTAAAAATATTAGGATTAGATGATGTAGGTGTAATAAATAAAATTACAAATCTTATTAGTAGCGATTTAAAAGTAAATATTTCGGCAATGTCTATAGAGGCAAACGATGGTATTTTTGAAGGTAATGTAAAAGTATTTGTAAAAGATAAAGAAGAGTTAGAAAGGCTAGTAACAGCTTTGTTGCAATTAAAGGGCATTGAAAAAGTAGATAGATACGATATTGATTAAAAATAAAAAAATTATTATGGATGAATTGGTAAACAAAATAATGACTACAGCAGGTATTACAGCCGAACAAAGTATAATGGCATTAGATACTGTAAAAGAATTTGTGAAAGAAAAATTTCCGATGATGGCAGGAGCTGTAGATAAATTATTTGAAGGAGAACAAAAGAAGGAAGATGAAGATTATTTGTAATTTTGGTAAAAGATTAATATACATTTGAAATATGAACAATATAATTAAACATCTTTTTGTGTATGGCTCACTGCGTAGTGGTTTTAAAAACCCTGCGTACGATTACCTTACAAAATATTTTTCTTATTTTGGCGAAGGATTTGTTAACGGAAAATTTTACGAAAAAGATAATTATCCTGTGGCAATAGCAAGTAATAACCAAAGTGTTATTATTGGCGAAATATATAGCTTGAATAATACTGATGAATTTTCGTGGGCATTTGAACAGTTAGATGACTATGAAGGCTTACATGTAGAAGTGGGGGAAACTGCAATGTATAAAAGAGAAATAGTCGATGTAAATTGCAATGGCGAAATGTTGCAAACATGGGTTTATTGGTATAACGGCAGTTTGGATAATTGCCCAAAAATAGAAACGAACGATTTGGTACAATACTTTCAACAAAAAAATTTATAATAATTTGTTGAATGCAAGAACAAAAAAAAATATATTTCTTATCTGATTTTCACTTGGGTGCTCCGAATGCATCGTGTAGCCTAATACGAGAAAAAAAAATTGTACAGTTTTTAGATGAAATAAAACCAACCGCAAAAGAAATTTTTATTGTAGGCGATTTATTCGATTTTTGGTACGAGTACAAAAATGTAGTGCCAAAAGGTTATGTACGTATTTTAGGTAAAATGGCAGAGCTTACCGATGCTGGTATTGTATTACATTTTTTTGTTGGTAATCATGATATGTGGATGAAAGATTATTTCCAAAAAGAACTAAATATTGAAATATATTTTGAGCCTAAGGCATTTACTTTTTCAAACAAATCTTTTTTAATTGGCCATGGCGATGGGTTAGGTCCGGGAGATACTGGATATAAATTTATTAAAAAAATATTTAGAAATAAACTTTGTCAGGCATTGTTTGGTATGTTGCCACCATATATAGGTATTGGTGTAGCAGATTATTTTAGCAAAAAAAGCAGAGCAAAAACTGGCAAAGCAGATGAAGTCTTTTTAGGCGAAGAAAAAGAATGGCTGGTTATTTACGCAAAAGAAATATTGCAAAAGCAGCACTACGATTATTTCATTTTTGGGCATAGACACTTACCTTTAAATGTAGCACTTCACACAAAAAGCAGGTACATTAATTTAGGCGATTGGATAAATTATTTTACCTATGCCGTTTTTGATGGAGAAAATATATCATTAGAATACTATAAAAAATGAAATTGAAATATATAAAATTTGGATATTACATTTTTTTTAGTTTAACCCTAAACTTGTGTGCATGCGCACAAAATAAACATATATTTAATACTGATAGCAATGCAAAAAGTTCAAAAATAGACTCCAACTTTACTTTAATAAAAACAATAAATGGAAATTTTTCCTACTTTGATGTAGATGTGTTAGATAATATTTATTTAATAAACCAAAGCAAACAGTTAAAAAAAATAAATGCAAATGGCGATTCGGTAGCAGTGTATAATAATGTAAAAAAATTTGGAAACCCAACCTCAATAAATGTAAGTAACCCATTAAAAATATTATTATTTTATAAAAGTTATTCAACCATAATTACACTCGATAGGTTTTTAAGTTTAAGAAATACAATTAACTTAAAAAAACTAAATATTTTTAATACAAAAACAATAGCAACCTCTTACGATAACAATATTTGGCTTTTTGATGAGCAAGAATTCAAACTAAAAAAAATAAATGATGATGGTATTGTTTTAAGCGAAAGTAACGACTGGCGTCAAATATTTGAAAATGTGCCAAGCCCAACAGAAATATTTGATCAAAATGGATTTGTATATTTATATGATCCCAATAATGGTTTTTATGTTTTTGATTATTATGGATCGCTTAAAAGCCAATTGCCTTTTTTGCATTGGAAAAACGTTTCGGTATCTAACAATAATATATATGGTTTTGTGCAAAATACAATGCAGAGCTACCAGTTAAAATCAATGAATATCAAAACATATAATTTATCAAATATTTTTGATAACAGCATTACCATTAGAGCTATAAATGGCAAATTGTATTTACTAAAAAGTACTGGGTTAGAAATTTATCAAATAAAATAAAAGGATTTTAATGAATTTTTTAGACAATATTATTTTAGACAATACAGTAAAAAATTATTTGTATGTATTGGCAATAGTATTTGTAACTATTGTACTAAAAAAATATTTTTCAAGATATATAGCATCACTTTTATTTAAGGTTGTAAACAGCATTTGGAAAAACTTAAATAAGAATAGCTTTGTAGATTTGGTAATAGAACCAATTGGCTGGTTTTTAATTGTATCTATAACTGTTTTTGCAATTGATAAATTAAATTTTCCAACAGCTTTACAATTTGCTATTTATGGACAGCCTAGCGAAAATATTATAGAAAAAATTGGTGCAGCAATTATCATAATAGCTTTTACTATTTTAATGCTACGTATTATAGATTTTATAGCCTTGGTAATGGAGCAAAAAGCTGCCACAACTAAAGAAAAAGGCGACGACCAATTGGTGTTTTTTTTAAGAGATTTTTTAAAAGTATTGGTTGTAATTCTTAGCTTTTTATTTTTATTAAAGGCTTGTTTTAATCAGCCAGTAGGCACATTACTTACAAGCCTAAGCATTGTAGGCGCAGCCATAGCATTGGCCGCAAAAGAAAGTTTAGAAAACTTAATAGCTTCATTTATTATATTTTTTGATAAGCCATTTACAACTGGCGATACGCTTACTGTAAATGCGGTAAAAGGTAAAGTAGAAAAAATAGGCTTACGTAGTACACGAATACGTACAGTAGAACGTACTTTGGTTACAGTTCCCAATAAACAAATGGTTGATAGTGTTGTAGATAATTTAACAATGAGAAATCAGCGCAGGGCCGAAATAAAACTTACACTTTTAGATAAACCTAAAAGTGAAAAAATAAAAAATTTAGTGGAGGCAATTAAAACAAAACTAAAAAATTATCAAGAAAATATTTTAAGCAGCACTGTAAGCTTAACTAGTATAAATAAAGATGGGGTAGAAATAACAATTGAATATTTTACACCTTCGTTTTCAAAAATTGAATTTGATATACTAAAAGAAAAAATAAATTTTGAAATTTTAACTTTGTTAGAGTTATAATGGTTTATTATTTGTTAAATCTCTAAAAACATCTTCCAAACTACTGCTTTCGTTTTGTAAAGAAACAATATTCAAATTTTTATCAATACTCAATTGTAATAATTGTTTGCGTAAGTTTTCAGCATTAGTTGTTTGTATTCTAAATTTATTTCCATTTACACTAATACTTTCTACTGCCAATAAATTTATCAATAAATCTTTGCTTACTTCTTCTTGAAATGATACCGAAACAAATAGTTGTTTACCATCATTTTTTTGTAGGTTTTGCAAACTATCATCGGCTACAATATTACCTTTGTTAATAATAATTACTCTGTCGCAAATAGCTTCTACCTCTTGCAAAATATGCGATGAAAATAAAACAGTTTTATTTTTCGATAATGCTTTTATTACATTTCTTATTTCTACAATTTGGTTTGGGTCAAGACCACTTGTTGGCTCATCTAAAATTAGCACTTCCGGTTCGTGTATAAGTGCAGCTGCAAGGCCTACACGCTGTTTATACCCTTTGCTAAGTTGCCCTATTTTTTTGTTGGCTTCCAATAAAAGGCCTACGGTTTTTATTATTTCTTCTACCCTTTCTGTTGCATTATTTATTTGGTGTATTCCAGCTACAAAATGCAAATATTCTCTTACATACATTTCAAAATACAAAGGATTAGCTTCGGGCAAATAACCTATCTTTTTCTTGCTCTCAATATTTTCTTTACTAACATCAATACCAGATACATTGATGCTACCTGCATCTGCATCTAAGTAACCGGTTATCATTTTCATTGTGGTGCTTTTTCCAGCTCCATTTGGTCCAAGAAAACCCACAATTTCTCCTTTGCCAACATTAAATGAAATATTGTTTACTGCTTTTTGTGTGCCGTAAGTTTTGGAAAGGTTGGTGATAATAATAGACATGATATATGTATAATTGAATACGTTTTATTTATAATTAAATTTAAAAAACCATTTTATTTATACAAACAAAATGGTTTAAAATTTATTACTTGCTACCACCATCTTCTTTTTTTTGCTGCGGTGGTTTTGGACCTTGTGGGCGGTTTCTGTTGTTATTATTTTTATTTTGTGGTGTACGTGCAGCCTGTTGCTTTGCACCCTTATTTTGTGGTGGGCGCTGTTGCTGTACTGGTCGCTGCTCATTTGCACCTAGAGGATTGGCTTGTTGTGGTCTGCGTTGTTGGTTTGGCTGTTGTGGTCTTTGTTGGTTTTGTTGTTGGCTACGCTCTTTGTCTCTACGCTTACGTGTAGTTTTTTCTAAACTTTTTAAGCTTATTTGTCCTACAATATCTGCATACTCTGGCTCTACCTCTTTAGGCTTGCTGCTTGCTATTTCGGCTACATCTAACTCTTCTGGTTTTATACCCTCTTTATTTTGTGCCCGTATTTTTTTTACTGTTTCTAATGTTAATGGATAATGGTTGCCACCACCGGCCATAGCATACCACATAAGGTTTTTAAAAATATCTTTTTTTACCAAAAAAGCTCTTCCTTTTGCAGTTTCTAATGTATCTGCATCTTTCGGAAAAAACTGTAGAGCATCCATATAAGTATCCAACTCAAAATTTAAACAACATTTTAAACGGCCACATTGCCCACTTAATTTTGTTTGGTTTATACTTAAATTTTGGTAACGGGCAGCATTGGTATTTACGCTTTTAAAATCGGTAAGCCATGTAGCACAACAAAGCTCTCTGCCGCATGAGCCAATACCGCCCACTTTTCCTGCTTCTTGCCTAGCGCCTATTTGTTTCATTTCTACTTTTACCTTAAACTCTCCTGCGTATAGTTTTATTAATTCTCTAAAATCTACCCTATCATCGGCTATGTAAAAAAATGTAGCTTTTCTGCCATCGGCTTGTACTTCTACCTCAGCCATTTTTAAATCTAAATTTAGGTGGCGAGCCATTGCTCTGCTTCTAATAAGTACTTGTGCTTCTTTGGCTTTATTTTCTTTCAGTTTTTCCAAATCGCTATCGGTAGCACGGCGTAGTATTTTTTTTATATCTGGGCTTTTTTCGTCTATCTTGTTTTTTTTGAGTTGCAAACGTACAAGTTCGCCTGTTAGGCTTACCATACCTACATCAAACCCACTTACACCTTCTAGCGCTACCATTTCGCCTTTTTCGAAATAGTGCAATGTTGAGTTTTTATAATAGTCTTTTCTACTACCGTTGTTAAAACTTATTTCTACTATTCGGCAGCTACTTTCGGGGTCGGCAAAGGGCAGGTTTGCCAACCAGTCGTGTACGTTCATTCTATTACAAGAGCCGCTGCTACAACTTCCTTTACTTTGGCAACCTCCAGGTGTTGTTCCTGTACCGCAACTTCCACATGCCATATTATTTATTTTTAATCGCTAATTATTTGCGATGGTTTTTTAAAATTGTTTTTTTACACAACGAAATAAAGATTACAAAGTAAGCTAAGTTGGTTTTAGCTCAAATATTTTCTTTGTGTAACCTTTGTGTCCTTTGTGGTAAAATTTTTTACCTCATTGTACCAAAATTAATGATTTGTTACTAATAATATGGTATAACCTTATGGTAAGTGCATGAAAGAGCATTTTAGCATTGGCGTTTCGTTCTATATAGTAAGTTGCTTTATCCAATTCTTCGGCAATAGCTTGCTGCTGCTCTATGCTACAAAGTTTATTGAAACGTATGGCAAAATCTACATTTGCAGGGTCTATATCTTTTGTGCTTGTGGCACTAAGGCGTATAGATTGTTGTAAAATATGTGTAAAATATTTTAAAAATTGTTTTTGTTTTTCTCTTCCAAGCTTTGCAGCTTCTTCTATCCATTTTATTTGTGCTACGGGTCCGCTTTTTAAAATACTGTTAAGCCAATCTCTTAATAGCACTTCCCAATCGTTATCGCTATGTTGCAATTGTTGTATGGCTTCATGATAATTACCTTGGCTTATAGAAGCTATTTGTTGTGCTTTATTTATAGCTATATTTTCGTTTTTTGATAGTGCATTAGCAATGTCTTCGGATTGTAGTATTGGTATTTTTACCAATTGAGTACGAGAAATAATGGTAGGTAATATTTGTGTTTCGTTTTCTGCTACCAGAAAAAAAAGTGTATCTGGCGGTGGTTCTTCTATAAGTTTTAATAATTTATTTCC
Source organism: Ferruginibacter sp. (assembly GCA_013141435.1). GTDB lineage: Bacteria > Bacteroidota > Bacteroidia > Chitinophagales > Chitinophagaceae > Ferruginibacter. The sequence continues at coordinate 57,226 of JABFQZ010000040.1, forward strand.
GTTTTTGCCAAGCATTTCGGGCATCCAAATAATAAGAATTTTGAAAGAGCTCTCAAAACTTTTTAAGCTCATTTTTCGTATAATATCGTTACACTCATCAGATGTAATGTTGCCTTGCTTATTTTCGGCATTTATAGTTTGCAACCAATCAAATAAATTGCCATAAGGTGTAGTTGTTACAAAATCCCTCCACTCAGTTATATAATCGGAGCTTAAAGGTTTATCTCCACTCTTTTTAGGTATTACAGGGTACGAATAATGAATATCGGGGTGTATAAGTTTGGTAGCCTTAGTACAGGCTGCACATACTCCACATGCATCTATAAACTCTTTTTCATTACCTTTTTCTTCTTGTACATTACCAAACAATGAAGTTTCGGTAACAGGTAAAACTTTTTTACGAATTGCTTGCAATGGGTTTTTTTCGCAAGTAATGTATTGTGCAAATGCTAATGCCAATGGCAAACCTCCGCTACCTTCTTTACCTAAAAACAACAAGGCGTGGCTAAGCCTATTTTGTTGTATCATTTGTGTAAGTTGTAACTTTAGTTGTTCTTGTCCTATTACTTGAGAAAACTGCATGGTGCAAATATATAATTTTGATTGTGAAGATTTTTTAATTGAATTTAAAACTGCTACATTTTAAATGAAATTTTTATCGGTTAATTTTTTTTATTAAATTTGATGAAATCCATTGATAAAACTCAATAGGAAACATGCAAAAAATAAGTGCAAAAAAGAAAACAATTTAATAAAAACGGCGTTCAAATTTTTACTTTATAGGAAATTTGGGGGGCTATTAAAACAATTTACAAATGAGCTATATCGCATCCATTCATGCAAGACAAATTTTAGACAGTAGAGGTAATCCAACTATAGAGGTGGACGTACTAACCGAAAACGAAAGGTTAGGAAGAGCAGCTGTACCTAGTGGTGCAAGTACTGGCATACATGAGGCAGCAGAGTTAAGAGATAATAAAAAAAACTATTATGGCGGCAAATCGGTATTAAAAGCTGTAAATAATGTAAATGGCTTAATATCCGAAAATTTATTGGGCTGGGAAGTAGCAGACCAAACAGGTATAGATGCTATGATGATAGCGCTAGATGGTACCAAAAACAAAAGTAAACTTGGCGCAAATGCCATACTAGCTGTAAGTTTAGCTGTAGCAAAAGCTGCTGCGTTAGAAGCAAATTTGCCTTTGTACAGATATATAGGCGGTACTAATGCAAAAGTACTACCAATACCAATGATGAATATTTTAAACGGCGGAGCGCATGCCGATAATAAAATAGATTTTCAAGAATTTATGGTAATGCCCGTAGGAGCAAAATCTTTTAGCGAAGGATTACAATGGGGAGTAGAAATTTTTCATGCGTTAAAAACAGTATTAAAGAAAAAAGGATATAGCACAAATGTGGGCGACGAAGGTGGTTTTGCGCCAAATATACAAAGTAACGAAGAAGCAATAGAAACAGTACTTACCGCCATACAAGTAGCAGGCTATAAAACTGGTAGCCAAATTGGGATTGCAATGGATGCAGCAAATAGTGAGTTGTGGAATGCCAAAGAGAAAAAGTACATTTTTCATAAAAGCGATGGTAAAAAAATGACCAGTGAGCAATTGGTAAAATATTGGGAAAGTTGGGTAAAACAATACCCTATTATATCTATAGAAGATGGTATGGCAGAAGATGATTGGAAAGGGTGGAAAATGCTAACCGATGCTGTTGGTAAAAAATGTCAGATTGTAGGCGACGATTTATTTGTAACCAATGTAGATAGATTAGAAAGAGGTATAAAAGAAGAAATTGCAAATGGGTTATTAGTAAAAGTAAACCAAATAGGTACACTTACCGAAACCATAAATGCAGTAAGCATGGCTCAAAATGCTGGTTACAATACTATAATGAGTCATAGAAGTGGCGAAACTGAAGATAGTACCATAGCAGATTTAGCAGTAGCATTAAATTGTGGGCAAATAAAAACGGGCTCAGCAAGCCGTAGCGATCGTATGGCAAAATACAATCAACTTATACGTATCGAAGAAATATTGGCCGATAGTGGCATTTATCCATCTGGTAAAGTAAAGTTTGGTAAATAGTAATTAAAAGAACTGAAAATAGAATTAAGAACCAATTAGTCACTTCATTAGAGACTAATTGGTTTTTTAGCAAAAAATATTAATAAACTTAGTTGGTTTTTTATTACATTTGATTATGAATATTAAAACATTCAAACATATTTTTGGCTATTTAAAAAATAAATATATTATAACTATATTGGCTTTTATAGTATGGATGTTGTTTTTTGACCCCAAAGATGTTGGGTTAATGATTGATAGAAATAGTAAATTAAAAAACTTGAAAATTAGTGAACAACATTTATTATCGGAAATAAAGGAAACAAAAAAAGAATTGCTTTTACTTAAAACAGATGCAGCATCTATAGAAAAATATGCAAGAGAAAGGTTTTATATGAAAAAAGACAATGAAGAGCTCTTTATCTATAAAAATTAATTTTTTAATACACAATATTTTTTTGTGTATTGCGTTTTTATTAAAATGAAACACTATTTAACGATACAAAATATTTTATGACAGAAATTACACAGGAAGAGTTGGTTCAATTTCTTTATAATGAAGCACCTCCTGAAAAAATATACCATATAGAGCAACAATTAGAAGTAGATACTTTGCTTCAAGAAAGGTTTAAAGACCTTAAAATAGCAAAAAACAAACTTGATAAAATAAAGTTAATATCCCCAGACAAACGTTCGGTGGATAATATTTTTAATTATTCTAAACGAGGAATTTTAGAATTGGATACATTAAAGTAATAAGAAATTAAAAAACTATATGCCCGTAAAATTGCGGGCATTTTTTATGACAAAAAAACAGCGATACACTTTCTTTATAAATTATTTTTTGGAGCATGCTCCAAATGCCGAAACCGAGCTATTATACGATAATCCATTTCAATTATTGGTAGCTGTAATTTTATCGGCACAGTGTACCGATAAAAGGGTAAACATAACAACCCCAGCAATTTTTGCAAAATATCCTGATGCAAAAGCTATGAGTAATGCAATAATAGATGATATTTTTACGTTAATAAAAAGTATATCATATCCAAATAATAAGGCCAAACACCTTGCAGGTATGAGTAAAATGCTCATGGAAAAATATAATGGAAATGTACCTATGACAGTAAGTGAATTAATAGAATTGCCTGGTGTGGGTAGAAAAACGGCAAATGTGGTAACTTCTGTAATTGATAATCAACCTAATATGGCTGTAGATACACATGTTTTTAGAGTAAGTGCAAGATTAGGCTTAACTACTTTGGCAAAAACGCCAGAGGCTTGCGAAAAACAATTAATAAAAAATATACCTAAAGAGCTTGTGTATAAAGCTCATCATTGGTTAATTTTGCATGGAAGATACATTTGTTTGGCAAGAAAACCAAAATGTGAAGTATGTGGGTTGAAACAAATTTGTAAATTTTACGTATTAATATAAAAATTTAATATTATTTTCTTTTTAAGAGGAAAATACTATTAATTTACACAAAATCCTATTTAAAATTAAAAAAATGAAAAAATTTTTTTTAGCGCTTAGTATGATTGTTTTATTTATGAGCACTCATAATAATGCAATTGCACAATATTACTTTTTTGATGATGAGTATTATGATAGCCCAATATTGTACGAAGCTGGTATATCATTAAATGCTATGAACTCTTTAACTGATATTGGAGGCACAAAGGGTATAGGGCGCAAATTTTTTAAAGACCTAAATATTGGATACACTCATGCAAGTGGCGGAGTGTTTTTTAGTGTAGCATATAAAAACGCAGTAGCTTTAAGGTTAGAAGGTACATTTGGTAAAATATCGGCAAATGATAAAGTACTATCAAATGTACCAGTTACTGATATTGCATTTGAAAGGTTTAATAGAAACTTAAATTTTAGAAGCTATATTTCGGAAGTAGCATTATTATTAGAAATACACCCAAAGTACATTTTTATAGATTGGCCAGCAAGAGATGATGCTCCACCAAGAACATCGCCATATATTATTGCTGGAGTTGGTTATTTTTCTTTTAACCCACAAACAAAATTAGCAGGAAGCAATAGATGGATTGATTTACAACCCTTGCATACCGAAGGACAAGGTTTTGCTGAATATGGAAGAAAAAATTATAACTTATCTCAAATAAATATTCCTTTAGGTGCCGGTTTAAAATACGAATTATCACCTTTGGTAAACCTTAGAGGAGAATTTGTATATCGTAAAACTTTTACTGATTACATAGATGATTTAAGTACCACCTATATTGACCCAGCTTTGTTTTCTAAATATCTTACTCCACAACAAGAAGCAAATGCCAAATTGTTATATGATAGGCAAATATTAAACCATGCTGGAATAGACGGAAAAAGAGGTACTGTTACTAATAAGGATGCTTATTTTACTTTCAATTTAAAATTGAGTGTTGTTATAGGTAGAGAAAGAATGAGAAGATAATTTTATTTTTGAAATAAAGGGCTTTAAATCAAAAAGTTAATATATAAATTAACTAAAAATCATATATTGTAGAAGAATTTCTACAAAAAACTTTAAAAATATTTGTTTATTTGATTATATGTTCCTATTTTTACAAAGGTTTTTCATAGGATATTGGATTTTAAAGCGGGACTAGATTTTTATCTTGGTCCCTTTTTTTTGTTTTTTACTTTTATAAAATGCTATTAAACCTGAGTTCGGTTTAAGCAGCTATTAATTTTGGTTGATTTATTTGTTCTATTAGCAGAGGATTAGTTTCTTTAATATCTTTTTTAATAGAAGGTTTCTTAGGAAAAAAAAAGTAAGCTGCAAATAGCTCCCATGATGTTTAAAATAAAATCTGCAATACTTCTATGTCTTGTGTGCTCTACTTGGTAAATATTTTTTAGTACATCATTTACTGTTTCAATTACAGAGCGTTTTCTGAGCAATAATTTTTCTTCGTTGCTCAATGCTTTTTCTTTCATATTTCTTCTTACTGCAGTTATTAATTGTAATCCATCATCGAATAATAAATCTGCTAATACTTTATTGATATAGCCTTTATCGCCAAACATTTTTCCAAATATTTCCTTGGTCATTCGAGTAATTAGTCTGACATTACTATCGCTTATATTGCCCTGTGAGATATAGAAAGAGAGAATTTTCCCTTATCATTTATAATAAAATGCAACTTAAAACCAAAGAACCAACCTACTGTAGATTTACCTACTTTTGCTAAGCCGCTGTTACCTGCTGGGCTTTATACGGGTCTATTTTTTTAATGAATTAAGTAGTCTTGGTAGAAAGTAAAAATAATGCCCCAATAATTATTATGTCTTGAATAAAGTGAATTGTCCAAGCCCAAAAAAAACCATTTGTCTCGTACAATGATTTTGCTAAAACAAGTCCTAAAACACCTGCCATTGTAGCACCAATAAGTCCGCTTGGCATCCCTGCTAAATGTGGGAGACCAAAAAGTATTGCTGAAATTATAAAAATGGTCATTGGAGAAAGAAGCTTTATCAACGGTGATACAATACCCATTCTATAAATCATTTCTTCACCAAATGAATTTGTTAGTGAGAATAGTAAAATCCAAAATATTCCGCTTTGCAATTGCTCCCATTCAATAGTTACATTTTTCAATTGAAAAAACATAAATATTCCCGTCACCAAGCTTATAATGATTGTCAATGAAATTCCTGTTTTAAGCCAGCTGTCTCCCGCCTTAATACCAAATAATTTCATTTCTTCTGATGTAGCAGAAAGATTACCAAACGTAAAAAAGTTTGTAAATGTCACTCTGTTTAAAAAGTAAGTAGTTACTAATGATAGCAACGTTATTCCTAAAAGGATAATTTGATAATTTGCTTGAAAATTTATATATGTATTCGTAGAAATTGAAAATAATTTTGCTGTTTTAAGATAGATTGATGACAAAAGAATTAGTCCTGTATAAACTATTACAAGAATTATCGGAAGTGCTATTTTTAATTTTACCATAATTTTATTTATTTTTTTTACTTTTTACATTTTTAAACCTTGACGGGTAGAATACAGCTTGTATTACATTATATTCAATTTGATTTTGACTAAAAGATTTGCCGTTTATTTCAAATTTTGAAAAAGGATACCAACGTAAATTTGTTCTCAATACAAACCATTGCTCTGTCTTTCCTGGTAAAATATCCCAACCAAAAGTTATTCCCGGTGTTATTTTATTGTATGTATTACTTAAATTAGTTGTGTTATTTTTCTCTGAATAATTGATGTTGTCATACGCCAAATTTAGTCCTATGTAAGGCGTAAAGCCACTATAGTCTGTCAAATATTTGTAGGCTTCTAATGCAAATGAATTTTTCTTTATAATTTGTGTTGTGCCGTATGCCTCATTCGTAAACTTTGGATTTCTAAATGATAATGCAGTTACTAATCCTGATTTATTAAACTGATAGCCAAATGCTAACTCAAGATATGTATTTGATATTGGCTTCTTGTTGAAATAAGAGAATTTACTTTCGTTGTAGTCTGAATTTGAAAGCATAAATGATGTTGAAGGTCCAATTCCAAAAAACCAATCCCCTTTTTTAAAAGCTCCTAAAGTTGGGTTTGAAACATTTGGAAATGAATTAAGTCTTGAATTTTCTTTTTCCATATTTTTAGAACGAGTGCTTTCAAATGAGTAAACTAAGCCAAAGTATGCACTCCAATTTGGTGTTTGTATTTGCTGAAAATTATTTGTTGTTACTGGATATTCCCATTTATTGGTTGGATAAAAATTTGCACCCAATCTTGCCATAAAACTCCCTTTTCCATATATTATTCCTGCGTCAAATACTAATTTATTTTTTGAAAAAAGTGGTTGATTATTCGCAGGTTTTATTTCTTGTTTGAAATTTACAACTGCCCAACTTACTCCAATAAACGGTCTGATTTTATTGTCTTTGTATGCCCAAGGCAAAAATCTTGCACCTGTTACAACTGATTGATTAAACTTAAAATTGGCGCTGTCATTTTTTTTAAAGTTGTGTTGAGCCAATGGTATTGAAATATAAAAATCTGCGTGACCCCAAAAGTGCAACCCCCCAATATTGAGGTAAGGAACAATCGATGTGGCGTTTTCAAAAGATTGTACCGTATTATTTGTCAATACTCCTTTTCCAGTAAAGGAAGGCGAAAATTGTCCACCAATTTCAAAATATGTTTTGGCAAAGTTCAACCTATTTTTCCCTTCTGTAATGTACTCTTGTGCAAAAGCATGTTTTGCACTAACCGCAAACATAAATAATATAAATAACTTTGTCATCATGCATTGATTTTAAATTCAACACAAAAATGAGAAATAGAAATTCCATTAAACTTATCGTACGATAAGAAATGAGGATTAAGCTATTTTTTTTCTTATTCTACTGAAACTCTCTGGAGTAATACCTAAGTAGGAGGCAATATGTTTATTTGGTGTTCTTTGTATAATGTTCGGTTGTTTTTCCAACATTTCAATGTAACGTTGTTCGGCAGTTTTTGAGAGTAATTCTAATTGTTGTGTTTGTTTGTGGATAAACAAACTGTCCGATGCGGTTTGGCAAATTAATCTGCCGTATTCAGTTTTAGCAAGTTCTTGAAAATTATGTTGGCTTATTTTAAAAAGGGTGCAAGGTTCAAAACAAATTACTTCAAGGTCGGTTTTTTGATTGGTTAAAAACGAAAGATAATCGCCAAAAAAGTCGCCATCATAGCAAAGGTCAATACATAAATAATTATTGTTGTTATAAAGCATTATACCACCTGAACCTTTAAGAATGAAGTAAAAATATTTTTCTCTGTCGCCATATTTTTTGATTATTTCATTTTTTTGAGTTTGTATTGTTTCACCTTGTTTAGCGAAAGTCTCCCAAATATGCAAAGGGGCATTTAAGTAAGGGTCAAAAGTTGCTTTAAATATTTCTGCTAAATTGTCCATTTATTAAAGTATGATTTCAAGATTGTCGGTCGTCCTTTTGTCTTACAGCCAACGGGCAGGGCCTTTGTGCAGGTTGGCATTTGAAATTCTTCTGCCCGTAACCACTGCGGGTTAATGGGTTAAAATTGAAGTTAACTAAAAATGTTGAAAGTTGTTCGTCAAGCCGGAACAAGAGCCGAGCAAAGAACTAAACAGTATTTCTCATACACAAATTAACCAACTATTTTTCACAAAAACACAATAGGTTTATTGTTTTTTATGCAAAACAATAAAAGAAAATTCAAACTAGTTATTTGAGTATTATATATATTTTTTTTACAAAAAGCCAACAGATTACATAAAAGTTATAAACCCTAATACTTATTTTTGTAGCCAATGTCAACACCCATTAAAAATATTGTAATAGTTTTTCGGGTAATTTTAAGTATGTTCTTATTTATGATTTATCTATCATGTACAAACCACGAAAAAAACAAAAAAGCACTAAACAATATTGCCCAAATTGAACTAGGCCGATATTTATTTTACGATCGTAGATTATCTATAAACAATACAAAGTCGTGTGGTACTTGCCACAATCAGCAATTTGCCTTTACAGATGGTTATAAAAGATCGTTAGGAGCATTTGCCGACTTGCACCAACGTAATGCGCAGCCACTTTTTAACCTTAGTTATTTAAAATATTTTACCGCTGCCGACTCTAC
>JABFQZ010000001.1 GCA_013141435.1 Ferruginibacter sp.
AATTCAACATATCCACGTATGCCATTTTTGGGGTCTTTCAATTTTGCTTCTATTTTGTTATGCTCTTCTGTACTAATAATGCTAGCTTTAAAACCTATCCTCCCATCTAACATTATTCCATCAATTCAGTCTTGCTCATACAGCTTTTTCCATGTAGTAATACTATTGGGATCTAGGTATAATAGACAAAAGTAATGCTTTTTTTAGGTTGATATTTCCAAGTGGACAAAAGTAATGCTGTATTTTTTAAGGAATAAGACGATGAAGAATAATCCTCTATAATTTTACAATAATTATACAAAACGGACTTGAGCTCTGCTGGAGAGCAACTTAATAGGGATAGTATAATGTCCGACTAAATAGTTGTTTCAATGGGTTATCATTTTTGATGACCCATTGATTATTTAAGAGGACTTTATGCCTTCAAAAACTCATCAATGAACTGTTTTTTCATTCTCATGGAAAGTCCATTATGATTGCGTAATTTTTGTTTCAAATTTGCGAAATGCCCATCAATAGCATTGGTTGTATTAGGTATTTTTAAGTGCATATAATCATACCATGTGAACAAATAAGGGAGATTGTTTTTCAGGCTTCTAATAGCTCTTCGTAAGCGCCTATGAGTATATTGTGTTTTTTGATTGAGAGGGTTTATTGTTCGTTCTTTTAAGAATAATTCCCAACGTATTTCCCATCCATTCAATAGGCCTGTAAAGCTTTCTTTATCGGTTTGTTTTAACCATTGAACAATAGCTTTTAATTCTTTACCAGCTTCAGTTTTAGGGTTTTGAGTTAAGTATCTTCGTGTAATAGCTACTTGATGAAATTGGCACATTTGAGTTGGTATATTTGTGTATAGATTCAGCAATCCTTTTCTACCGTCACAGACTATCGCTTGAATATCAAATCCCATATTTAATAACTCATCAATGCCTTGTGCATAAAGCTTGTTTGTTTCATTTTTGACATAGTATTTTAATAAATTTCTACCCGTCAAAGCATCCTTAAAAAGCATCACACCAAATGAACGACCAAAGTAGGTAGTGTCCATTAATAATACAATATTTGAAGGTAAAATAATAGGCTTCGTTATTTTTAATTCAGACAAGTAACGCTGAATCGTTTTGGTGCTAATATTATACTTTTTACTGAGTTGCAAATAGGTTTGTTTACCTTCTACATATTCAATCCAAATTTGATACTTATCTATACTTTTTCTGTTGACAAATTGCTTGCCACAAACTATACATTTATACCGTTGTTGACCTTTAACAAAACCATTTTTCTTCGTTATTTTACTACTACAATAAAAGCACTTTTTTTAATCATTTTGTAAATATCTACCAAACGTATGTTATACCTGACTTTCAGAGGTTTTTAGCATTACTTTTGTCCACATCGCCGGGATCTACTCCTATACGAATTGCTAAATCTCTTTTAGAAACAGCAACACCCCTTTCTTTTTTAAGCTCAATTAACATTAGTAGTCTTTTGCTTTGGGATTCACTACTACTTTTTCTTAATTGTATTAGTTCTTTATGACTTTCTTTTACGATTATTAACTTTGGTTTAGACATTATATTTATAGTTTAGTCCAAAAATAAGAAAAAAAAATCCAATCAAACAAATTGGACTAAAGTTAATTTATAATTGGTATAATACAATTTTTTATAAAAAAAATCGTTAATATTGGTAATTAAGCATTTATGAAAATTTTTTATTATTCCTTACTTTCCGAAAATACGTTACTTTCTATAACAGATGTAGATGGAAACATTATATATGCCAACGATAAATTTTGTGAAGTCTCGCAATATAGTCGTGCCGAATTACTTGGCAAAAACCATCGTATTCTAAAATCTGGCATGCAAGAGGAAGATATTTTTGTAGATATGTGGCATACCATATCTAACGGAAAAACATGGAGAGGTGAAGTGTGCAACAAAAATAAAAGTGGAGAACTGTATTGGGTAGATTCGTACATAAAGCCAGAATTTAACGATGCAGGCAAAATAATAAAATACTACTCTTACCGTACTTTAATATCGGATAGAAAAGAAAACGAAAATAATAAATTTAGGAGCCAATTGCACAAGCATTTCTTTTTTTCTAAAGCCCCTAACATGTTTTTTTTATTAGATACTAATGGAGAAATTGTTGATGTAAACGAGCTAGGAGCTACACAATTAGGCTACACCATAGATGAGTTAATAGGAAAAAGTGTGCTCCTATTATTTCCTTCAAAAGTACATAATAAAGTACAAGAGCTTAAAAATAAATGCATACAAAACATTGGAGAAATACAACATTGGGAAATTGAAAAAGTTACAAAAAATGGCACATCAATATTTGTAAAGGAAACAGCATCGGCAGGGTATAATGCTAATGGAGATTTGCAAATAAATATAATTTGTGAAGATATTACCAACCATAAACTAGTAACAGCCGAATTAAAAATTAAAAATGAAATTCTAAAAAGTAAACTGATAGAAAACTCTGTTATTAACGATATACTTTTACTATCATCTACAGAGCAAAATTGTCAAACATTTTTAGAGAAATCGTTACCAATATTAGTAAATGCAACCTTTTTAAACGTATTGCCCCGAATGGGTATTTTTACACTTAAAGATGATAATACACTTCAGCTTGCTGCTAATTATAATTTTAGTGCCGAAATAAAATCAATGTGTGCAAATGTAGCTTTTGGCACCTGCCTATGTGGTGCAGCTGCTGCTACCAAAACCACTCAATTTGCTCAATGTATTGATAAACGGCATACTATAATGTATGATGACATAAAACCACATGGGCATTATAATATTCCACTTTTAAATAATAACACAGTAGTAGGAGTATTGGTAGTTTATTTGCCTCATGGGCACAAAAAAGAGGCTAGCGAAATACTATTTTTAGAAAACATTGGAAATATTATTGCTACTAAAATAACCCAATGTAATAATGTATTAAAAATTGTGCAAGCAAAAGAAGAAGCCCATAAAGCAAAAGAAGATGCTCAAAAAGCAAGCCTTGCAAAATCGGAGTTTTTGGCAAATATGAGTCACGAAATAAGAACACCCTTAAATGGTGTTATTGGATTTTCGGATTTGTTGATGAAATCGCAATTGGGTGTTGTGCAACAACAATATATGTCTATAGTAAACCAGTCGGCCAATTTATTGCTCGATTTAATAAACGATATTTTAGATTTTTCTAAAATAGAAGCTGGCAAGTTAGATTTAGAAATAGAAAAAACAGATATTTTTTTATTGGCAGAACAGGTAGTGGATATTACAAAATATCAAGCCCATATAAAAAAATTGGAATTAATATTAAATATACCTCCAAATTTGCCAAGGTTTATTTGGACCGACTCTGTTAGATTACGACAAATACTAATAAACTTACTCAACAATGCAATAAAATTTACCGAAAAAGGAGAAGTAGAAGTAAAAATAGAAAAACTAATATCCAACAATGATGATTGTGCAACATTTCGCTTTTCGGTAAGAGATACAGGAATAGGAATAGCACCTGCAAATCAAAAAAAGATATTTAATGCATTTTCGCAAGAAGACTCATCGACCACCCGAAAATATGGTGGCACTGGGCTTGGTCTTACCATATCTAATAAATTATTAGGAATGATGGGAAGTACCTTACTTTTAAAAAGTGAGGTAGGAAAAGGAAGTACTTTTTATTTTGATGTATTGTACAAAATGGATCAAGGCCAGCCAGAAGAAATTGAAGGATTATGCAATTTAAAATCGGTGTTAATTGTAGATGATAATGAAACAAATAGATTTTTGATGCAAGAAATGATGGCATATAAAAAAATAGAAACCACATTAGTAAAAAACGGTTTTGAAGCCTTAGGTTTAATAGCCGAAGGAAAAACTTATGATGTAATATTAATGGATTATCACATGCCCATTATGAATGGCTTAGATACCATAAAAAAAATTAAAGATATTGCAATATCGCATGAAATGCAACAGCCAGTTGTGCTATTGTATAGCTCTAGCGAAGATGAAACAGTACATAAAAAAAGTAAAGAATTAGAAGTAGAACTTTGCTTAATAAAACCTGTAAAAATGAATGAGCTTTTTAATTCGTTAGCCAAAATTTGTAAAGGCAAAATAACTTTAGTAGATAGCGAAGCTATAGAAGCATCAAAACCAGTAATATTAAAGGAACAAAGTATTTTAATAGCCGAAGATAATAGAATAAATATGCAGGTTATAAAAACATTTATACAAAGTTCTTTTTCTCAAATAAAAATTATAGAAGCATTAGATGGAAAAGAGGCTTTAAAATTATATAAAATTTTTAATCCCACAATGGTAATTACCGATATACAAATGCCTTTACTAAATGGGTATGAACTCTGCGAAGCCATAAGAAAGGAAAATGTAAATGTGCCAATAATTGCACTAACAGCAGGTACAGTAAAAGGCGAAAAAGAAAAATGTAACAAAGTAGGTATGAACGATTATGTTACCAAACCTGTAATACAAGAAACCATTAGAGAGGTTATTAGTAAATGGTTAAAATAAAATAAGTAAAAATAATTTTTGCTGTATCATATAAAAAAGTGATATAATACAGTTTATAAATATTATTTAGTCCAATTAGATTCTGAAAAGATATACTCAAAAGCACAAGTTTTTTTTATGCTTTCTTTTGTTATGTTTTCTGTTGCGTTTGTAATAAATTCACTAACATCTTCGAGTGTCTGGTAAAGTTTGTTTGTAAACTTTCATTTAAATATAGCACACATATTTTCAGCTGGGTTTAGTTCAGGGAAGTAAGCAGGTAAAAATATTAAACCGATATTATCAGGTATTATTAGTGATTTAGCTTTTTGGAAAGCTCCATTACCTAGCGTTAAAACATTGTAAACATCAATATACCTCTTAGAGAGTTCATATAGAAATATTTGAAAATTTGCAGCGTTACAATTTGGCATTTCTAAAAGAAAGCTACCCCCTGTTATAGCAGAGAAATCGCCGAAAAGTTAAAATCAAACCACATTTCGGTTCGGCTAAAAATGCCAAACAATCATCTTCAGTTTTAAACCTGTTTTTATACTACTTGATAAATAATTTAACTAACATAGCAATTATTTTAGTGTAAATATGCTAAAATTATTAGACTTTTGTTAGCAAGGGAGTATTAAATACCTAATCCAATTTTTTTAAATTACAAAACTCCTCTACAAGTTTTTATGGTTAACTTTAAACCTAATTAATTAATCGTTGAATTAGCAAATTGAATCTGCCGAAGTAAAACTGCAATAATTAACTTTGCAAAATGAATATATTAGTAGTAGCAGCAACTGAGGTAGAAATTGCCCCATTTTTAGCTCAAAATAGCTTGGCAGATGTGTTAATTACTGGTGTAGGTGTGCCAGCATGTATGTATGCTCTTACCAAAAAACTTGCTCAAAAAAAGTACGATTTGGTAATACAAGCAGGTATAGCAGGCACTTTTAAAAGCAAATTTTTATTGGGTAAAACTTTTGCTGTAAAAAAAGATTTGTTTGCAGACTTGGGCATTCATGAAAATGCTAAGTTTTATACACTTTTCGAAAAAGGGTTTACACATAAAGATGAGCCACCATTTTTTAAAGGTAAGTTGGTAAATGCTACCGAAAATTTTTTTTCGCTTACAGCTGTAAATGCCATTACTGTAAATACAGTATCCGATAACTATTTAATAAACGAACTTTACCAAACAAAATACGATGCCGATATCGAAAGTATGGAAGGTGCTGCTTTTCATTATGTTTGTTTGCAAGAAAGCGTACCTTTTTTGCAAATAAGAAGCATAAGCAATTTTGTTGGCGAAAGGGTAAAAACAAATTGGAAAATGAAAGAATCTATTCAAAACCTTAACGATAATTTGTGTAGAATAATTAAAACAGCGCAACAATAATTTTTCTTTTTTTAATTATAAATCTTTGATACTTTAATTTTAAAGAAATGCATAAACAAATAATTACTATTGGTTTTTCGCCATGCCCAAACGATACTTTTATATTTGATGCATTGGTAAATAATAAAATAGATACAGGTAATTTGCTTTTTGAACCAATTTTGGAAGATGTGCAAACCCTTAACCAATGGGCAATACAAGCCAAATTGCATGTAACAAAATTAAGTTTTGGTGTATTGCCACTTGTTTTGCATAATTATAATTTGCTTTACTGTGGTAGTGCATTAGGTAAAGGTGTTGGGCCGTTGCTAATTTCTAAAAATGATGATTCGATTAAAAATATTGATGAAAGTTTAATAGCAATACCTGGCGAAAATACTACAGCTCATTTATTATTTTCATTGGCATATCCTAATGCAAAAAATAAAATATTTTTGCGTTACAACCAAATAGAAGACTTTGTATTATCCAATAAAGGATTAGGTGTAATAATACACGAAAATAGATTTACCTATGCCCAAAAGGGCTTAATAAAAATAACTGATTTGGGTCAATATTGGGAATCCAAAACACAATACCCAATACCACTTGGTGGTATTGTAGTACAAAAAACTATGCAACCAATTATACAACAACAAATAAATTATTGTATTAAGAACAGTATTGAATTTGCTTTTTCTAATTACCCAATATTAAATGATTATATACGTACACATGCGCAAGAAATGAACGAAGATATTATGCGTAAACATATAGACTTGTACGTAAATAATTACACTTTAAACCTAGGCAAAGATGGCATAGCGGCAGTAGAAATGTTACTTCAAATATTTGCAAATATGAGGGGCAAAAAAAATGAATTACAACAAAATTTTTTAATACCAAATGTAGAAATGCTTTAACCCAAAAAATTATATCTTTCAAAGTTTGAGCCTAAAATTTCTTTATCATTAACGCCTAGCCATTTATTTAAAACAGTTGCATATACATTTCTAAAATCAACATTATATTTTAGGTCGCCATTGTTCAAATCCATTAAATTTGGTAAGGCATTTAAAACCCCTTTTTCTTTCAAACCTCCACTTATAAAAAACATGTTGTTTGCAGTGCCATGGTCGGTTCCATTGCTTGCATTTTGCGATACCCTACGGCCAAATTCAGAAAATGTCATTAGCAATACATCTTCAAAACGATTATTCATTTTCATATCGTTAGTAAAAGATTTTATGGCTTCGTTCAACTCATCAAATAATCTTTTTTGTTGGTTTAGTTGCCCAGCATGTGTATCAAAACTACCCAAAGAAACGTAGTAAACTTTTGTATTTATATCAGATAATATAAGCGATGCTATTGTTTTTAAATCTTTACCTAAAGCCGTATTTGGATATGATGTATTTGTAGGATTTAATTTACTTTTCTGAAAAATATAATTAGCACTACTAATAGTTTCACTCATTGTTTTGTATAAGTAATCTACGTTTTCTTCACTTTTTATATGTGTTGCATTTATGTCGGCATAAAATTTTTCTTTACTTGTATTGTATAATTTTCGTGGGTCGTTAAAAGCAAGTCCTTTATTTTCTTTTCCTTTTAAAGCCAAACTCAGCGTATCATCTAACTCCAATGCATAAGTTGGTTTTTCACAATTTTTGCATTGAGCATCTAAATATCTGCCTAACCAGCCAGTGTTTACATATTCATTGCTTTCACTTGCACTTTGCCAAATATCCATACTCCTAAAATGCGATCTATCTGGGTTTGGGTAGCCTACACTATTCATTATCGATAAATTTCCGCTGGCATATAAATCTTTAAATGCAGTTAAAGATGGGTGCAAAGCAACCACATCTGTAATGCCCAAAGCCTCATTTTTATTTATACTTATTGTGGCTCTTTCTTTATAATAAATATCGTTTGTAATTGGTATTACAGTATTTAACCCATCGTTGCCACCACTAAGTTGTATTACCACCACCACTTTATTGCCAACAGGTATTTTTGTAGGTTTTTCCAAGGCTTTTAAAAACTTTGGCATCATTAACGATGCAGTTGCAAGTGATCCTATTTGCAAAAAATCTTTACGTTTTATAATCATAATATTTTTTTTGTATACCAGTATTAGTTTTATGGCATCTGCATTGGCAATAATTATTAGTTGTTATTTTCTTTTTTGGGAAAAGAAAAAAGAAACCACCATTCAGCATTTGTACATTATGCATCATTTTTTTTAAAAAGTAAAATAAACCTTGTAAATTTCTTTTTTATTTTGACTTTAATAAATATACTAAGTTTAATTAAACAAAATATTTAAAACACATTTCTTCTCTAAAAATTTTACCTAACTTACAACCAATATTTTTATTTATGACAATTGGAGTTTTAAAAGAACCAACATTCGAAAATAGAGTTTCGCTTTTGCCCGAGCATATTCCCATACTTAAAAAGCTACAAGCAAATATTATTATAGAAGAAAATGCAGGCAATAATGCATTTGCCTCTAATGATGCCTACGAAGCCACAGGAGCTAAAATTTGCAATAGAAACGATGTGCTGCAAAATGCAGACATTGTTTTATCAATTAATGCTTTAACTGATACCGATATTGTTAATTGCAAAGCAAAAATATTATTTGGGTTTTATCAACCCTTATTTAATGCAGAATACATAAAAAATTTAGCCGAAAAAAACTTTACCATTTTTAGTATAGATATGCTTCCACGTACTACCCGAGCACAAAGTATGGATGTATTAAGCAGCCAAGCAAATATAGCTGGGTACAAAGCAGTGTTGTTGGCAGCAAATTTGTATCCAAAATATTTTCCCATGTTTATGACTGCTGCTGGTAGTATTCCTCCAGCAAAAATGCTCATATTAGGCGCAGGTGTAGCAGGCTTACAAGCCATAGCTACTGCCAAAAGATTAGGAGCAGTGGTAGAAGTATTTGATACAAGGCCACAAGTAAAAGAAGAAGTAATGAGCCTTGGAGCAAAATTTGTAGAAGTAGAAGGAGCTGCCGATGCTACCAATGCTGGTGGTTATGCTGTAGAACAAACAGAAACATTTTTATTAAAACAAAAAGCTCGTATTGCAGAAAGTGTAGCAAAGAGTGATATTATAATTACTACCGCAGCAATACCAGGCAAAAAAGCACCAATATTAATTACAGAAGATATGATTCGGAGCATGAAAAATGGTTCGGTAATTATAGATTTAGCGTCATCTACTGGTGGCAACACATCTTTTACAAAAAATGCCGAAACCGTTGTTGTAAATGGTGTTACAATTGTTGGCAATTCGGCGCTTGCAGCAAATATGCCAAGCGATGCAAGTAAGCTGTACGGAAAAAACATACTAAATTTTTTGCAACTTATAATTACAAACGAAGGAGCTATAAATTTGAATTTTGAAGACGATTTAGTAAAAGGAACTTGTGTGGCGCATGGAGGAGTAGTTACAAATGAAAGGATGGTGCAACTTATTTAAAGTTGAAAGTTTGAGATTAGTTTTAAAATCTTACACAAATGTAAATGGCGACTGTTAAGAGATTTGAAGATTTAGAGATATGGAAAATTTATGCCGAAGGGCATTTTTCTAAAGACTCTGAATTACGAAATCAAATTTCTAGAAGTTAAGGGTCAGTAACGAATAATATTGCAGAAGGTTTTGAAAGATCGGATAATAAAAAATTTATAAATTTTTTATTAATTGCTAAAGCATCAAAAGGAGAAGTAAGATCTCAACTATACAGAGCATTTGATAGATTGCATATTTCTACAGAAATATTTGAAACGATAATACTACAAACTGAAATTATAAGTAAAAAATAACTGCTTTCAAAAAATATTTAAAAAAATCGGAATTAAAAGTCTTTCGTTACACTTAAAAACATTGAACCAAAAACCACCACTCCCAACCAATGCTAAATTTCATTACAACCAACCAGCAAATTATTTACATCGTTATACTTATGGTTTTTGTAGGTATAGAAATTATTGGCAGAGTGCCAAGTGTATTGCATACGCCACTTATGAGCGGAGCTAATGCTATACATGGCGTAGTTATTATAGGAGCAATAATTGTAATGGGAAAATCGGAATCAGAAAATTATTTAGCAATGGCTTTGGGTTTTGTAGCAGTAATATTGGGTACAATAAATGTGGTAGGCGGCTTTGTGGTTACCGATAGAATGTTGGAAATGTTTAAAAAGAAAAAAGGGTAAAGTAGTTGGCAGTTGGCCAAGAGCAAATAGCAGAAAAATAAAAAATCAAATTCAATAATGAACTATCAAATTGAAAGCATTATAAATTATTCATTATAAAATTATCCATTAAAAAAATGTCATCATCTATTCTTACCATTATTTACCTCATAGCTTCGGTTACTTTTATTGTAGGTTTAAAAATGTTATCGCATCCTATTACTGCACGCAAAGGCAATTTGGTAGCAGCATCAGGCATGACAATTGCCATTTTAGGAACTATTTTTTTGTATAAAGAAAACGGTGTAGGGCTTCATAATTATGCTTATATTTTTGCTGCTTTAATTATAGGTTCTATAATTGGTACACTATCAGCAAAAAAAGTAAAAATGACCCAAATGCCCGAAATGGTAAGCCTTTTTAATGGCATGGGTGGTGCATGTGCTATGCTAATTTCGGTTGTAGAGTTTAATCATTTTATGCAAATAGAAAATGATGAAAAATATACTACCAATTATAGTATGTTACTTATAATTATTGTGGGTTTAATAATAGGCGCTGTTTCATTTGCAGGCAGTATAATTGCTTGGGGTAAATTAAATGGAAAAGTAAAAGATTTTAGTTTTAAAGGTCAGCATATTTTCAATATGTTTTTGTTGTTGATTATTGTATCGTTGTCAATTTCTATATTTTACGATTTTGGTGATACAGATTATATTTTTTACGGCATACTTGCCCTTGCATTATTGTATGGTGTATTTTTTGTGCTCCCAATTGGCGGAGCCGATATGCCTGTAGTTATTTCATTGCTCAATTCGTTTACGGGTGTAGCAGCAGCATGTGCAGGGTTTTTGTACAATAATAAAGCCATGCTTACAGGTGGTATTTTGGTAGGTGCAGCAGGCACTTTGCTTACTGTACTAATGTGCAAAGCTATGAACCGTAGTTTACTCAATGTAGTTATAGGTAATTTTGGTGTTAGCAATGCAGCTTCATCAAGTGGTGAACAAGGAGGAGCATACAAAGAAGTTACCATTAGTGATGCTGCAATGCTTATGAGCTATGCAAAGAAAGTTATTATTGTACCAGGTTATGGGCTAGCAGTTGCACAAGCACAACATACTTGCCATGAGCTCGAAAAAACACTAACCGATAAAGGTGTAGATGTAACTTACGCCATACATCCAGTAGCAGGTCGTATGCCTGGCCACATGAACGTTTTGCTTGCCGAAGCAGATGTGGCTTACGAAAAATTAGAAGAAATGGAAGATGCCAATACCAATTTTAAAACCACAGATGTGGTGCTGATTTTAGGAGCAAACGATGTAGTAAACCCAGCTGCAAAAAAAGACCCATCATCACCAATATATGGCATGCCAATATTAGAAGTAGAGCAAGCCAAAACCGTTATTGTAAACAAGCGTAGTATGAAACCAGGCTACGCAGGTATAGAAAATGCATTGTTTTATCAACCAAAAACGTCTATGCTATTTGGCGATGCAAAAAAAGTATTGCAAGATTTATGTGCCGAAGTAAAGGCTAATTAATTTTTTTAATAAATATATTGTTTGTAACTATTCAGTTCCAAAAGTAGTTATTTTATTTAATGCATATAAAACGTTATTTCCATTTTTGATGGAGTTATCAATAATATACCTAATAACTGTAGATACATTTGCGCTTTGAAGCGATTTAAACTGTGCTGATATTTTCTGATTTACTTTAATATTTCTAATAGCTTTTTCCGTGCCATTATTATCAGATGTTACATTTGATTGTTGTAAAAAATAGAGGATACACTCCTGTTTGCTAAGAGTTTTTTCTGTAGTTTTTTTGATTTTTGGTGTAGTTCATCTATGGCTTATTTTGCCATTGGTCTAACCTTTCAAAAAGTGCATCCCGTTTTATATTTAGGTAATAATAAGGAGCAGTTATTAATATTTTTTTTGTTTACCAGCATCAAAGCTGCGATTTAGCTTCAGTGGCGTCGCACATTTCATCAGTGTAACAATAGTCATCTTTTACCAAAGCGTAATAAAAATATAATAGTTATACTATACCTATTGTGAAAATTAAATTGGTCCACTAAAATCGCTGTGTACATAGTTATCTCTTTTTCCCTGTGTGAAATATTTAATCACATTGGTAATTATAAAGAAAATAAAATATTATAGCTCTTATTTAGCCTCCACACAAACTTAATAATTAAACTATTAGAATAGAAAAGTTCAAATAAAAAAAAGAGGCTATCTGTTAGACAGCCTCTTTTCAATTTATTTTTCAATTGTGTTTAGAAATTTCTTACAGCTAATTCTGTTCTTCTATTGCTTGCACGACCTGCAGCAGTTTTATTATCAGCTACTGGTTTAGTAGAGCCAAAACCTGTAGATTGCAAACGATCAGCAGATATACCTTTACTTACTAAGTAATTTTTTACTGCAGCTGCACGGTTATCAGATAAAGTTTGATTTTTTGCTTCATCACCAGTATTATCCGTATGGCCATCTACATCAATCATTAAAGATTCATCTGTTTTTAATAAACTAGCAACTTCATCTAAAGCTTTAAAAGATTTTGGTAATAATTTAAAACTACCAGTTGCAAAAAATACATTTTTAGCAGCATAGTTAATTTTATCAACTACAGCTTTAGCAATTTCAGGACAACCTTGGTTACTAGCAGGTCCTTTACGATCTATACATTTATCATCTTCATCATTTACACCATCACCGTCAGTATCTGGTATTGGGCAACCTTGATAACGAGCAAAACCTTTTACATCTATACATTTATCATCTTCATCATTTACGCCATCACCGTCTGTATCTGGTATTGGACAACCTGCATATTTAGCAAGTCCTGCTACAGTTGGGCATTTGTCACTAGCATCTGCTATACCATCACCATCTGTATCAGGGCAACCTTGCAAAGCAACTGTTCCAGCAACATCAGGGCATTTATCATCAGCATCAACAACTCCATCGCCATCTCTGTCTAATACAACAGGTGCAACTGGTGGAGCTACAGCTTGTGGCTTAGCTTTTCCAATATTTTGTGCAAAACCTAAAGAATAGAAAAGATTATCTTTCATAACATCTTTAGTTAAAGCAAAACGATATTGAGCTTGCAATATTACGTAAGTAATACTTCTAAGGTTTAGTTGTGCACCAACTCCTACTGGAGCATATGCACCAAATTTGCCAGTGTACATGCCACCACCAACTCCTAAAGTTGCAAATGGCGCAATCAACGAATTATCTCCATAAGGTCTAAAGTTTAATGAAGGTTCTAATTCTATACCTACATTTTGTTTATTGTTATTTAGTTCTCCTCTATCTTCTGTAGCATAATCATGAAAAATTAAACCAGCACGGGTAGAAAAATCTATTGTTTTAGTTAACCCTTTCCAATATGAAAGCGAAAAACCGTAATCCATATCTTTCAAATTGCTAAAAGTTCTTGTTGTAGCAGCAGATTTAAAAGTTAAGGGAGTTTTAATATCTAATGCGTTAAAATGAATTCCAAATAATTTTCCTTTTGTAGCAGACGAAAATTTGCTATCTGTATTTTGTGCAAATGCACTACCAAACAAAATAATAAGTGAAAATAACAATGTCAGTTTTTGTTTCATAAATTCTAATTTTAATTTTTAAAGTTTGTCTTGCAGAAAGCTCTGTACTCGTAAATCAATTTAATTAATAATACTATATCGCAAATATAACTGCTTAATTTGTACAAATCAAGAAATTTTAACAAAAAAATAAAAATAATTTTAGTTCAATATAAAATAAATGTTATATATAGATGTTGCAAGAAATACATTTTTCAACAACAAAATAAATTCCTATATTTGCAGCCCAAATAAAAAAGGTACTCTTTTATTTGGAGTTTTGACTTGGTAGCTCAGCTGGATAGAGCATCAGCCTTCTAAGCTGAGGGTCATTGGTTCGAATCCAATCCAGGTCACAAATTTTTAAAGCCGCTATTAAAGCGGCTTTTATTTTTAACTTCTTGACACTTCTCGAACCAAAACTACAGCTTACATTGAAATTCTGAAAAAAATGCAATTGTTTTGTGATAGCTAAATACTTTCACTTGCAATTGGAATTATTTTTATTACTCTTCCCACTGTGGGAAATAACATTTATCTTTGCAGAAGAATATGAGAATATTTTCTAAAGGTACATTAAGGGCATTTTGGGAAAAGCACCCCGATTCACATATATCATTAGGCTCGTGGTATGAACTGGTGGAGCAAAAGGAGTATGAAAATCCCCATGATGTGTTATTAGATTTTCCAAGTGCCGACCAAGTTGGTAATGGACGTATCGTATTTAATATTGCTCATAATAAATACAGGCTTATTGCAAAATTCCAGTATTCCATACAATCAGTATTTGTAAGGTTTATTGGCACACATAAGGAGTATGACCAAATAGAAAACATAAAGAACATTTAATTTAAAAAAATAGTAGACATGGACAGCAGTACAATGATGGTTAAACCCATTACCAATAAAAAAGAATTTGAGGAAGCGTCTGCTTTAATAGATAGTTTGGTAGATGCCGACTTAATCAAAAGCAAAGCAGAAAGGCAAAAGGCCTTGGCTGTATTGGAAGCAGTTACTATTTTGGCAAGCGAATAT
The DNA here is from genome assembly GCA_013141435.1 of Ferruginibacter sp. GTDB lineage: Bacteria > Bacteroidota > Bacteroidia > Chitinophagales > Chitinophagaceae > Ferruginibacter. Next base: position 14,781 of record JABFQZ010000001.1, read on the forward strand.
GAAAAAAAGCATTTTCCTATTACAAACCCTGATCCAATTGAAGCTATCAAAGAAAGAATGAACCAACTAAATCTTACACAAAAAGATGTAGCATCCTATTTTGGTGGTCATAACAGGGTATCGGAAGTTCTGAACAGAAAAAGAAACCTTACTCTCAACATGATAAAATCATTACACCAAAATCTTAAAATACCTGCGAATATATTATTGAGTTCACGGTAATCTTCATTTTTGTATATAAAAGTAAAACTGGCTAAAACCTCAGGGTGCAGATGCCAAATTCTAGCCTGCTTCTTGCCTTACAGAAATATTATGCCACGCAGAATTCCGCAATTATTTTCAAATCTTCCAAAAAATGGTTCGATATTTGTACCAATGGGTTCACTTTTCTATAAAATGGTTACCAGAAACGGTAACCATTTATTGTTTAAAAAAATATTAAGTAGATTACTTAAATTACTTGGTTATCCAAATTAATTTGTTCTAGATTTAATCTTTATTTCATATAATGTAATTTTGCATAAATATAAATTATGAATTGTAGAAAATATGTAAATTTTTTATTAGCATTTTTACTGTCAATAAACACTTTTGCACAAAAAAACATAAAGCCTACAACTACTTCTACAAAGCCAAAAATTGTTATTGGCATTGTAATAGATCAAATGCGTTGGGATTATCTAAATAGGTATAAATCTACATTTGCCGAAGGAGGTTTTAAACGCTTAATGCAAAATGGTTATAATTTTAATAATACTTTTTTACCATACATACCCACATATACTGCCGTTGGGCATACTTGCATTTATACAGGTGCTGTGCCTGCTACAAGTGGTATTATTGGCAATAATTGGTACGAAAAAAGCATAAGCAAAAATATGTATTGCACCGACGATAGTACAGTACAAGGTGTTGGCAATAACGATAAAGCTGGAAAAATGAGCCCACGTAATTTGTGGAGTACTACCATTACCGATGAGCTTCGCTTAAGCAATAATTTTGAAAGTAAGGTAATAGGAATATCATTAAAAGATAGAGGCGCCATATTGCCGGCAGGGCATAGTGCCAATGCCGCTTATTGGTACGACGATAAAACTGGCAAATGGATAACTAGTAACTATTATATGCAACAATTGCCAACATGGGTAAATAATTTTAACGAAAAAGATTATGTAACCTCAATGATGGCAAAAGATTGGAACACTCTTCTGCCAATAAATAATTATACTCAAAGTACAACCGACGATAAACCATACGAAGCAGATTTGCCAGGTACAAAATCGCATGCATTTCCTTATGAATTATCAAGTATAAGTACTAAAGAAAAATACAACACTTTTAAATTTACACCTTATGCATCTACATTTACATTCAACTTTGCAAAAGAGGCTATAATAAACGAAAAATTAGGAAAAGGTGCTGTTGTCGATTTTTTAACAATTAGTATTTCTTCAACAGATTATATGGGGCATACATTTGGCGCAAATGCTGTAGAAACGCAAGATACCTATTTGCGATTAGATAAAGATATCGCAGATTTTTTAGCTAATTTAGATTTAACTTTTGGTAAAGATAATTACTTAGTATTTTTAACTGCTGACCATGGTGCAGCCCATATTCCTGCATTTTTAGCCGAACATAAAATACCTGCAGGTGTATTTAGCGAATCTATTTTAGCTAAAGATTTAAACAAAATAATAGAAGATAGTTTGGGTATAAAAAAAGCCATTTCTAGTTTGCAAAACTATCAAGTATATATTGATTTTAATGCCATACAACTACAAGGAAAAAGTATCAGTTTGGTAAAAGAAATAATAACACAAGCTTTAAAATCAAAACCATTTATTACCAATGTTTTTGAAACTGAAAAAATTACCACTACCGCATTGCCAGAACCAATAAAAAGCAGATTAATAAATGGATATGCACCCACCCGAAGTGGTGATATACAATTTGTAATAAAGCCTGGTTTTTTTGATGGTACAAATAAAGGCACGACACATGGTCTTTGGAATCCTTATGACTCACATATACCGCTAATATTTTATGGCTGGAAAATAAAACCTGGCAATACCTACAGAGAAACTTATATGACAGATATTGCACCTACCATTGCTGCATTATTGCAAATACAAATGCCAAGCGCATGCGTGGGTAAGGTTTTAGAGGAGGTTTTAATAAAGTAAATTTTTTATTTCTCAAAAAAAACAATAACTATACTAAAAAAAGTGCTATATAAAATTAATTTTGTATCAAAGACCTCATAAAAATGCCGTTAAAAAAATTGGCATGTGTTGCGTAAAAAGAAAAATTAAAGTTACAGAAGTTGGGAGTTATACAAAATACTATAAGTTCTACAAATGTTGGGCTATGTACCAAAGCACACCAAGCAAAGTTTTATTATTTTTCTATAATTGTAAATATAGCAACTACAACCACAAACTGCTTGGGTACTCTCCATTTTCTATAAGTGCATTCAAGCTTTTGCTTACACTAGGTGCATCTTCTTTATAGGTTACGCCAAACCATTGCGATGTAGTGGTAATAGCTTTTATAGAGCCTTTAAATTCATTAATAAAATGCTCTGCAATTGTAGGTATAAAAAATTCTGCCTTCAAATTATCCATGTTATTTTTTGGGAAATGTTTAAACAAAATATCAGTAAGGTTAAAAATAGATGGGTGAAAACACCAAAAATTCATAGATACAGTTTCCTTACCAGTAAGCAAATTAATTTTGCCATTTTCTTCAAAAACTATACTGCCATTTGTTGTATATATTTTTGTACGTTCCTTAATAGATGTAAGAAAATTATCAGTACTAATTTGACATACGCCACGGCTTACATTACCATGCTCACTCAAAGTATTCCCCAAATTATAGCCAATAATAGCAGCTTCTTTTTGTGTGCATTTATTTTTTAAAAAATCAGCAGCTTTTATAAATGCATCGTTACCATAAAAGTCATCGGCATTTATAACGGCAAAAGGTTCTAGCACTGCATTTTTTGCGCATAACATGGCATGCCCAGTGCCCCAAGGTTTAGTTCTGCCATCTGGTATATCATTTTCATCTACAAAAGTTTTTAAATCCTGAAAAACATAATCAACTTCAATTTTGTCTTTCAATTTTGGCTCTATATTTTGCTTAAATGCATCTGCAAAATCCTCCCTTACAATAAAAACCACTTTGCCAAACCCTGCATTTATAGCACTATAAATAGAATAATCCATTATAGTTTCGCCATTAGGTCCAAAGCCCTCAGTTTGCTTCATACTACCATAGCGGCTTGCCATGCCAGCTGCCAATATTAAAAGTGTAGGTTTCATAAATTATCTAATAAATTTGTATTTTTTAATATGTTGGTAAAAATAAAAAGCAAAATATTGTATACAAAAATAAACGAAATATACTAAATATAGCAAATCATTCTTTTATAAATACACTTCACTTTTAAATGGAAATAGCCTACAAAAATGTAACCTTCGATGAAATAAAAACCGAATTATTTACTCAAAAAGGAGTACAAGTTTTTGTGCTTAGATTAGACAAAATTCATAATACCATTTCTGGAAATAAATTTTTTAAACTTTATTATTACCAACAAGAGTGCTTGCAAACTGAGCACAAAACATTGCTAACATTTGGAGGGGCTTTTTCTAACCACTTAGCTGCTACAGCTTATTCATGTAAAATAAATGGGTTAAAATCTATAGGTATTATTAGAGGCGAAGCTCCAAAAATACTTTCGCATACATTGCAAGCATGTGAAGCAGACGGTATGAGGTTTCATTTTATGTCAAGAAATGATTATAAAAATAAATTGCAAATTGAAGCAATAAAACTAAAGTTTGGCGATTGTACCATTGTGCCCGAAGGTGGTTTTGGAAAATTAGGTGCAAATGGCGCATCATTAATTTTCGATTATTTGAAAGATAAAAACGTAAGCCATATTTGCACAGCAGTAGGTACGGCTACTACACTTTCAGGTTTATTACAAACATCTTCTCATTTGCAAAAAATAATAGCAGTGCCAGTATTAAAAAACATGATAGATATTGAAGAAAGAATTTTAGAACTTACTGGCAAATCATTTCCTAAAAAACTTGATATATTTTTCGATTTTCATTTTGGAGGTTATGCAAAGCATAACAATGAGTTAACAAATTTTATGAATAAGCTCTATTTACAATTTTTGCTTCCTACAGATTTTGTTTATACTGCAAAAATGATGTACGCAGTATTCAATAAAATCGAAAATAATTATTTTGTAAAAGGCAGTAAAATAGTTTGCATACACACTGGCGGCTTACAAGGCAATTTATCTTTACCAACTGGCACTTTAATATTTTAATTGTTTTAACATTTAAAAACTTTTTACAAAAAAAACTTAAATATAAGGCACTATATTTGTAAGCCATTTTCATTAAACCATGATAAACAAAATATTGTTTTTTATTATTTGTACAGCAATACAACAACAAGCTACCGCTCAGCAAAAACCATTGCCTAATATTGTAGCAAAAAATATTAACAACAAAATAATTCTAAGTTGGGTAAACGAATTTACAAGCACAATCACTACTTTAAACATACAAAGATCGTACGATAGTTTGCGTAATTTTAAAACTATCGGTAGTGTACTTAGCCCACAAGCAAAAGAAAATGGTTTTATAGATGCAAACCCACCATACAATAAAATGTATTACCGCATTTTCATTGCATTTGAAGGAGGGAATTATATTTACACAAATACTTTACGTGGTGTAAAAGATACAACTACTTTTGTAAAAATAATTGATTCTGTTGTATTAGAAACACCTGCAAAACCAGATGTTTGGCGGCCAAGTAGCAATATATTTACAAGTAAAGAAAATGTAGTAATTGTAAAATTAGCTGATGCAGTTTCTAAAAAATATACAGCAAAATTTTATACAGAAAACGATACATTTATTTTTGAAATAAAAAATATTAAAGAAGATTACTTGATATTAGAGAAAGTAAATTTTGGCCATACAGGGCTTTTTAAATTTCAGTTATTCAATAACGGAGAATTAATAGAATCCAATAAATTTTATATAACGAAAGATGGAAAAAAGTTATAAATATTGTATGTCAAATACTTTTTTAAAGTTTTCTTTTATTTTACTTTTTACCTCTTCGTAATCTAGTAAAAACCCTACTTCTTTTTGTAACGATGTTACTTGCTTATTTACTATGCCACAAGGTATAATGTTGTTAAAATAATTTAGGTCGGTATTTACATTTAATGCAAAACCATGCATGGTTATCCATCTGCTACAACGTACACCTATTGCGCATATTTTCCTTTCTTTACCTACTAATCCAGGTTGTATCCATACGCCAGTTTCGCCTACACTTCTTTGGCCTATTACACCGTATTCGGCTAGGGTTAGTATTACCACTTCTTCTAAATTACGGAGGTATTTACCTATATCTGTATAAAAATTTTCTAAATCTAAAATAGGGTAACCAACTATTTGTTGTAATCCATGAAAAGTAATATCACCACCTCGGTTTGTTTTAAAAAATTCGATATTGTTTTTTATAAGTTCATCTTCTGTTAGTAAAACATTGCTCATGTGCCCACTCTTACCCAATGTATATACAGGCTTGTGTTCACACAAAATAAAGTAGTTTTTTGTAGCATGTTTATTTTGTAAAGCAGGATTGTTTCTTATTTCAGTTTTTACTTTTACATTTTCTTGCAATAGTTTTTCCTGATAATCCCAAGCAGTTTTATAATCCGTTATACCTAGGTCGTTAAATAAAACTTTTTGCATATTTTTAGTTAAATGTAGTACAAATATAGCAACGATTTTTGCACTTCTTTCAATTGTCTAAATTTGGCTTAATGATAGTTCGCTGTCAAATAGTATACAAAATTTGGAGATGGAATTGTGCTTAACATTTGTGCCGTATTTGTAATAAATACATTGTACAAAGTTCAAAAATGCTAACTCTACAATGTACATTATAGAAGATTTCTGAAATTATTATTACCTGTAAGTCTTGTTAATATTGATATACAGCATTTTTTTTGTCTTAAAATAAAAAAACTTTTAAAAATAATTTGACACTAACCCATTTTGCCCTATTTTTGCACTCCCAACGAAAGAAGGGAACGGAAGAATTGGTAGCTCAGTTGGTAGAGCAATACACTTTTAATGTATGGGCCCTGGGTTCGAGTCCCAGCCAGTTCACTAGAGGAGTTCAGATAATGAACTCCTTTTTTTATGTTTAAAAATTATTGCATGAACGATTTTTTTAGAGGTAAAACAATAGCCATAACTGGTGGTAGCGATGGTATTGGTAAAGCACTTACACAAATTTTATTAGCAGCAGGTGCAAATGTATCTACATGTGCAAGATCAGCAGCGAAATTACAAATTGTAAAAAACGACAATATTGGAAAACCTCTTTTGTGCCTACCATGCGATGTAAGCATTTACGAAGATTGCAAAAACTTTATACATACTACAATTCAAACTTTTGGCGGTATAGATATTTTGATTAATAATGCTGGTATATCTATGCACGCCGAATTAAGAACAGCCGATTTAGAAGTATTTAAAAAAGTAATGGATATAAATTATTTTGGCACAGTATATTGTACCAAATTGGCGCTCGAAAGTATAATATCAAAAAAAGGTACAATAGTCGGTGTGTCATCAATTGCTGGCTACAGAGGCTTGCCTGGTCGTAGCGGTTATAGTGCAAGCAAATTTGCTGTAAATGGCTGGTTAGAAGCTGTGCGTACAGAGTTAATGACAGAAGGTGTAAACGTAATGTGGGTATGCCCAGGCTTTACTAAAAGCAATATCCGAAATGCTGCATTAGATGGCAATGCAAAGGCACAAGGCGAAAGCCCTATAGATGAAAGTAAACTTATGACAAGTGAAGAATGTGCACAACATATTTTAAACGCCATTGTAAAAAGAAAACGCACTTTGGTACTTACTTTTAAAGGTAAGCAAGCCGTATTTATGAACAAATTTTTTGCTAAACTTACCGATAAACTTACCTACAACTTTTTTTACAAAAATGGTAAGCTAATAAAATAGCTTTAGTGATATATCTGTTTTATCTTGCACAAAATTATTTTTACATCAAATGCCATTATTAACCCTTACAAGCGATATAGGTTTACAAGATTTTATGCCTGCCGCCATAAAAGGGCAAATAATGCAAATAGATTCATCATTTAATATTATTGATGTAACTCATTTATTATCGCCATTTAATTATCCGCAAGCAGCTTATGTTTGCCACAATGCTATTACCAATTTTCCAAGTGGTACTTTTCATTTAATAATGATAAATTTATTCGACGAAAAATCAAATCATTTATTGCTAGTACAACACAATGGGCATTATATTGGCTGTGCCGATAATGGGCTTATTACAATGATACTTGGCGAAGAACCGCAAAAAATAGTAGCAATACCAATAGAAAATAGCTTACCAAAAAACGTATTGAATTTTACAAAAATATTTGCTGCAGCTTTTGCTAAAATAAATACTGGTATAGCTTTGGAGCAATTGGGTAGTAACAATGTTACTTACAAAATACAAAATACCTTACGCCCAATGCTAGGCAATAATTGGATAGAAGGACAAATTATTTTTATAGATAATTTTGAAAATGTAATCATAAATATAACAAAAAAAGATTTTGAAACTCATAGAAACGGTCGTAAGTTTTCGATAGTGTTTAAGAGAGATGAAATAATAGAAAAAATAAGCGAAACCTATTCCGATGTATCCGAAGGCGAAAAATTAGCCTTATTTAACTCAGCTGGGTATTTAGAAATAGCTATAAATAAAGGCAATGCAGCTGGGCTTTTTGGCTTACAAAGTTATGCCGAAAAACAACAAAAAGTAATGCAAGTGCAATTTGCAAATAATAATATTTTTTATCAAACTGTGAAAGTTTTTTTTGAATAATTAAAAAATTTTATTGACTATGAACAAGCAAATAATTACCATAATTTTTTTTGCAATAGCTACAAACAGTCAAGCACAAATAACCCAATACAAATATAACAATACCAAAAATATACAGGTAAAAAATGCTGCAGTAGTAAGTGCACATGCACTTGCAAGCAATGCAGGCATACAAGTAATGCGTAATGGTGGTAATGCTTTTGATGCTGCTATTGCTACACAACTTGCACTAGCAGTAGTGTACCCAGGCGCAGGCAACTTGGGTGGTGGAGGTTTTATGGTAGCCCACACAAGTACTGGCAAAAACATTGCCTTAGATTTTAGAGAAATGGCACCAGCAAAAGCCCACAAAGATATGTACTTAGATAGTGCAGGTAACGCCATTACAAAACTAAGTATGGAAGGTCATTTGGCTAGCGGCGTACCAGGTACTGTAGCAGGTATTTTTGCAATTTATAAATATGCAAAACTACCCTTTGCAAAATTAATACAACCTGCTATAATGCTTGCTAGTAAAGGGTTTGTAATTACAAAAGCACAAGCCGATGGGCTTAATAATAGTAGAGATGTATTTTTAAGAAATAATAAAAACCCTACTGCTTTTGTAAAAAAAACACTTTGGCAAGCAGGCGATACACTAGTACAAACCGACCTTGCAAATACATTAATACGTATAAAAATTAAAGGAGCAGCTGGTTTTTACCAAGGCAAAACCGCCTTACTTATAGCCAACGAAATGCAAGCAAACAATGGTATAATAACCCTGCAAGATTTAAAAAATTATACTGTAAAAGAAAGGGTAGCTATGCAATTTTCGTATAAAAAGTACGAAATATTAACCATGCCATTGCCTAGCAGCGGAGGTATTATATTGGAGCAATTGCTACAAATGACAGGGCAAAAAAACTTAGCTTCTTTTCCATTTCAGTCTGCCGAAAGTGTACAACTAATTACCGAAGCAGAGAGAAGAGCATTTGCTGATAGAGCCGAATTTTTGGGCGACCAAGATTTTGTAAATGTGCCAATAAAAAAATTAGTAAGCAATAAATATTTGCAACTACGTATGCAAGACTTTGTGCCCTCAAAAGCAGGCAGTAGCAAGCTTACAGGCGCAGGCAACCCACACGAAAGTGAACAAACAACACATATAAGTATTACCGATATTGCAGGCAATGCAATAGCAATAACCACTACACTCAACGATAATTTTGGCAGCAAAACAATAATAACTGGCGCAGGTTTTATTATGAATAACGAAATGGACGATTTTAGTGTAAAACCCGGCGTACCCAATATGTATGGCGCCATAGGCAACGATAAAAATGCCATTGCACCCGGCAAGCGTATGCTCAGTAGCATGACACCAACTATTGTATTAAAAAATAACAAACCTTTTATAGTTGTAGGTTCGCCAGGTGGTACAACTATACCTACAAGTGTTTTTCAGAGTATAGTAAATATTATAGATTATAATTTAAGTGCCGAAGATGCAGTAAACAAACCAAAATTTCATCACCAATGGTTGCCCGATGTAATTTTTGTAGAAAGAGATTTTGATAAAAATACCATAGTAAGTTTAAAAAATATGGGGTACGAAATTACCGAAAGAACTAATATTGGCCGTACCGAACTTATTAAAATAGACAATAAAAAAATAACTGCCATAGCCGATAAAAGAGGTGATGATGATGCAAGAGGGTTTTAATAACACTTGTGGCTATTAGCTTCAATGCATTAAACAGCATTAGTTTCCGCTATAAGTTGCAAATCCGGCAAAATGCTAAACACAAAACCATCACCGGGTTTTTCACTGCTATCGGGCAGCCTATCTACTTTTATAACTTTACTGAGCAAAAGTAATTGAATGTTAAATTTATTGCTTTGTATATACGCTAGTAATTAGTAAATAACATGCCTTAAAAACCCTGAAACAAAAAACCTAATCCTATAAAAAAAATAGATTTTACTTTTGGAGGATTACTAACTTATACCAATAAAATAAGGTTACCAATTAAGGTAACCTTATTCATCAACCAAAAATCCCAACTACAAAACACTCTTTTTTTTATTGAATATTAATATCCTTTACACCAGCATTGCTTACTTCTTTTTTGGGTAAATCAATTTTTAAAATACCGTTTTCGTAACGAGCCAAAATATTGTCAATTTCAATTTTTTCGTTGAGGGTAAAACTTCTTTTAAAAGATTTTAAACCAAACTCTTTTCTTATTGTTTTTTCGGATTCCACAGTATTTTCTGTTTTTTGCTCAGCATTTACAGTTAAAATATTATTATCTAATTTTATGCCAAAATCGGCTTTTTCGTATCCAGGTACAGATAACTCTACCAAATACATTTCTTTTTTGTCGGTAATATTTACTGGCGGATAATTTAAAACATCTTCTCTCACTGTTTTACTAACAGCAGCAGGAAATTCGTTAAAAATTTCTTTCATTAATCCATCTAACGAACGATAGTTGTTGTTTACATTTACGTATGACATTGCTTTTAAGTTTTTATTTGTTATAAATAATTTGAAATAGTTGTTACAAATGCTATTCCAGATATAATTATGCGCCACTATGGCACTTTTACTACAAATGTATTGCCATAATGGCGTATTTTTAGTTATTTTATCTGCAAAAAATGCATGTATATATTTAAAAATAAGGGTGTAATTTTGCAACTTAAATTATAAAATATGTATCCAGCAGAAATAGTAATTCCGATGAAAGAGGAATTGACAGAAAATGGTTTTAGTGAAATGTTGACTGCACAAGATGTGGCTAATACCTTGGCTCAAAAAGGTACAACATTGGTAGTAATAAACTCGGTATGTGGCTGTAGTGCAGGTACTGCAAGGCCTGGAGCTGTGTTGGCTGTAAATACTGCCGAAAATAAACCTACTCATATAAAAACAAGTTTTGCAGGCTTTGATGTAGATGCTGTAAATGAAATACGCAAACATTTAATGCCCTATCCACCATCATCGCCAGCTATTGCATTGTTTAAAGATGGGCAATTGGTGCACATGATAGAGCGCCACATGATAGAAGGTAGAAGTGCTCAAATGATTTCGGATAATTTGAAAGGAGCTTTTGCAGCACATTGTAACTAATTATTTGTACTGTGCTAAAATGATGGTTAAAGTACTAATGCTTGGCATAGCCATGATTGTAGCGGATATACTTTTTGTGAGCCGATAGGCATACAAAAAGATATTAGCGAAAAGCATGATACAAATGCTGAAAATTGATTTTATGCTAATGCTTCTAAATAATTCATAATTAACAATTCATAATTCATAAATACTGTATGTATCCTAATTTGTATTATATTTTTAAAGATTTATTTGGAGTGCAATGGAATTTTTTGAAAATTTTTAACAGCTTTGGTTTAATGGTAGCTGTAGCTTTTTTTGTAGCCATTTTAATATTGGGATTAGAGCTAAAGCGGAGAGAAAAATTAGGGCTACTTCACCCAAGCGATGAAATAATAGAAATTGGTAAACCTGCATCTATATTCGATTTTATACTAAATGGGCTTACTGGTTTTATTTTTGGTTCAAAAATTTTTGGATTAATATTTAGTAAGCCAGAAACAATGAATACACAAGATTATATTTTTTCGAAAGAAGGAAATATACTTGGAGGTATTGCCATTGCAGCTTTGCTAATTGGCTTAAAGTGGTACGAAAAAAATAAGCAAAAACTTAAAACACCCGAAAAAAGAACGATACGCATTTGGCCACACGATAGGGTTGGAGATATTTTTGTAATTGCCTTAATTTTTGGAATATTGGGTGCAAAATTGTTTGATAATTTTGAGCATTGGAATGAGTTTATACAAGATCCAATTGGTAAAATATTTTCGCAAAGTGGACTTACATTTTACGGCGGTTTAATTTTAGCATCGTTTGCGGTTTGTTTTTATGCGTATAAAAAAGGTATTAAAATTCCTCATTTGGTAGATTCGGCTGCCGCAAGTTTAATGATAGCATACGCCATTGGTCGTATTGGCTGCCAAGTATCTGGCGATGGCGATTGGGGAGTATATAACAGTGCTTATACAAGCGATGCGTATGGGAATATATCGTTGGCTGCACCTGGCGATTTTGAAAAAGCTTTACAAAAAAATGCTTCGTATTTTTTGGAAGGTATTGTAACCGATAGTACTGGTAAAAAAATGTATGTTACAGATAGAATTTATCCTACATTAAAAGATGTGCCACACCAAAATATAAAAGGGTTTTCTTTTTTGCCAAAATGGTTTTTTGCATACAGTTTTCCGCAAAATGTAAACAACGATGGTGTGCCTATACCTGGTGTAAAAGAAGATCACTACAACGTTTTACCTAGTCCAGTTTTTCCTACAGCGTTTTACGAAACTGTAATTTGCATATTGTTGTTTTTATTTTTGTGGGCTATTCGTAAAAAAATAAAAACCCCATTTGTTATGTTTGGTATTTATTTAATTTTAAATGGTTTCGAAAGGTTTATTATTGAATTATTGAGGGTAAATAAAACCTATGCTGTATCGGGTTTTACTTTATCGCAAGCACAAGAAATTGCTTTAATGCTTATTGTTGCAGGTATTATAACTATTACCTTTGGTAAAATAAAATATAAAAAAGAATTTAGTAACATTTAAAAATAAAATTATGCCATCGTTTGATATATCCAGCAAAGTAGATTTGCAAACATTAGATAATGCAATAAATGTAGTTAGTAAAGAAATAAAGAATCGTTTCGATTTTAAAGGTGCTCATGTAGTAATAGAGTTAAATAAAAAAGATTTTAAACTTAGCCTTGAGGCAGATAGTGAAATGAAATTAGACCAAATAAAAGATGTACTTATAAGCAGAAGTATGAAGCAAGGCTTATCGGCTGAAGTGTATGATTTTAGTAAAGAGCCTTACCCAAGTGGTAAAGTAACCAAGCAAGAGGTAATAGTGCGTAATGGTATAAAACAAGAAGATGCTAAAAAAATTGTAAAAATTATAAAAGATAGTGGCTTAAAGGTACAAGCTGCAATAATGGATGATATTATACGCATTACCGGAAAAAAAATAGATGACTTACAAGAGGTAATACAAGCAAGCAAGAGCTGGAATGTAGGCATAGCTATGCAGTTTGTAAATATGAAAGATAAATAATTAATATTTCAATACTAATCTGCTAAAAAGATAAAAATTAATAAATGGCAAAATACTTTTTTATACTCTTTGTAATTGTAGTAACAATTTTTGTAGGCTGTAAAAATAATGAAGAAATACCAAGCATAATTTATGTACCCATTAATTGCGATGGCTTAGTTACAGATACTGCTGGTACTAACGATAATGGTAGGGTATTTATGCCTACAGCTTTTACATCTAACAATGATGGGAAAAATGATAATATTAAGCCTAGTTTTAAAAACATTACGTCTATGGTATTTACATTATATGATGTACAAAATAATGTAGTGTTTACATCTTCACAAATTGGGCAGGGTTGGGTAGCTCCAGCTATTCAAACAAATTCGTATTCGGTTTATTATTACAAAATACAAGCTACCACCAATAGCAATAAAAAAATTGGGGTATGTGGTACTACCTATAATTTAACTTGTTTTCCTATAACGATTTTGCCAAGAAGTACATTTTACTTTGAAGATCAATTAACTGTAAATGGGTTTACTGCAGCAACTACAGAAACTATTGGCAATTGCCCTTAAAAAATAGGTGATACCATAAAAAAGTCTTACATTTGCAACTCAAATTTAACAAGCATGGCAAAATCCATGCAAAAAAATAAAAAAATGAAAAAAGAAATTCACCCAAAGAATTACAGAACTGTAGTGTTTAAAGACATGAGTAATGGTACTACATTTTTAAGCAAATCTACAGCAAACACAAGCGAATCTATTGTATTTGAAGAAGATGGTAAAGAATATCCAGTTATTAAATTAGAGATTTCAAACACATCTCACCCTTTTTACACAGGTAAAAATGTATTGGTAGATACTGCAGGTCGTATTGATAAATTTAACAAACGCTTTGGTAAAAAAGTGGCAGCAACTGCAGCACCAGCTACCGAAACTGCTGAATAATATTTTAGTATTTAATAAAAAAAATCTCTCTTGTGCAAACGAGAGAGATTTTTTTATGGGGACTTTTTAGTTTTTTTAAGAAAGTTTCTATCTGACCTCATTGGGCATAAATGGCTGCTATTTCTACAGCTGATATGTAGCAGGAGCTATGTTTGACAAGGTTAAATTTTCCATTTTAAAAGCCTTTCAAATTGCTTTTAAAAATAAGTACTAACCTGAGTTCGGTTTAAGCAGCTACTAATTTTGGTTGATTTATTTGATCTATTAGCATAGAATTAGTTTCTTCAATATCTTTTTTGATAGAAGGTTTTTTAGAATAAAAAGAGTAAGCTGCAATAGCTCCCATAATGTTTAAAATAAAACCTGCAATACTTCTATGCCTTGTATGTTATACTTGGCAAATATTTTTTAGTTCATTATTTACTGTTTCAATTACAGATCTCTTACGCAGCATTAATTTCTCTTCATTACTTAAAGCTTTCTGTTTCATCTTTCTGCAGTTATTAATTGTAATCCATCATCGAATAATAAATCTGCTAATGCTTTATTGATATAGCCTTTATCGCCAAACATTTTTCCAAATATTTCCTTGGCCATTTGTGTAATTACTCTTGCGCTGCTATCGCTTGTATTGCCGTGAGAGAAAGAAAGAGAGTATTTCGCCTTTATCGTTTATATCTAAATGCAACTTAAAACCAAAGAACCAACCTACTGTAGATTTACTCACTTTTACCATCCCTTTAAATACTTTATTTCGCTTTATTCTTTTGTTGTGGCATACACTTAAAACTGTAGAATCGATAAAGCTTATGCCTGTATATTCTCCTCTACAACAATAATGTAGAAACAACATAAATGGAACTGCACTTCGGTGGCTAAATTCAATAAATAGATTGTATGAAACTACATTCGGAAAGCAATCTCTTAAATGAGCAGAAACATAACCGTTATAAAAATGCTTGAAATTTCTGAACTGTCCACTATGAAAAACAATCAAAATAGTAATGATTTCGGAGTTGGGTAAAGTGGTTTTTCTGTTACGCTTTTTTATGCCTTCAGCAACTGGTAATTAATGTTTTTTAGCTGCAGGCTCAAGGCTGGCAACATCTTTTCCGTGAATGTATAAAGACTCAATTTAAAAGAAATTGGTTTAAGAAAATTTTATTAAATTACACTTGTTTTCAAAATAGACAACATTAAAATGCATACAATTTATCATTTCAATTCAGCAGATGATATTACTGTAGAAACTATTAACACTATAAAGATGGCATATATAACCAATTTGAACGTTGTAACTATGGAGGATGAGCTCTTGTAAATATTCCTGATACTCAGAAACAATTTGTTAGAGAAGGCATAAAAAATACAAAGCAAGTTCTGAATTATTAATTAGTGAAGAAGAAGCTTGGAAAATAATTAATGCTGTATAATGCAAAAATATATAGTGCGATACTCAATAGAATCTGTTGCACATATAAAACGTATTACAAGTTAGCATAAAGAAATAAATAAAGAATTGGGGAATAAGTTTGCAACAAATCTTAAGCAAACCATAATTGGGTTAAAGGAAAATCCTTTTAATGTTTCTTTTAAATATGTTGATGTTCGTTATGCTGTAGTTTTTAAATTTCCTTATGCGGCACATTATACTGTAAACAAAAAAGAATATTTAGTTATCATTTATACAGTTTTTGCTTTTCAAGAAAATCCTGAAAAATAGGTAACAGATTTGAAGTAAAACTTGGTTTTTATTTCTTTTAAAATTAATACTACTAAAATGAAAATAGCAATTATAAACGGACCAAACTTAAACTTACTTGGTACAAGAGAACCCGAAGTTTACGGCAACGAAACTTTTGAAACTTATTTAGAAAAATTGAAAACAATTTTTCCTACCATTGAGTTTACATATTTTCAAAGCAATGTAGAAGGTGAGTTGATAAACACTATTCAGGAATATGGCTTTTCTTATGACAGTATTATTTTAAACCCTGGTGGTTACACACATACATCTGTAGCTATAGGCGATGCTGTAGCTGCCATTACAACTAAAGTTATTGAAGTACACATTTCTAATATTTTTGGTAGAGAAGAATTTAGGAAAAACTCACACACTTCTGCAAAATGTATAGGTGTAATAAGTGGCTTGGGATTAAAAGGATATGAACTTGCCATAAGGGCAATAGTAGGAAATATGCAGTAATAATAATACTTTAAACATTGGTAGTTGAACGCTGATATGAATTAATTTTATTGCGTTTTATATTAAATTTTATAGCATAGCTTAATAAGCCATTTTTCTAGAATCAGAATTTTATTTTATAATATCTCTCACTTTTGTACTAATTCCATTTTATTAATTGGCCAAACAAAATATAAAATTTAGAATGGTTATGCACATTTAGAAGCAAGTTTAGACTAATAAGATAGTACAAACGGTATAGTCCAATATCTGCTAAAACCGCATTCTACTATTTATTTGTATCAGCGGCATTTACTACTATAGGATTCTACAGTAGTAGATTTGGACTATTATTGTTGCATAATCTGCCTTATTTAGTTTTTTTAAATTGTGTTTTTTTCTTTGGTTTAAGAACACATTATTCTGTGAAATTGAAAAAAAAGATATTTGTAAAATTAAATTCCGTTGTTTAACGTATAATAAAATAGTTGCTTAACTATTTTATCGTTTATTCATTAATTGTTTCTTTGTGTTATAAAAAATTATATATTTAATTAATCATTTAACTAAAACAATCTTTTATGAGAAAATTATGTTTGCCGATCACAATAATCTCTTTATTAGCAGCATTATACTTTGGATATTGTTATTTTAAATTAGTAAATACAATATCGCCAATAAGTAAAATTGACAAAGCTAAATGTGCTCCTTGTTATGAATATAATAATGTGGGTACAGCACCAAGTTTAGATATGAATTTAGTAAAAACTATGGCTTATAATTTCCAAAGCAGTAGTTCAAGTTTAGATACACGGTCGGTTTGGTTTAATTTAGAAACAATAAAGAGTTTTATTTATCAAATAGAAAGTAAAACATGTGCTTGCGATTCGGCACTTGGCGTACGTGTATATTTTGGTAAATATCCTGTAGATGCTTCTTGGCAAGGTGCATTTAAACCCGAGCTTGGAAACTTAAGAACAGAAGTTGCATTAAAATTTGGCAGTAATAAGTATGAAAATATTAATACAATTTTTATGGTACCTACACATAAGATAAACGCTATAAATTACGATTTTGACCCCAATGACCCAAACACCACTTGCGATATAAAAAATGGAGGGTACGATATAAATAAGTATAGCCCTGCTACAAAAGAAGATGCAAGTAATTTCACAACCCAACGTTTTGGTAGTTCAATTACTGCATTAATGGCACAAAACCATGGCGATGCTTGCCCACCAGTAGAACCGCCTGCAGTAAAATGCCCCGACGCTGGTGCTTATTTTGATTTTTAAAATTTTAGATTGTGGACTTATTTTTTAAAGTACGGTTTGGTATAAAAATAATGGAAGGTTTGGCTGGTATTATTGGCATATTATATTGGAAAAAACTTACTCCACGCTTTTGGGGGGCTTTTCCAATTTATTTAATTATTATTTGTAGTTGCGAATTTTTTAGTTGGTTTTTAATAGAGCATAATATTAAAGGTTCAAAAAATTTATACAATTATTTTGTAATTCCTTTGGAGTTTTTATTTATGCATTTTTTGTATTACAAAAATTTGCCTAACCATTTTAGAAATAAAGTTATTTTACTTTCTTTATTTTATATTTTTTCTTGGTTTTTGGAGCAGTTTTTTTTACAACATACCCAATGGATTTGGTTATCGATGTCGTATAGTGTTGGAAATATTACTATTCTAGCCTTAGGTATTATTTATTTTATACAATTATTAAAATCAGAAAATTTATTAACTTACAAAAGCCAAATTTTCTTTTGGGTAAACTTAGGTTTAATGTTATTTTATATTGGTACTTTTCCTTATTATGCTATGTTTAAAACACTTTATGAAACGGAGCCCAATCTTTTTAAAATATTATCTTGGGTAGCAGTTATACTAAATTATGCCATGTACAGTTTTTTTATAATTGGGTTTATATGCACGAACATCAAACAGAAATAATAATATTTATTGTTGCTTTTTTTGCAATATTCATTGCTTTTTTTATTGGCATAGTATTATTTGTAAAAAACGGAAGAAATAGTAAAGTAAATTTTAACACAGAAAAACATACGATGAAAGAAATACATGCTCAAGAGCTTTTATCGACCCAGCTCGAAATGCAAACCCAAACCATGCAGCATATTGGGAGAGAAATACATGATAATGTAGGCCAAAAACTTACATTGGCAAGTTTATATACACAACAACTTGCTTACGAAAATAAAGCACCACAAATAACTGACAAAATAGAAAATATTGGAATTATTATAAATGAATCTTTAGCAGAATTAAGGCAGTTATCAAAATCATTAACAGACGATAGAATAAATGAAAATAATATCATTGTATTGTTAAAACAAGAATGTGATATTGTAAATGAGCTAAAAAAATGCAAAGTAACTTTTAATTGTGATGTGCCTAATATTGTATTGCATTATCAAACAAAAAGTATTTTGGTAAGAATAGTGCAAGAGTTTTTACAAAATAGTTTAAAACATGCTCAATGTAAAAACATTATAGTTACACTTCAATATATAACAAACAATATAATGCTTTTTTTAGAAGACGATGGCAAAGGTTTTGATAAAAATAGCATTTATAAAAAAGGAATAGGATTAAATAATATGAAAAAAAGAGCAGAAATAATTGGCGGTATATTTACAATGGAGAGTAAAATTGGCATAGGTACAAAAGTATCCATTACTATTTCTGGAAAATAAAATTGCAACTAAAAATGATACATAGCATAGCAATAATTGACGATCATCTATTAATAGCAAAAGCCATAACTGGTATTGTTGAAAATTTTAAACAATTCAATGTACTTTACGAATGCGAAAATGGGCTGGATTTATTAGAAAAATTAAAAGTAAAAAAAATATCCCCGATATTGTTTTGCTTGACATTAGCATGCCTTTAATGGATGGTTTTGCTACTGCAGAATGGCTCCGTGAAAACCATCCAGAAATATTAGTGATGGCTCTAAGTATGCAAGACGATGAGCAGAGTTTAATAAAAATGGTACGAGCTGGTGCTAAAGGATATTTGCTAAAAAACGTACACCCAAGCGAATTGGAAAAAGCATTAGATGCGCTTGTAAAAAATGGAACTTATTTTCCAGAATGGGCAGCCAGTAAGGTTTTTAAGAGTCTTAGTAAACCATCAAATAATAATAGTTTTTCTATTTCGGATAGAGAAAAAGAGTTTTTGAAATTTGCTATAACAGAGATGAGTTATAAAGAAATTGCTGAAAAAATGTATTGCAGCCCAAGAACAGTGGAGAGCTATAGAGACTCCTTATTTGAAAAACTAGATTTAAAAAGTAGGGTTGGCCTAGCTGTTTTTGCTTTAAAAAATGGGTTTAGTACCGATTAATACTTTTATGCTATTTTTCTTCTCTCAGCTTCTCTTTTTATGAGCCCTAGTTCTCTTCCCATTTGCCCACTTATAGAGCTGTTTTCTTGTGCCCTACGCATAAGGTAAGGTATTACATCTTGCAATGGGCCAAAAGGCAAATATTTGCTTACACTGCAACCTTCTTTTGCTAGGTTAAAAGTAATATTATCGCTCATGCCATATAATTGCGAAAAATGGATATGTGAATCGTTAAAAGCAATATTATGTTTGCTAAGTAACTCTGTAGCATAAAGGTTGCTTTGCTCATTGTGTGTCGCAACAATTGTTGCTATTTTTTGTAAATGAGTAATACAAAATTCTACAGCATTATTATAATCTTTATCGGTATTTTCTTTGCTAATTTGTATAGGAGATATGTATTTTTTTTCAATAGCTCTCTCTCTCTCATTTTCCATATAAGCACCTCTTACCAATTTGGCGCCAAGTATAAAATTTCTTTCAATAGCTGCTGTGTAGCTATCTTTTAAAAAAGAAAGTCTATCATGCCTATAAAGTTGCAAAGTATTATACACCACAGCTTTGGTTTTATTAAAAGTATCCATCATTAAAATTGTAATGGCATCTACAGGGTCTTGTATCCATGTTTCTTCTGCATCTACTAATACTGCTATGTTATTTGCCTTACCAGCCTCACATATTTTTGTAATTCGTAGTACTACTCTTTGCCATTCTGTTTTTTCGGCATCAGTAATATTTTGCAAGGCAGTTACATACCTTTTCATTAATGTGCCAGCTGCTTTATGCATTTGATCATCTAAAATTTCTAATAATTTAAACCTTACAATACCCGTTATTTTTATACTCATAAAAGGTATATTTGGTTGTGTAGCAGCATAATTTATAACTTTTATAAATTGCTCTGTAGCTATATCAAAATCTGCTTCTTTTTCGCCACCACCTTCTACACCATAATCCAAAATCACATCTACATTATATTGTCCAAGTTTTTTTGCTACTACGCTAGTTTCTTGTAAAGTTTCGCCACCTACAAATTGTTCAAAAATTGTTTTGCGTATTATAGTTTTTGTAAAAGGAATGCGCCATTTTATAGCTAAAGGCATAACTGCAAGCCCAAATTTTACCAACCATGGCTTGCCCATACAAGTAAATAAAAAATTGGCTTTTTTTAAGGCTTTATTACTTTTGTAAGCAAAAGCATACTCTGTATTATTAAACGATATCATACTAAAATTTGTATTTGCAAAATACGTTTTTGTTTATTCAAACTGTATTATTATGCTTTAATTATTCTTATCTTTTATACCACCACATTTATCATTCGCCCTTTTACAAAAATAAATTTCTTTGCATCTTTTCCATCAAACCATTTTGTAATAGCATCGTTGCTTAGCACAGCTTGCCTTGAAGCTTCTTCCGTTACATCTGTTGGCAAAACAATAGAGCTACGCATTTTACCATTTATAGATACAGGATATTCTTTTGTAGCTTCGGTCAAATAGCTTTCATTAAGGATTGGATAAACAGCATCTAAAACAGAACCTTCGTAGCCTAAAGCAGCCCACAACTCTTCGGAAATATGTGGTGCATAAGGGGTAAGTAAAATCAGTATTTGTGATAATATTTCTTTTTTATAACATTTAGCATCGGCCAGTTCATTTACCGAAATCATAAAGGCTGCTACGGCGGTGTTGTACGAAAAGTTTTCGGTGTCTTGCTCTATTTTTTTAATGGTTTTGTGTAGTATTTTATAGTCAGCATCGGTAGGTTTTTCGTCAACCCATTTTGGTTCGCCACCAGTATTTGTGGCAGGATTAACATCGGTGTAAAACAACCGCCATAATTTTTTTAAAAACCTGTGCACACCTTCAATACCCTTTGTATCCCAAGGTTTGCTTTGCTCTACTGGCCCAAGGAACATTTCGTACATGCGGAAAGTATCGGCACCGTATTTGTCTACCAATACATCTGGGTTTACCGTATTGTATTTGGATTTCGACATTTTTTCCACTTCGCTTCCGCAGATGTATTTGCCGTCTTCTAAAATAAATTCAGCATAAGCATACTCTCCATTTTTCCATTTTTTAAATTCATTTATATTTAATTCGAACCCATCAACAATATTTACATCTACATGAATATTATCTGTTTCATAATTGTCTTTGAGCCCAAAAGAAACAAATGTTTTTTTACCTTTTATTCTATACACAAACCTACTATTCCCTTGTATCATTCCCTGATTCACCAATTTCTTAAACGGCTCGTCAAAGCCAATATAACCTAGGTCGTACAGCACTTTTGTCCACATACGGCTGTACAACAAATGCCCTACGGCATGCTCTGTACCGCCAATGTAAACATCCACTTGGTTCCAATAATCGCTGGCTTTACGGTCGCAAAAGGTTTCGGTATTTTGTGGGTCCATGTAGCGGAGAAAATACCAAGATGAACCTGCATAGCCGGGCATGGTGCTTGTTTCTCTTCTTCCAGCTGAGGTGTTTATCCAATCGGTCATGTTGGCCAATGGTCCTTCTCCTTCTGGTCCAGGGCCATATTTTTCGGCATGTGGCAATTCGAGTGGCAAATCGGTTTCTGCCAAAGCAATGGCTGTTTCATCTTGCCATACAATAGGGAAAGGTTCTCCCCAATAGCGCTGGCGACTAAAGCCTGCATCCCTCATTCTAAAGTTTACTTTTCTTTTTCCTATACCAAGTTCTTCTATTTTATTTACGGCTACTGTTATGGCATCTTTCATAAGCATACCATTTAAAAAATCGGAATTTTGTAATGTAGCATCTTTAGTAGCATTGGCTTCTGTGCCATTGTAATTTTCGCCAATAATATTTGTAATGGGTATATTAAAATGTTTTGCAAAAGCAAAATCTCGTTGGTCGCCACAAGGCACAGCCATTATTGCACCAGTGCCATAGCCTGCTAATACATACTCTGCAATCCAAACTGGTATTGGCTTTCCGTTAAATGGGTTTGTGGCATAAGCACCAGTAAAACAACCAGTAATTTGTTTTACTTCACTCATGCGCTCACGGTCGCTACGGCTTTTTACATAAGTCAGGTATTCTTCTACAGCAGTTTTTTGTTCGGTAGTAACCAAACTATTTACAATTGAATGCTCAGGTGCAACAACCAAAAAATCAACACCAAAAATAGTATCTGGTCTTGTTGTATAAACCTTCAACTTCGAACCTTCAACATCAAAATCCATTTCACAACCTTCACTCCGCCCAATCCAATTCCTTTGCATTTCCTTCATAGGTTCGCTAAACTGTACTGTTTCTAGCCCTTGGAGCAATCTATCGGCATAGGCCGTTATGCGTAAATACCACTGGCGCATTTTCTTTTTTTCTACTGGGTGTCCACCTCTTTCGCTTACGCCATTTACTACCTCATCGTTTGCCAATACGGTACCCAAACCTGCACACCAGTTTACTTCGCCAAAGGAGGAAAATGCCAATCGGCGTTTCATTAAAATAGCTTCTTGCTCGGCTTTGGAATATGTATTCCACTCATCTGCCGTAAAGCTACTACCACCTTTAGTTTCGTACTTTTTTATAAGCTCAGTTATGGGCAATGCTTTTTTGCAACTATTGCAGAAATATGAATTAAATAGTTCTAAAAATATTTTTTGTGTCCACCTATAATAAGTAGGGTCGCTAGTACGTACCTCTCTACTCCAATCGTAACAGAAACCAATTTTATCTAATTGGGTTTTAAAGGTTTCTATGTTTTTTTCGGTAGTAACGGCTGGGTGTTGCCCAGTTTCTAAAGCATACTGCTCGGCTGGTAAACCAAAGCTATCGAACCCCATAGGATGCAGTACATTAAAGCCTTTTAGCCTTTTGTACCTACTGTAAATATCGCTAGCAATATAGCCTAATGGGTGTCCCACATGCAAGCCTGCACCACTTGGGTACGGAAACATATCTAACACATAAAACGATGGCTTTGTACTTTCGTTACTTACTTTATAGGTATTGGTTTCTTTCCAATTTTGTTGCCACTTAGCTTCTATATTTTTAAAATTATATTCCATTTATATTTATTTTACACAAAGGGTACAAAGAAAACTAAGTACACAGATGTTTTTATTTATAGTTGAAAAATTACTATGTTATTTTATTTTTTTTGTTCACACAAAGAAGCAAAGGTTGCAAAGTGCGCAAAGTGTTTTATTATATAATAATAGTTTGGCAATTGCCAATTGCAATTTACAAACTATTATGTTTTTCAGCATTTTAGCTATGATTTTGCTTCATTGGCGTCGCACATTTCATCAGCATATCTTTTGGCATCTTTTATTATGGTATTAAAAATTACCAAAATAAAAGTACTAACCATTTGTAACTTATAGCCCGACCTCTTGCGATAGCATTGGGGCACGCCACCAATTTTCTCAAAAAACTTTTAACAAATTTATATGCAACGTTATTGGGTTTCGTAATTTATATTTGACCAACAAAGCATAGAATTTTATCAAAAATAAACTAAACATTACAAAATCCTTATTTTTGTGTGTATTGTTGTAATAATATTTACTAAACTAACAAAATATTTATATGTCGCAATTTGGAAAAGCATCGAGTAAAAGAGGAAAGCCTAGTTATATTTATGCTATCATTGGTGTATCGTTGGTTTTGTTTTTGTTTGGTATTGTGGGTTGGTTTTTCTTAAATATTCGTAAAACTGGCGATTATTTTAAAGAAAGCATACAAGTGCAAGCTTTTTTGAACAGAGATGCAAGTAAAAAAGTAATAGATAGTGCCACCAAATATATTGCCGCATTGCCTGCTATAAAATCGGTAGAGTATGTAACTAAAGAAATGGCTGTAAAAAAATACGAAGCCGAAAATGATACTATTTGGAAATCGTTTATCAACGCCAACCCTTTGCCCGAAAGTATTGAGTATTTTGTAAAGGCAAATTACGTACAGGCGGATAGTTTAAATAAAATTGCATCGCATATACAAGAGTTATACCCTGGCTTGGTATCGGAATTTAAGTTTCCGCAAGATATTGTAACCAAAGTGGGAAGCTTTGCTAAAAATTTATTTATTGGATTTTTAATTGCTGCTATTTTGCTTACAATTTTGGTAATTTTTTCTATAGATAATACCATTAGGCTTGCCATGTACAGCAATAGGTTTCTTATAAAAACGATGCAAATGGTGGGAGCTACAAGGTGGTTTATTGCAAAGCCTATAAATGTAAGAGCTATTATAAATGGACTAATTGCATCGCTTATTGCTATTGCATTAATATCGGGCTTTATATTTATTATAGAAGCTCTAAGGCCCGAAATAAAAGTACTGAGAGATAATAAAAGTTTAATTTTACTCTTTGCTACTATTGTAGTACTTGGCATTACAATTAATTTACTTAGTACACACAGAGCGGTTATAAAATATTTGAAAATGAAATTAGACGAATTGTATTAAGAATTTTTAATATTGAATTTATAAAATCATTCTATTTAAATTACACCTTTAATAAAAAAATATGCTTAAAGAAAATAAACAAATTATACAGGCAAACAACAATTTGTTTGGCAAAGAAAATTATATTTGGATGATAGCTGGCTTGGTAGTTATTACACTCGGTTTTATTTTAATGGCTGGTGGCAAAAGTGCCGACCCCAAAGTGTTTGACCCTAAAGAAGTATATAGTACTACTCGTATTACTATTGCTCCATTTTTGGTTATAGCAGGGTTTGTATTGGAAATTATTGGAATAATGAAGAAGACGAAAGCACTTTATAATTAATATTTTTATAATTGATATTGTTTTATGCGCTGAGGGTTTTTCTTAAGGCGCATTTTTTATTTTTTTTACACAAAGAGGCAAAGATTACAAAGTACGCTAAGTTATTTTTTGCTTGCAGATTTTCTTTAGTGAGCTATGCGGTTTTCTCTGTTTTCTTTGCGGTATTTTTTTTGCTCACCGTTTTTGTGTGCCACCACATTTTTTTAATTAATTAGAATATTTTTTATGACATTTTTCGAATCGTTTGTAATAGCATTGGTAGAAGGGCTTACAGAGTTTTTGCCAGTATCATCTACTGGGCACATGATAATAGCTGAGCGTATATTGCATGTACAAGAAACCGATTTTGTAAAAGTATTTACGGTAGCTATACAACTTGGGGCAATACTTGCAGTAGTAGTTTTATACTGGAAAAAGTTTTTTGATTTTAGCAAATGGCAATTTTATGTAAAACTTATTATTGGAGTGTTGCCTGCATTGGTATTAGGGTTTTTATTTTCTAAAAAAATAGATGCAATGCTAGATAGTGCAACTACTGTGGCAATTGCATTATTGCTTGGTGGTATTGTACTAATTTTTATTGATAAATTTTTTAGAAACCCAACCATACAATCGGAGCAAGAAATAAAACCCAAAAATGCCTTTATGATTGGTGTATGGCAGTGCCTTGCCATGATACCTGGTACAAGCCGTAGTGCCGCATCTATTATTGGTGGTATGCAGCAGGGGCTTACTCGTAGCGAAGCTGCCGAATTTTCGTTTTTTTTGGCAGTGCCTACAATGCTTGCTGCTACTGGGTATAAGCTACTAAAATATTATAAAGAAGCTGGAGGGTTTAGTACCGAAGAAATAAAATTATTGCTTGTAGGTAATATTGTTGCATTTGTTGTAGCTATAATTGCTATTAAATTTTTTATAAATTTTGTAAAAAAATATGGGTTTAAAGTATGGGGTATTTATAGAATTATTTTGGGTATTTTATTATTAATTTTAATATGGCTGGGAGTTATAAATGGGTAAAAGCCTCTCCAATATTTTCGGGTAGAGAGGTAAGGGAAGATAGAAGTATATTAGTGTGATATTTTTTATCCAAAAAAATAAATATCATTGCACTTCCATTATTAATTATTATTTTACTTGCTCAAAACTTACTATGCAAACTGCTTCTAAAAAAATAGTAAACGGATGGGCCATGTACGATTGGGCTAATTCTGTTTACAACCTTGTTATTACTACTACTTTTTTTCCGGCATATTATGCAGCCGTTACTGGTGTACAAAACGAAAAGTTTAAAGATGGGCTACCATTTTTGGGGCGTACGTATGTAAATACTGAGTTGAAAGATTATGTATTGGCATTTGCTTTTTTTTTAATAGCAATTTTTTCGCCCATACTATCCTCTGTAGCCGATTATAAAGGCAATAAAAAAAACTTTATGCGTTTTTTTTGTTACCTAGGAGCTATAAGTTGTGCTGCTTTGTATTTTTTTGATGGCAACCATGTAACCCTTGGCCTATTTTGTTTTATGCTAGCAGGTATTGGGTTTTATGGTAGTCAGGTTTTTTACAACTCTTACCTACCCGAAATAGCTGCTGAAAAAGATATGGATAGAATAAGTGCCAAAGGTTATTCGCTTGGGTATATAGGTAGTGTAATAATGCAAATGATAGGTTTCGCATTGGTTATGCTAATGGCAAAAGGTGCGTTGCCATTGCAAATTACTTTTTTATTGGTAGGTATTTGGTGGGTGGGTTTTGCACAAATTACATTTGGTGTATTACCCAATAAACCTAAGTCCGAAAGAAAAAGCAAACATCATGTATTGGCTAACGGGTTTGTAGAATTAAAGAAAGTATGGTTACAGGTAATGCATTTGCCAATTTTAAAAAGATTTTTAACGGCATTCTTTTTTTATAGTATGGGTGTACAAACTGTAATGTTGGTAGCTATAGATTTTGGAATAAAAGAACTAAAACTTGCCGATACAAAACTTATAATAACAGCAGTAATAATACAGCTTGTTGCAATTGGTGGTGCCATATTGATGAGTAAATTATCGTCAAAATTTGGCAATATAAAAGTATTGTTATTTACCGTATTGTTATGGATAGGTGTATGTGTTGGAGGTTATTTTATACAAACAGAAATTCATTTTTATATTATTGCTTCTTTAGTTGGGTTGGTTATGGGGGGCATACAATCGCTCAGTAGATCTACCTACGCCAAGTTTATGCCCGAAACCGAAGACACCGCTTCTTTTTTTAGTTTTTATGATGTAACCGAAAAAATGGCAATTGTAATTGGGTTATTTACATTTGGTTTTATAGAGGGTATAAGTAGTATTAGAAATTCAATATTATCGCTAGTTATATTTTTTGCATTAGGCTTTATATTTTTATTGCTTACAAATGCAAAACAAAAAAATAAACTCAGGTATATTTAATTATTAAATTTTATATATGAAACTCTTTAGCATAAATACAGGTTTTTTTAAATTAGATGGTGGCGCTATGTTTGGCGTAGTACCAAAAAGTATTTGGAACAAAATAAACCCTGCCGACGAAAATAATATGTGTACTTGGGCATTGCGTTGTTTGCTCATACAAGATGAAGATAGGCTGATACTTGTAGACACTGGTATGGGAAATAAGCAATCGGAAAAATTCTTTGGGCATTATTATTTGCATGGCGATGATAATATAGAAAAATCGTTGGCAATACATGGTTTTTGTAAAGAAGATATTACAGATGTGTTGCTTACACATTTGCATTTTGACCACTGTGGTGGGGCAATTATTAAAGAAGGAGAGAAATTAGTACCAGCTTTTAAAAATGCTACCTATTGGAGCAACCAAAGACATTGGGACTGGGCTACACACCCTAATGATAGGGAAAAAGCATCTTTTTTAAGCGAAAATATTTTGCCCATAAAAGAAAGTGGCAAATTAAAATTTATAGAAACTAGTTCAGATGATTTTCCTAGAAATATTATAATACGACAAGTATTTGGACATACCGATGCTATGATGTTGCCTCAGGTAACTTACAAAGGTCATACAATTTTGTATATGGCAGATTTATTGCCATCGGCTGGGCATATTCCATTGCCTTATGTAATGGGTTATGATATGTTTCCGGCAACTACACTTACCGAAAAACAAACTTTTTTATCCGAAGCTTTACAAAATAATTATGTTTTATTTTTTGAACATGATCCATTAATTGAATGTTGCACACTTCAGCTAACAGAAAAAGGAATAAGAATGAAAGAAAGCTTTAAACTTTCGGAGTTGTAATTTGTTTCATAAAAAAAATATTTTTTAATTATCTATACCACATTTGGGTAACCCCTAATGTGGTATTGTTTTGTGCGCCCCATGTTTATACTTTTACTTTTTTAAAAAATTAAACATACATTATTATGAAAAAGAATTTATTTGTAATTATACTATTTTTTATTGTAACAATACTTGGGCTTTATAGTTGTACAAAAAGTAGCGGTTTCCCTGGCGAAGCTGGTCAAAATGGAAACACAATCATATCTGGCGCTGGTATTCCAAATTTTTCGGTAGGTGTAAAAGGCGATTATTTTGTAGATACTATTGGTAAGGTTTTGTGGGGGCCAAAAAATACTGCTAATTGGGGAGCAGGTTTAGCACTTGTAGGGCCAACAGGTTTGCCTGGTAAAAGTACATTAAGTGGTGCAGGTGCACCAGCAACTGCACTTGGTAATAATGGAGATTTTTATATTGATATTGCTGCAAAAGTATTGTATGGCCCAAAAACAGCTGCAGGGTGGGGTGCAGGTACATCTATGATAGGTGCTACAGGCGCTACAGGTGCTACGGGAGCTACTGGTAGTACAGGAGCAGCTGGTACTCCTGCACAAGTTATTTATTCTCCATGGATTACATCTCCATCTCTATCGAGAGATACAACAATAGATGGCACTTGTGTAAGAGTAAGAGATTTTGCAGCACCATCGTTAAGTGCTACAATTTTAAATCAAGGTGTAATGATTACTTATTTTAGAGTTGGTTCTATTGGGCCATACGCATTGCCATATACAAGCGATGCAGGAGGAGCTACCAATAGTATTAATTGTATTTATAGGCAACAAAATATTATTGTTTATCGCCATACTTTTAATACTTGTAGATTTAATAGTGGCATTGCTCCAGCTTTTCCCGGTCAGCCAGTTATGATAAATATACCACAGTCGTTAGAGTATAGATATGTACTTATACCTGGCTTAATAGCAGGAGGAAGAAGTGCTAATTTTGCAACAATGTCTTACGAAGATGTATGTAAATTGTTTAGTATAAATCCATAATATCCATTAAAATAATTAAAAGGGGCATACTTTATTTTGAGTATGCCTCTTTTTTTTGAAATAAACTTTTTGGGTTTTAAAATTTTTATTTTAGTAGGAAAATTTTGCGTTTTGTGTAATTTGAGATTATCTTGTACAGTTCATTTTATAGAATTAATATTTTGCAAAAAAAAAATCGGCGAAAAACTAATAAAATCACTACACATACCTATTTTGAAAATTAAACAAACCATATTTTTTTCATTTGTTTTTTTTGCTATTTTGTTATGCATATCTGCAAACAAAAATGCTTTTAATATTAAGCCATTTCCTTTTCTTGTACCTAAGGGTTTTCCAAAACCAACAACCAATATTTTTGCAAAAAATGGTATAACTAATGAAGGTATTGAACTAGGTAAAAAAATATTTTACGATGCAAGATTAAGTAAAGATGGGCAAGTAAGTTGTGCAAGTTGTCACCAACAATTTGCTGCCTTTAGCACCTACGATCATGATTTGAGCCATGGTGTATTTAATAGTTTTACTACACGAAATGCACCAGCACTTATAAACCTTGCTTGGATGAAAGAGTGGAATTGGGATGGTGGTGTAAACCATTTAGAAGTACAACCACTTGGGCCATTAAGTGCTACAAACGAAATGGGCGAAAAATTAGATACCATACTGCAAAAAATAAGAGCAGACAAAAACTATACTATTTTGTTTTTAAAAGCATTTGGCAAAACAAATATTACTAGCCAGCAAATGCTAAAAGCATTAACTCAATTTGTAGGTAATTTAATAAGCGCCAACAGCAAGTACGATAAAGTAAAAAATGGCAACGAAAAATTTATTTTACCCGAAGAAAAAGGGTATGAAACATTTAAAACACATTGTAACACTTGCCACAAAGAACCACTATTTACTGATAATACTTTTAGAAATAACGGCATGCCATTAAATAGATTTAGAGATATTGGCCGACAAAAAATTACATTAAGCAAATACGACTCATTAAAATTTAAAGTACCTACACTTCGCAACATAGCACTTACACTACCTTATATGCATGATGGTAGTATTGGTTATTTAGATAAAGTTATAAACCATTATACTAGCTTAGATACATCATTGATAAATTTAGACCCATTACTAAAGAAGAAAATAATTTTAACCGATAAAGAAAAAAGCCAATTAATTTTATTTTTATATACACTTACTGATACAAGTTTTACAAAAAATAAAAAATATTCTCCATAAGCTAAAGCGTAATCCTACACCTAATTCGTTACTTTTGAAAAAACATTAAAAGATTTTGAGCGGAATAAAAAAATTGGCAGGAGATACTTTGTGGTACGGTGGCAGTTCTATAGCTGCAAGGTTTTTAAATTATTTACTTACGCCTTACCTTACTTTAAAATTAGCTGTAGCTAGCTATGGCGAAATGAGCCTTGTGTATGCTGCTATACCATTTTTGAATGTACTATTTACTTATGGGTTGGAAACTGCTTACTTTAGGTTTGTACAAAAAGAAGAGCACAAAAAGGATATTTACAGTACAGCTAGTATATCTATTTTCATATCTACCATTATACTTACTTTACTTTTATTTTTAGGAAATAGTAGTATTGCTAATTTTGTAAAATTAAATGCTAATCCAGAGTTTATTAAGTATTGTATTTTTATTATTGCTTTCGATACACTTTCTACACTACCATTTGCTAAATTAAGGCAAGATGGTAAACCTAAAAAATTTGCTTTTATTAGAATTGTAGGAATTGCAATTACCATGTTTCTTACTTATTTTTTTATAAGTATTTGTCCAACAATTGTGCAAAATAATCCCGATGGTTGGATTTCGCTTTGGTATATAAAAGATTATGGTGTGGGTTATGTTATTATTGCTAACCTTATAGCATCTGGAGCTACTTTATTATTGCTTACCAAAGAACTTTTTTCTATACATTTTAAGTTTAATATTAACCTTTGGAAACTAATGTTAATATACTCTTTGCCTTTACTAGTAGCAGGCTTTGGAGGTATGATAAATGAAACATTTGATAGAATTATGCTTGGTTGGTGGGCTCCAGTAGCTACAACCGAATTGGCTAAAGCAGAAATTGGTATTTATAGTGCTTGTTATAAATTATCTATTTTAATAAGTTTGTTTATTCAGGCTTTTCGTATGGGAGCAGAGCCATTTTTCTTTAAACAGTCGGAGAGTAGTAACCCACAAAAAACCTATGCTAGGGTAATGAAATTTTTTGTAATTACAATTACTGTAATGTTTTTATTTGTGGCACTTTATATAGATGTTTGGAAACACTTTATACGCAATGAAGCATTTTGGGTAGGTTTAAAAGTTGTACCAATACTACTTTTGGCCAATATGTTTTTGGGTATTTACTACAATTTATCTGTATGGTATAAGCTTACACAAAAAACCATTTATGGCGCTTACATTACAATAATAGGCGCTGTAGTAACAATTGTTATTAATGCTATATTTATCCCTTATTTTAGTTATTTGGCTTGTGCTTGGGCTACCTTTTTTTGCTATGGTAGTATGATGGTAATATCATTTATTTGGGGGCAAAAACATTATCATATTCCTTATGCATGGAAAAAATTACTTGCCTACATTGTTATCGTAGTACTAATATTTTTTGTATACAGTAGCATCATAAAACATATTAATAATATTTACTTCAACTTTGTATTGGCTACTTTTTTATTATTAATGTATTGCCGTTTTATTACAATTGTAGAGCACAAAGAATTTGCAAAATTACCAGTTGTAGGAAAATATTTTAAGAAATAAAATATAAACCATTTTCCCTCTAAGTATTTAAAAATCAATACTATATTTCGGGATAATTTCCCTTCCTATTTTTATTTATTGGTATTAACAGATTTTAACAAATAAAAAGAAAACCTTTTATCATCATTTTACGTCTTATATGCAACCAACACAAAAAACTGGTTCAAAATCTTCTACCCTTATGAAGAACATTGAATAAGAACCACTTTAGATTTGCACAAAATCCATTTCTAAAGCTTATTCTACACAGTCAGGTTTATGCCTGACTGTTTCTGCTGCTTTTATATAATACATTTACTCTTTCAAAGCTTTATCTACTTGCAATTCCATCTTCATTAAAGAGTCTAACATTTCTTTGTTTAGCATTGTGTTTCCATTACCTCCAACATTTTGCGTAGCATACCAAATTATTACCATGGCTATATAGTCTTGCA
Source organism: Ferruginibacter sp. (assembly GCA_013141435.1). Classification (GTDB taxonomy): domain Bacteria; phylum Bacteroidota; class Bacteroidia; order Chitinophagales; family Chitinophagaceae; genus Ferruginibacter. The sequence continues at coordinate 47,751 of JABFQZ010000001.1, forward strand.
TATCTTTACCAGCAAATTGTGTTTTAAATTCCACAATTTTATCGTTAATCATTTTTACCGTTTTGCGAATAATTTCTTCGTCGCTTACAGTGGTTTTTATTCGGTAAGTTCTATCGCCTATTACAATATTTATTGGTATTAATTCGCTCATTATTGGCTGTGTTTGTGGCTAAGCAACGAAATGCATTTATCAATATTTTTTATGTAACCATTTATTTTTTGCTCCAATTCTTTTTTTTCAGTAGCATCCATTTTGTCTAACGATGCTTTTAAAATAAGTTGTTCTTGTTTTAAAATATCCAACTTTTCATTTTGTTGTTTGTCTCTTTCTTGCAATAGTGCAATGGTATTTTTTTGTTGTTTATTTTCGCTTTGCAGCTTACTATACTGCAGCAACAGTACCTGCAATTTTGTATGTAATTGTTTTATATGTAAGCTTAATTCTGCCAATGTTTATTTTCTAATGGTAGCGTTTAATTGTTTTTCTAAAGAAGTTATTATTTTGCTCATCATGCCATCGGTATCTGCATCTTCTAGGGTTTTGGCATCGTCGCCAAAAGTAAAATTTACTGCCATAGAGCGTTTATCTTTTCCAAGTTTTTCGCTTTCAAATACATCAAATAAATTTATAGTTTTTAAATGTTGTATTTTATTTGCTCTTATGTTTTTTACTATATCGTTATATGCAATTGATTTATCTACAATAATGGCTAAATCTCTTTGTACCGATGGGAATTTTGAAATTTCTTTGTAAGTAGTAGTTGTTTTTTGGTTTATAGTTACAACTTCGTCCCAAATAATATCTGCAAAAAGCACAGGTTCTTTTATGCCAAATTGTTTCAATATTTTTGAGGCTATATTTCCTATTTTACCAATTACAATATTGTTTGCTTTTATGGTTATGCCATATTCTAAATCATCGTCTTCTTGTGCTACATCTACTACAAGGTTTTTTAATCCAGCATTGGCAAATACTTTTTCACACAATCCTTTTACGAAATAAAAATTGGCTTTAGTATCTTTTTGTTGCCAACCGCCATTGGTTACTGTGCCACTTGCATATATAGCTAAATGTATTTTTTCGTCGTAGTTGCCAATGCCAGTTGTATGGTATGTTTTGCCAAATTCGTATAACTTTAAATCAGCGTTTTTTCTATTTAGGTTATAAGCAATTACTTCTAAGCCAGTTTGTAAAAGCGATGGTCTCATCACATCTAAATTTGCACTAAGGCTGTTAAGCATTTTTACCGAATTTTTCAAAATATCTTCGGAATAATATTTACTATCGGTAATGCTGTTAGTAAAAATTTCACTAAACCCATTGCTAGTAAGATAGTTTGCAGTTTTATCGGCAAGGGCAGCTTTACCATTGTCGTTATTTGCAGATGGCGCTATAGCAATAGTACTTGGTATTTCCACATTATCTAAGCCATCTATACGCATTATTTCTTCTACAATATCGGCTGGTATGGCAATATCAGTTTTGCTAAAAGGTACATTTACCCATATTTCATCAATACCTTCTTTGTGTATTTCAAAACCAAGAGCAGTTAAAATATTTTTTATAGTATCGGCATGGTAGTTTTTTCCACTAAGTTTTTTTAGGTAATGATATTTTAAAGCTACGGCAGTTTTTTCGGCAGGTGTAGGGTACACATCTATAATATCGCTACTTATTTCGCCACCAGCTATTTCTTTTATCATTATTGCTGCACGCTTCAATACATTTACGGTGTTACTTATATCTACACCTTTTTCAAACCTTGTAGCAGCATCGGTACGCAAGCCATGCTTAAGCGATGTTTTGCGTATAACCTCATTATTAAACCAAGCACTTTCCAAAAATATATTTACAGTATCGTTTGTTACACCACTATCTGCACCACCATACACACCAGCAATACACATATTTGTCTCCACATTAGCTATCATCAAATCATCGGCAAATAATTTTCTTTCCTTATCATCAAGCGTTTTAAATGTTGCGCCATCTGTAGCATTTTTTACAACAATACTGTTGCCTTTTATTTTTGCAGCATCAAATGCGTGCAAGGGTTGTCCAGTTTCGTGTAGTATAAAATTGGTAATATCTACAATGTTATTTATAGGTCGTAATCCAATTGCCCTTAATTTATGTTGTAGCCAAACTGGGCTTTGTGCTACTTTAATATTGCTAATACTTACACCAGCATAGCGCTTGCAGACATCATTGTTTTCGATTTTTACATCTATAAAAAGGTCGTTATTATCTGCTGCAAATCCATTTTTAAATGGCAAAATGGCACGCATTTCTTTCTTGTCGTGGTGCCATAAGTAAGCGCACACATCACGGGCTACACCCAAGTGGCTCATAGCATCCATACGGTTTGGCGTAAGCCCTATTTCAAAAATATAATCAGTATATATATCAAAAAGCTCGGCAGCTTTGGTGCCAGGTATTTTATCTTCAGCCAATACCATTATACCATCATGACTTTCGCCAAGGCCTATTTCATCTTCGGCACATATCATTCCAAAACTTTCTACACCTCTTATTTTTGCTTTTTTTATGGCAAAAGGCTCGCCGCTTCTTGGGTACAACAAAGAACCTAAAGTAGCTACAACAACTTTTTGACCAACAGCTACATTGCTAGCACCGCATACAATTTGCGATGGCTCTGCTGCACCAATATTAACAGTTGTTATTTTTAATTTATCTGCATCGGGGTGTTTTTCGCAAGTAAGTACTTCGCCTACTACTATTCCATCTAATCCACCCTTTAGCGATTCGTATTTGTGTAGGCTCTCCACCTCAAGCCCAATAGAGGTAAGTATTTTGCTCAAACGTTCCGTATCTATAGTTACAGGTAAGTATTCGCTAAGCCAATTGTAAGAAATAATCATTAGTATATAAAAAATTTAATTACAAAGATACGAATTTCATTTTGGGTAAAAAGCTACCTTTTTGGGGCTGTCCACAAATACCAAATGGCATCATTTGTTGGGCGTACTTCGGGCTACGCTATCGCTTCGGTACTAGCTACGCTATATACTAAACCCTACGTACACCCCAGCCCTTGGGCATATTATCTTTACTGTACAATGAAAGCCGGTTTAATAAAGCTTGGATAGTTATTGAAAAAAGATTACCATTAATTTTTCTCTACAAAACCTTTACTTAAAAAATAACTAATTCAATCATTTTGAAAAGCAAAAAAATTAAATTAAAAGTGTAAAAAATAAAAATAATACAATTTATTTTGTTAATAAAATAAGTAAAAAACAAATAGATATTGAAAAACACTTGTTAATTAACTTGTGTAAAAGCTGTGTATAAACTACCTTTGTGTGTTAACCAACGGTGGAAAAATATAAAATGCAAGTTAATAACAAACAAATGTTAATTAAATATTACCAGTTTGCATTTATCTTAGCTGCCCTACAAAAAAACATAAACATAATTTTATTTAGCATAGCTACAAAGCAACAAGGTATTTATAATGGAGTTAAAAAATTTTAATAAAGATAAAGTAAGACGTAAGCCAATATTAGAAAACAGTAGTTTAATGTTTGGCAAAATACCACCACAAGCCAAAGATTTAGAAGAAGCAATATTAGGAGCAATAATGCTCGAAAAATCGGCATTTGATACCGTTGTAGAAATATTAAAACCAGAGTGTTTTTATGTAGAAGCACACCAAAAAATATACAAAGCCATGCAAGGGTTGGCAATAAAAAGTTTGCCAATAGATTTACTTACAGTAGTAGAAGAATTAAAATTTAGAGAAGAACTAGATTTTGTTGGAGGACCTTATGCAGTAACCAAATTAACAAACGCTGTAGTATCCTCGGCAAATATAGAAGCACATGCACGTATAGTTTTACAAAAATTTATACAAAGAGAGCTTATAAGAATAAGTGGCGAAATTATTGGAGAAGCCTATGAAGATAGTACCGATGTATTTGATATGTTGGATTTGGCCGAAACCAAATTATTTGAAATTACAAATAACCATCTTCGCAAAAATTTTGATGATATAGAAACGGTGTTGGTAAAAACCATTAATCGTATAGAAGAAATGCGCAACAGGCAAGATGAAATGACTGGCGTGCCAACGGGCTTTCCATCTTTAGATAAACTAACTTACGGCTGGCAACCAACCGATTTAATTATACTAGCTGCAAGGCCATCGGTAGGTAAAACAGCATTTGCACTTAACCTTGCACGTACAGCTGCATTGCACCCTACAAAGCCTACAGCAGTTGGGTTTTTTAGTTTAGAAATGAGTAGCAGCCAATTGGTACAAAGAATATTAAGTGCCGAAAGTGAAATATGGTTAGAAAAAATTGCTAGAGGAAAATTAGAAGAGCATGAAATGAAACAGCTCTACAAAAAAGGAATAGATAAATTAAGTAAAGCGCCAATATTTATTGATGACTCTGCAGCACTAAATATTTTTGAGCTAAGAGCAAAATGTAGGCGTTTAAAAAATAAACACAACATAGGTATCATTATTATAGATTACCTACAATTAATGAGTGGTAGTGCCGATAGAAATAGTAATAGAGAGCAAGAAATTAGTAAAATATCTAGAGACTTAAAAGGGCTTGCCAAGGAGCTACAAGTACCTATAATAGCACTTTCGCAGCTAAGTAGAGAGGTAGAAAAAAGAAAGGAAGGTGCAAAAATACCTCAACTTAGCGATCTTAGAGAGTCGGGTGCTATAGAGCAAGATGCCGATATGGTAATGTTTTTATACCGACCAGAATATTACGACATAGCCACCAACGAAATGGGCGAAAGCAACAAAGGCGAAACATTTGTAAAAATTGCAAAACACCGTAATGGTAGTTTGGATACAATAAAACTAAAAGCCGAATTACATATACAAAGATTTGTAGAAGAGGAAGGCGGCGGAGACTTTAATGCTAACCTTGGTGCCGGAAGTTGGAAACCTGTAAACGAAGGTGGAAGTGATGGTGCAGGTATTTATAGACAAATACCAAGCAGAGGTAATGATATGAGTTTTGATGATGAAGCACCGTTTTAGTTTTATTTATTAATATTTTGTTTTAAATTTATACAAAATTTATAAAGATAATAACAGCATATTGGTTCAATCTGTAGTACATTGTCGTTCTAATTCTAGAATGATTATGAAAAAACTTTATGAAAAATAATGTCACTCCCATTTTTTTATACCGACCCTATTCCTCCTTCAAATAATATTATAGTATTAAACGAAGAAAACTCAAAGCATATAGTGCAAGTACTACGTATGCAAAACGGTAAGCAAATAAAATTAACTGATGGTTTTGGAAATATTTATTTAGCAGAAATAATAGATGCACACAAAAAAAATTGCAATGTAAAAATTATAGAAAAAACAATGCAAGAACCGCAAGTAAACAAAATTTGTGTAGCCATTTCGCCAGTAAAAAATAATAGCAGGTTAGAGTGGTTTTTAGAAAAAGCTACTGAAATAGGTGTAACAGAAGTAGTATTGCTTATATGCGAACGAACAGAAAAGCAAAACATACGCTTAGATAGAATGAAAGGAATATTAATAAGTGCTATGCTACAATCTCAACAAGCATGGTTGCCAATTTTGGAAGAGCCAAAAAAGTTTACAGAATTTACAAAATCTGTGCAAAGCAGCAGCAAATTTATTGCCCATTGCGAAGAAGATAAAAAAGTATCATTAAAAGAAACGCTAGCAATAAAATCATTTAATGATACTACAATTCTTATTGGACCTGAGGGAGATTTTTCACCTAAAGAAATTGCGTTAGCTTTAGAAAACAATTTTGAACCAGTAGCATTGGGCAACACACGCCTACGTACCGAAACAGCTGCTCTAGTAGCTGCTACATTGCTTTGTGTACAATAAATTTTAATTTAAAATTCAAAAAATTATTTTAGTAAAGCGCCCATTGCTTACTTTTACTGTACAATTAAAATAAAATGATACAAATAAATAAAGAAGCACTTGTAGAAAGATTTATGCGTTATGTACAAGTAGATACTCAAAGCGACCCAGAGAGTAACCTATCTCCAACAACAGAAAAGCAAAAAGACCTAAGCAAAATTTTGGAAACAGAGTTGAAAGTAATGGGATTGCAAAATGTAGAGCTAGATGCTTTTGGATATGTGTATGCAACTGTACCTGCTAATACCAACAAACAAAATATACCAGCTATTTGTTTTTGCAGCCATGTAGATACTGCACCCGATTGTAGTGGAACAAATGTAAAACCAATTTTACACAAAAACTACGACGGTACTAATATTCAGCTGCCAGATGATGCAACACAAATATTAAGTATTGCAAAATCGCCATACTTAAAAGAACATATTGGAAGTGATATTATTACTGCAAGTGGCAATACACTTTTGGGTGGCGATGATAAAAGTGGTGTAGCTATTATAATGCAAGCTGTACAATTTTTGCTAGATAACCCTGCAATAAAACATGGCGATATAAAAATAGTATTTACACCCGATGAAGAAGTGGGAAAAGGAGTAGATAAAATAGATATGCAAAAGGTGGGAGCACAATATGGTTATACCTTAGATGGTGGCGAAGCAGGCTCTTTAGAAGACGAATCGTTTAGTGCAGATAGTGCTACAATAATTATTAATGGAGTAATAGCTCACCCAGGCTACGCAAAAAATAAATTGGTAAATGCAATAAAAATTGCTGGCGAAATTGCAGATGCTTTACCAAAAACCGAATGGAGCCCTGAGACTACTGAAAAAAGAGAAGGCTTTGTGCATCCAGTATCTATAAATGGTATAGCCGAAAAAACCACTGTAAGTTTTATTGTAAGAGATTATACTAGAGATGGTTTATTAAGCCATCATACCAAACTAAAAAGTATTGCTGAAACTATTGTGGCTAAATACAAAGGAGCTACAATGGAGTACATACAAAAAGAGCAGTATAGAAATATGAAAGAAGTGTTGGATAAACACCCACAGGTTGTAGCCAACGCAGCCGAAGCTATAAAACGTAGTGGCTTAGCGGTTATACAAGAAAACATAAGAGGTGGCACAGATGGCAGTAGGCTAAGTTTTATGGGTTTACCTTGCCCTAATATTTTTACTGGCATGCAAAATATACATGGAAAGCAAGAGTGGATTGGGGTAAACGATATGCTAAAGGCTACTGAAACAATTGTGCACTTGTGTATGATTTGGGAAGAAGGGTAATTTTAAAATAAATATGCAAGTCAAAAATATTAATAAATAAAGTGTATTCACATTTCGATTTAGCAAAAAAATATATTCACTATTACCTTACAGCTTCTAATGGCAAAGGGCATGGTGTGCATTCGCCATTTGTATTTGAGTTTATAAAATTTGTGCTAAATGATAAAACCAAGTACGAAATTTATTCAAAAATAGAAGAACAACGGCAAGTATTATTAAACAATAAAACTACAATTGATGTAGAAGATTTTGGAGCAGGCTCTACAGTAATAAAAACAAATAAAAGATTTGTAAATGATATAGCTGCATCTTCATTAAAGCCAAAAAAATACAGCCAATTATTATTTAGAATAATTCAGTATTACAACAAAAAAAATGTATTAGAATTAGGTACATCTTTTGGTATTACAACCTCTTATTTGGCATCTGCAAAAAGCAACCCTGTAATTACAAGTATGGAAGGGTCGCAAAGTATTGCTGGTATTGCTTTACAAACATTTACCAATTTAAATTTAAAAAATATTGAAATTGTAAAAGGTAATTTTGAGAATACACTTTTGCCATTAATAAAAACAAGTAACACAATAGATTTTGCTTTTTTAGATGGCAATCATAGGAAAATACCAACATTGCAATACTTTAATACGATTATTGAAAAAGCAAATGAAGATACATTTATTGTGTTAGACGATATACATTGGAGTGCAGAAATGGAAGAAGCATGGGAGCAAGTAAAAGCACACAAATCGGTTACACTTTCTATCGATTTATTTTTTATTGGAATAGTTTTTTTTAAAAAAGATTTTAAAGTAAAACAGCATTTTACCATTAGGTTTTAAATCGAATATATCAATACTCAATTAACACATTTGGTATTCTGGTGTACTCATTACATTTATTACTACACTTTTTATAAAATTTTCTCTACTATCGTTATTTAAATATTTAGATAATATTTTATCATCTACTTTAGTTTTTGTTTGCAAGAGTGTTTGTTCTATTGTTTCTAAAAGTTGAGGCCTTGCAATTTCTTCAAAATTTTTTATAATTAAATCCCAGTTTATTGTAGAACTTGCACCATTTGGTTTTCTTATTTCAGCAATTTTTTTCTCCTCTTTCATTCCCATATTGGTATCATCATCATCTTTTGGTTTAATATCTATTATATCTTTATTGCTAATGTTTTTTGGTATTTGTAATCGCAACATTAAAGTAGAGCTATCTATCCAATTTTTTCCTCCAGGCCAGCCTGCTACATTTGGAGGGTAAAACAATGTTTGCCCCAATACTTTCTGAAATAACAATTGCGAATCTTCGTTATCCATTTGCAATGGTAAATATCTTCTTAACCCTACAAGTAGTTCAATTGGCGATTTTATTTTGGTGCCAATATTTTTATCATTGTAAAACCAAGTACTAGTAAAAATATCGGTAAGTAAGTTTAAAATATTGTAGTTGTTTTTAAAAAACCTAGTACTTAAATAGTCAATTTTGGTATCGTCAATTTTTTCATTTACAAAATACTTGTATATCTTTTTTGTAATAAAAGTTGCAGTTTGTTTTTGTTTCAATAAAATGTCAATAATATCGTCGCCATTAAAATTTCCTGTTTGGCCCAAAAAACTTTTCACACCATCATCATGTATTTTTTGTTTAAATGCAAATTGCCCATTTTTGTTAAATGTCCATCCAGTAAATGCTCTAGCCGATTCTTTTATATCGTTTTCTGTATAATTGCCCCTGCCAAGTGTAAAAAGTTCCATTACTTCTCTAGCAAAATTTTCGTTAGGCTTTCCTTTTCTGTTTTGTTGGTTATTTAAAAACTGTAGCATAGCTGGCGATTTGCTTACTGCACGCAACATATCTCCAAAATTGCCAAGTGTTTTTTCTTTAATAATATTTAATAATTCTTGTGCAAAAAAAGCATTTCTACTACGGCAAGCAAAATGACCATGCCAAAAGAATGCCATTTTTTCTCTTAATTGTGCTTTACTATGTATCATTTGGTTTAGCCAAGCAATGTTCATATCTTTTAATTCATCTCTATATTTTTGGTTCAATATTTTTTTTGAAATAGCATCTTCTTTGTCTATCGGTTTCATCGTTTCTCCTTCTTCATTTCCATTTTTTAAAACAGAAAATGGGTTGGTGGCTAAATTTATTTTAGCAGGCACATCGGCCGATGTAGTTACTAATTTTTGCCACAATTCTTTTTGTGTTAAAACATTTAATTGGGCAATATTTTCGGCCATTGGGCCAAAACCTGCACGCCACAAAAGATGTTGATTTTTTTTTCTATTTATATTCGACATTTATATCAATTTAGTAGTATAGACTTTTTAAATGTATAATTGTTTAAGCAAATACTAAAAAATATTATAGCAAAAAAATAGCTATCATTTATTATTGATAGCTTTTTTAAAATATTTTAGCAACGTTTATTTTTTTGCGTAATAACTTAAGTATGCTAGTACACTTTCTTTTTCCGATGCATCAAGCTTGGCTTTAGGAGCCATCCATTCTACAATTTTAACCCATTTACTAGCAATAAATTCATCTCTATTGTGTAGGCTATGACATTTGCCGCATCTTGCTACATAAATATTTTCTCCAGCAAGTACTAATTCAGTTGGTTTTGTTACTGTTACTTGATCTAGTATCGGTAATTTTTTTTCTGGCTCAGGTATTGTTGCGGTGGTTGTAGCCGTAACTTTGGTTTCGGTATTATTTATTGTTGTTGTAGATTTTGCTGATGTAGTAATTTTTTTTGCACAACTAAATAGTGCAAACATTAATACAATAATTACTGTAAAATTTTTCATTTTATATTTTTTTTTGTTAAGAAAATTAATCGTTATTTATTTTTGTTGCACCAAAATATTGGTGTAGCACTTTTGGTAAATGTATTCCATCTGGTTGTTGGTTGTTTTCTAATAAAGCTGCTACAATGCGTGGCAATGCAAGGCTAGATCCATTTAATGAATGTAGTAATTGTGTTTTTCCATCTTCATCTTTATACCTTATTTTCATACGGTTTGTTTGAAAACTTTCAAAGTTGCTTACGCTACTTACTTCCAACCATTTTTTTTGTGCAGCCGAAAATACTTCAAAATCGTATGTAAGTGCCGATGTAAAACTCATATCGCCACCGCACAATTTTAAAATACGATAAGGCAATTCTAAAAATTGCAAAAGTCGTTCAATATGGTTTACCATTTCTTCTAATACATCGTAACTATTATTGGGGTATGCCAATTGTATTATTTCTACTTTATCAAACTGGTGCACTCTATTAAGCCCACGTACATCGCTACCAAAACTTCCTGCCTCCCTTCTAAAGCAAGGTGTGTATGCTGTCATTTTTATTGGCAATTCAGAATCTTTAATTATTTCGCCACTATAAATATTTGTTACTGGTACTTCAGCTGTTGGTATCAAATATAATTCATCTTCTGTTACATGATACATTTGCCCTTCTTTGTCGGGTAAGCTACCTGTACCGTAAGCTGTAGCTGCATTTACCATAAGTGGTGGCATATACTCGGTATAACCTGCAGCTATGTTATAGTCCAAAAAATATTGTATTAAAGCTCTTTGTAATTTTGCTCCCTTGCCTTTATATACAGGAAAACCACTGCCAGTAAGCTTTGCACCAACCTCAAAATTTATTAAATCATAATCTTTTATAAGTTCCCAGTGTGGCTTTGCATCATTGGGCAAGTTAGGCAGTGTGCCACCACTAAGTACTGTTATATTATCTTCGGCTACTTTGCCCATAGGTACGCTTGTATGTGGCAAATTTGGCAATAATAATATTTTATTTGTAAAATCATCTTCCAATATTTGCAAACTGTTTTTGCCATTGTTCAAATCTTCTTTCCATTTATTTACTTCAGCCTTTTTTGTATTTGCAGCTTCCAATTCTTTCTTTGCCATCATAGCTCCAATTTCTTTTGATGCTGTATTTATCAATCCTTGAAGTGTTTCGGTACTTGCTTTTTGTTTACGTATTTCTTCATCTAAAGCTATTAATTCGTCTATAATATTAATTTGCTTAAAATGTTTTACCGCCAATTTTTCTTTAACTAAATTGGCATTTTGCCTTATATAATTTATTTGTAACATTGGTTTATTTATTGAATTACAAATATACACCCAATGAACATTTGTACATTGAAATATTTTGATACATGTATTCTTTACTTAAATTTTATTTATGAATACCAAGCAAGATGATTAAAAAATTTCAGATGATTTATTAGAAAATCTGAAGATAGACTACCGGTTTTTAAAATAAATGATGAATTTTGAGGGAAATTTTAAAATGCTGAATGTGTAAAATTGTATGAAAAATTTGGAAGCCCAGCATCAAAGTGTTCTTCGTTATTCTATCTTTTCTCAATATTTTTTTTCAATTTGCAAGTCTAATATTGATCGTTCAAACAAAATAGTTCAATATCGGCAAAGCTTCATTTTACTATTTGTTTGTACCATCTGCATTTATTAATTCATATTTTATAAATTACATTAGAATAATTTTTTTATACTATTACTTTCCTTGTTTCTTTGTACAAAACAAAAAACATTTTTTAAATCTTTGTGCCCTTTGTTATCTTTGTTTCTTTGTGCTAAACAAAAAACTTTATGTGAAACAATAAAATCATGATACGTAAAATTATTATAACTATAGATGGCTGGTCGTCTTGCGGAAAAAGTACACTTGCCAAACAACTAGCAAAAGAGTTGGGCTATACATACATAGATAGCGGAGCTATGTACCGAGCCATAACGTTATATTTTTTGCGTAATCATGTAGATTGGACAGACCAAACAGAAGTAAAAGTAGCTCTAAAAAATATACATCTTCACTTTGAGCCAAATGCAAAAACAGGAATTTCCGAAATTTTTTTAAACAACGAAAACGTAGAATACCTAATAAGAGATTTAATAATAGCCGACAAAGTAAGCGATATAGCAGCTATAGCCGAAGTACGCACAGCTGCTGTGGCACAACAGCAAAAGCTTGGTAAAAAAAAAGGAATAGTAATGGATGGAAGAGATATTGGCACAACTGTATTTCCAAAAGCCGAACTCAAAATTTTTATGACTGCCGATATTGCAATTAGGGTAGAAAGAAGGTTTAAAGAAATGTACGACAAAAACCCAAATATAAATTTAGAAGATGTAAAGGAAAATTTAGAAATGAGAGATTATATAGATTCGCACAGAGAAGTAAGTCCTTTGCGAAAAGCTGATGATGCCATTACTTTAGACAACTCAAACATAACCATGCAGCAACAATTAAAATTGGCACTTAAAATGGTAGCTAAACTAGGCAAAGCATAGCTTTACATATTGCACAAAAAAATAGCTTTCGTTTCTGAAAGCTATTTTTTTGTGTATTTATAATTTATTTAGAAACTTTATTAATATACTCTTCTACCTCTGCACCTTTAGCTTTTGTAATTTTTGCAAATGCGGTTTTAAATAATGGGCTTACCATTTCTCTAAAATTTTGTGGAATTGCATTTCTAAAACTTACCATTGCATCAATACCTTTTTTAATTTTATTTATATCATTTAACTTGGCAAGGTATTCAGCAAATTTTGGAGTCATTGTTACTTTTTCTTGCGATAAGGGAGCATCGCTATACATTTTACTAATAAAATCAAAATCTGTTTCTGTTCCTTTATTTATTAATATATCGCTTACTACATTTCCTAAAGCACCTTTAGCATCGCTGCTTAGTTTTTTTGCAACAGTATAAGCATTTGCTTCATCTAATGCTATCAATCCTTTTAATGCAGCAGCAGCAACACTATACGACGAATCATTTACAGCATTTTGATAAATATTCAAGTATTTTGTATCTCCATTTTTTACCAAATAATTTATGGCAGCAGCTTTTACTTTTTTATTGCTATTTTTTGTAAGAGCTTCTATTTGATCCAATACATTTTTATCGGCTTTATAAGGCGATGTAGCAAGTTTTTGTATAGTTAATACTTTTAAGCCAGCATATTTATCAGCCAATCCAAGCGCTAGTTCTGGCATTGTTTTTTTAGCAAAAAAGTCTATGGCTTCTTTTCTATCTATATAGTTTTTTGCATTTTTAAATTGTGCAGTATAATTTTCTTCTGTTTTATTATCTGTTTTTTCGCAAAGCAAAAGTTTATCAGCATCTACATTTATTAAAGTAGGTTTTGTGGTATAGTCAAAATAAAATGTATCAATTTTATTTTCTACAACAACATTATACCTTTTTTTATCTGTACCATTATATATATCTACTGCTAGTGGTAATTTGAAAACCTTATCAGTTTTTTGTGTTTGTTCTATTATTACTGAGGCTTTGCCAGCAGCATCGTTGTACAAATAATCTATTTTTAACTTTGGGTGTCCATTACCATAATACCATTGGTTCCAAAACCAATTCATATCTTTTCCAGTAGTTTCTTCAAATGCCAAGCGTAATTGCCCTGCTTCGCCAGCTTTAAATTTATTAGTAGTTAAATAATTATTCAACGATTTAAAGAATGCGTCATCACCTACATAATTGCGCAGCATGTTTAGTATTCTTCCTCCTTTATTATAGCTTACTCCATCAAACATATCTTCCTTGTCGGCATAATGAAAACGCACCAAATCCTTTGTTTGTCCACCGCTTGCTATATAGCCTTGCATATCTTCCAAATTATGTTCGTATGCAGCATCGCTACCATATTTATATTCGTTCCAAAGGTATTCGCTGTAGTTTGCAAAACTTTCATTTACTGTAAGGTGGCTCCAGCTTTCGGCAGTTACTAAATCGCCAAACCATTGGTGAAATAATTCGTGTGCTATTGTTTCTTCCCAAGCATTACCATCTGCTAGTTGGCGATTGTTTTGATAAGCACTTTCTTGATGCAAAGTAGCAGTAGTGTTTTCCATAGCTCCGCTAACATAATCTCTTCCTACTATTTGTGCATATTTTGCCCAAGGAAAATCTACGCCTAACTTCTCAGAAAAGAATTTTATCATTTCTGGTGTATTTCCAAAAACTTTACGAGCATATTGCTCCTGACTTTTTTCGGTATAATAACTTACTTCTTTGCCTTTGTAGCTATCTTTTGTAATTGCAAAATCGCCAACAGCCATAAAAAATAAATATGGAGCATGTGGTAAATCCATTTTCCAATTATCGGTACGTGTACCATCAGTATTTACTTTTTTGCTAACCAATAAGCCATTGCTAAGAGTAACGTATTTATTTGGCACAGTCATGGCTATTTCTTGTGTGCTTTTTTGGTTTGGTTTATCTATAGTTACCATCCACACACTGTTTGCTTCTGTTTCGCCTTGTGTCCATATTTGTGTTGCTTTATCTTTTTCTTCGCCTTTTGGGTTTATAAAGTACAAGCCTTTTGCATCAGTTATGGCTTCGCTACCTTCTACTTCAATTTCGTTTGGTTTGCTAATATAATCAAAATACAAAGTGTATTTTTCATCGCCTATATAACTTTTATCTAATTTTATGTTTATCTGGTTTCCATCGTACTTATATTTAAGTGGTAGCTTTGTAGCACCTTTTATAATTGCAACTTCTTTCAGCTCCATACCTTTTGCATCTAACAACACACTATCGGTGGTATAAAAATGTGGTTTAAGGGTCAACCATTCTTTACCATACATAAAAGCTTTGTTGTAATCAAAACGTACTTCTAGCTTAGTATGTACAATTTCATTGGTTTTAGGATAACTCTCTCTTAAAAGTTTTTTCCAAGAAGTGTCTTTTGCCACTTCAGAATGAGCTTGTGCAAAAATGGCTAATGGTAAACCAAACAATAAAATTGGTATTAAAAATCGTTTCATATTTATTTTTTTGCAAAGTAAATGTTTCTTTTGCTAAGTTTTCTACAATTTTTACAAACGGTAAATAGCTCAATTGAATTAATATTATCTAAATTTGTATCAAAATTATACCTACATGAAAGCGTACCTACAAATAATTATTTTCTTACTATTCTGCACATTGGCAAATGCGCAAAAAAATTATTTTATATATATTCAAACCGAAAATAAACAACCATTTTATGTAAAAATTAAGGATAAAGTTTTAAGTTCTTCTTCGGCAGGCTATTTGGTTATTTCAAAATTAAACGAAGGCAATATTACTTTTAATATTGGTTTTCCTAAAGATCAATGGGTACAACAAACTTTTTACTTAAATATTGAAAATAATGATGCAGGTTATTTGCTAAAAAATTTTGGAGATAAAGGATGGGGATTATACAATTTGCAAAATATGAGTCTTGCTATGAATGGAGTAAAAGCAATTACAAAGCCACAAACACAATCCGAAAATGATGATGCATTTGCAAATACACTTGCAGCAGCTACTAATACAGATGTAAAAGTAACTAAAGTAGAAAAAGTAGAGCCTGTTGCAAAAAAAATAGAAACAGAAAATGTTGCCCCAAAAAAAGAAGTAGTAATAACAAATAAAATTGAGAAAGTACAAACAAATACTAGCAAAGATGGTACAGATATTATGTATAAAATAATTACCAATAATAAAGCAGAAACTGTAAATGTATTTATACCAAATGAAAGTATTTTTAAGCCAGAAGTTGAAAAAAATGAGCAGCCTTTAAAAGCAGTAGCACCACAAAAAGAAAAGTTTTTAGATATAGAATTGCAAAACCCAAATGCTAATACTACCGAATCGAAATTGGAAAAACCGGTTGCAATAACAAATTCTGACTGTAAAGGTATAGTAGCTTCGGCTGATGATTTTTTTAAAACCAGAAAAAAAATGGTGGAGGAAGACAATGAAGATGCAATGCTTGATGTAGCTCGAAAAATATTTAGAGCAAAATGTTATTCGGTAGAGCAAATTAAAAATTTGAGTGTTTTGTTTTTAACCGATGTAGGCAAATATAATTTTTTTGATGCCGCTTATGCGTTTACTTACGATACACAAAATTTTGCAACCTTGCAATCATTACTAAAAGACGACTATTTTATTAATAGATTTAAAGCACTTATTCGCAAATAAAAATGGTACGATATTTTTTGGAAATAGCATATAAAGGCACTAACTATGCTGGTTTTCAGATACAGCAAAATGCAAATACAGTGCAAGCTGAATTAGAAAAGGCTATGCAAATATATTTCCGAAACAAAATTGAACTTACTGGGTCGTCTCGTACCGATGCTGGTGTACATGCCAATCAAAATTATTTACATTTTGATGTTGAAAATAATATTAATGATATTGAAAAAACATTATACCATTTGAATGCCATTTTACCATTAGATATTGTTGTGAAAAATATACATGAAGTAAATATAAATAATCATTGTAGGTTTGATGCAATAAGCCGAAATTATGAATATACTATTTGTACCAATAAAAATCCCTTTGTTTTAGATTCCTCATATTACTATCCATATTCGTTAAATATCGATGCTTTAAATGAGTGTGCAACAATGCTTAAAGAATTTACAAGTTTTGAAAGTTTTGCAAAAAAAAACACCCAAGTATTTACACATAATTGTACAATTTTAAATTCCATTTGGAAATTGGAAAACAACATTTTAACTTATAATGTAACTGGCAACAGATTTTTGAGAGGAATGGTAAGAGGTTTGGTAGGTACAATGCTACTTGTAGGAAGAGGTAAATATGCTGTAAAAGATTTCAAAAAAATATTGGAAAGTAAAAGTATTTCAAAAACCGATTTTTCTGCTCCAGCAAAAGGATTAGTATTAATGGAAGTGAAATATAAATATATAAATTAAGGCTTGTAAGTATTAATTTTACTTAAATTTTTGTTATGAAAAAAATCATTTTTTTTAATTGTATTTGCTTTTTTGTATTATTTACAAATGCACAACAAATTGCTAAAGTAACCATAAATAGCACTGGCGTTACCGAAAAAATATCGATAGGGTTAGACGAAGGAGTTTTACTAAACATTTCGTTAGATGGTAATTTAATAGATTATGGTGTAGAGTATTTTTCAGAAAAATATGCTGGTTTTTCCCGAATGGAACCATATATTGGTCGTACCGAAATGTACACTACTTTCGATAATAAAGCCTATCAAGGCAAGTTAAAATATATAGGTAAATATGCAGTAACTTATTATGCATCTTTCGATGCGGAGTCTTTGCAAGGTAAAATAAAAAGTATAGGTACGCTCATGTTTAATTACTATTTACCATTTGAAGATGCATCGCTTAAAGGCAAAATAAAAACTATTGGTACAAATAATATTACTTACTATTCATCTTACGAAAACGAAGCATTAAAAGGCAAGTTAAAATCGGTTGGCAACACAAGCCTCACCTATTACACAAGTTTTGATGATAAAGCCATTAAAGGCAAAATAAAAAGCATTGGTCAGTCATCATTTACCTACTATTCCTCTTTTGATAGGCAATATGCAGGTGCTATGAAAACGGGTAGTCAACGACAAAATGTAGGTGGAATAAATTTTGTTGTAAATTAATTTTTAAACAAAATACACATCGCTGTGTATTTTGTTATCGCCGTTTCTTTGTATAAAAATATTCAAAAAACTACACATTAAATCTAAAGTGCATTACATCTCCATCTTGTACCAAATATTCTTTACCTTCTATTCTAAGTTTACCCACTTCACGGCAAGCAGCTTCCGAGCCTAAAGTTATAAAATCGTTGTAAGCAATTACCTCAGCTTTTATAAAACCTTTTTCAAAATCGGTGTGTATTACACTTGCCGCTTGTGGCGCTTTCCAGCCCTTGTGTATCGTCCAGGCACGTACTTCTTGCACACCTACAGTAAAGTATGTAGATAAGTTTAAAAGTTTGTATGTGCTGTGTATAAGCCTATCCAGTGCAGGTTCTACCATTTTGTATTCTTCCATAAACATGGCTTTATCATCGGGGTCATCAAACTCAGCTATTTCAGCTTCCACCGCATTGGTCATTACAATTACTTCATTACCTTCATCTTTTACGGCAGCAATAAGTGCATCGGAATATTTGTTACCAGTATGCATACTAGCTACATCTACATTTGCTACATACAATACCAATTTGTCCGATAATAAAAACAAATCGGCAATAGCCACTTTTTCTTCTTTAGTAAGCCCAAGCGATATTATGTTTTTTCCCTGCTCCAAATGCAATTTACATCTGTGCAATATTTCTGCTTCTACCTTAGCTTTAGGGTCGGTTTTGCCCAGTTTTTCCGATTTTTGCCATTTTCTTTCCACACTTTCCAAATCTTTTAATTGCAATTCGGTTTCAATAATTTCTTTATCGCCTACAGGGTTTATAGCACCTTCTTCTCTCAAAATATTATCGTCTTCAAAACAACGAATTACTTGTATAATAGCATCTACCTCTCTAATATTTGCCAAAAATTTATTACCTAAACCTTCGCCTTTACTTGCACCACGTACCAAGCCAGCTATATCCACTATCTCTATTTGTGTAGGTACAATACGCTCTGGTTTAGCCAATTCGGCCAATTTGTCAATACGTGGGTCGGGTACATTTACCAAGCCAGTATTAGGCTCTATAGTGCAAAATCTATAATTGCTAGCTTGTGCTTTTGCACTTTTGCTTACTGCATTAAAAAGAGTTGATTTCCCTACGTTTGGTAAGCCTACTATACCTGCTTTAAGAGCCATAAATTTTATTGTTAAATGAGTTATTATTATTAAAAAACTTGTATTTATTTATACACTTGCTTTTTTAAAGGCTGCAAAGGTAAGTAAAGTATGCAAGTATAAAAATTAGGATTTCTGAGCAAATTTTTCTCCTTTGGAAAAAAAATAAAAAATGTTTTTTAGCTAGCAAATACAACAGCTATGGGCATCTGCAGTGGCGTCGCACATTTCATCTTCTTATCTTTATTCAGCATTAATTGTGGCGTATAAAAATTAAAAACAATAAAAATACAAAATTGCGGCAAGCCTTTTTCTCACTTTAAATTCATAATTTGCCTAAAAATAACAAACAAGCATCTATATCTAAATAATCTCAATACTAAAATCTAACTCATGGCATTATCTCGTATTTGGTCGGCATTTATAATTATCGCTATAGGTTTGGCTTGTATTAAAGCATTTGTTTTTCCTCAAAATAATAAAACAATATTTACCAATATGGTTACAGGCAAAGCAGCCGATACCATTAAAATAAATACACAAGATTCGGCAGAAGTAAGCACAGCAATTTTAAATGCCATCGCCATAAAAAAAATTGATACAACCAATGCTGTTTGTACATTTAAAAACGGAGCCGGAAAATACATCACATATAAAATTCAATCGGCCGATGGGGTAGTAGCTACCTCAAAAAATGCGGTAGATTTAAGTTTGGGTTTAATAGGTATGTTGGCATTATTTATGGGTTTTTTGGCTATTGCCGAAAAAGCTGGTATTATAAATTTACTTAGTAGAATAATTGGTCCATTCTTTTCCAAAATTTTTCCTGATATTCCAAAAGGTCACCCAGCTGTAGGGCACATGATGATGAATTTTTCGGCAAACCTACTTGGGTTAGATAATGCTGCTACACCATTTGGCATAAAAGCTATGGAAAGTTTGCAAAGCATAAACCCAAGTAAAGACACGGCAAGCAATGCACAAATAATGTTTTTATGCTTACATGCTAGTGGGCTTACACTTATACCTGTAAGCATAATTGCCATGCGCTCCGCAGCCAAAGCAGCAAATCCTTTAGATATTTTTATACCATGTATGATTGCCACTTTTGTAGCCACCATTGCAGCCATGCTTATTGTATCAATAAAGCAAAAAATTAATATTTTGCAACCCACTATTTTGCTGTGGGTTGGTGGTATTTCGGCAATTATTGGTTTACTTATGGTTTACCTAAAATCTTTGAGCGAAAGTAATTTGCAGTTTTTTTCTGGTGCACTTAGCAATGGGTTAATACTATTTATTTTCATAGCCATTGTACTTGGTGCTATTTACAAAAAGGTAGATATTTTTGATGAATTTGTAACTGGTGCAAAGGGCGGTTTTGATACTGCCATTCGTATAATTCCATACTTAGTAGGTATGCTTATTGCCATAAGTTTATTGCGTACCAGTGGTACTTTTGACGCCGTTATTGGAGCAGTAAAAAGCATGTTTGCAGCCATTGGTGCCGATACCAAATTTGTAGATGGATTACCTACAGCTCTTGTAAAACCCTTTAGTGGTGGTGCTGCCCGAGGTATGATGGTGGACACAATGAAAACCTATGGACCCGATTCTTTTGCTGGAAGATTATCATGCATACTACAAGGCTCATCGGATACTACTTTTTATGTTATAGCAGTTTACTTTGGTGCAGTAGGTATAAAAAATACACGGTATGCAGTGGGTTCAATGCTTTTGGCCGATTTGGTTGGCATTATTACTGCAATTGGGTTGTGTTATTTTTTCTTTGGGTAATAGGCAAATTTTATCTAAGCAATTTTCTTTGTGTGCTTTGTAATCTATGTTTTGTAGTCTGAAACTATTATTTTCCTAGTTTTCTATGCATCGTTATACTTTATTTTATCCATCAATTTCACTATTTCCCTTGCCTCCTTCACATCATGCACTCTCAAAATATTTGCACCATTTTGCAATGCCAAAGTATGTAATACTGTAGTGCCATTAAGTGCATCGGCAGCAGTAATACCAAGGGTTTTGTATACCATGCTTTTACGAGACAAGCCCACTAACATAGTTTTTTTTAAAGCAGTAAGTTTCAATAAATTTTTGAGCAACTCAAAATTCTGATTAGTATTTTTAGCAAAGCCAAAACCTGGGTCTATAATTATATCATTAATACCTGCAACAGTACATTCAGTAATTTTTGCCACAAAATAATTAGTAATTTCTTCTACAATATTATCGTAATTGGCAAGCGTTTGCATTGTTTGTGGTGTGCCTTTTGTGTGCATACATACATAAGGTACATTGTTCATTTTACCTACAGTTGGTATCATTGCATTATCTAATTGTCCGCCACTAATATCGTTTACAATACTTGCGCCTACTTGCACAGCGGCTATGGCAACTTGGCTATAATAGGTATCTACCGATAGTATTGTATTTGGAAAATGGGTACTAATTTTTTCTATAATTGGTATCACTCTATCTAATTCTTTTTCTGCCAAAACTTTTTCACTATTTGGTCTTGTACTTTGTCCGCCAATATCTAAAATATCAGCACCATCTGCTATCATTTTTTCGGCAAGTGTCAAAATACCATCTATTCCTTTCGGTAAATTTTGTTGATAAAACGAATCGGGTGTAACATTTATAATACCCATTACTAGCGGTATTTTTGTATCAATAATTTTTCCTTTACAGTTTAGTGCAAACATTTAATATATAATTGTATTTTTGAAGCTAAACGAAAATACAAAAAAAATAATGGCTTAATGGATACTAACAACCAATACGACAGTGTAATTGAAAAATGTAGAAATACTTTCATAAAAAAAACAAAAGATTATGGCACATCATGGAGGGTTTATCGTACACTTTCGGTAGCAGATCAAATTTATATTAAAGCAAAACGCATACGCAATATACAAGAAGGTATAACACAAAAAATTGAAGATGATATAAAAAGCGAATTTGAGGGTATTGTAAATTACGCCATCATAGGATTAATACAATTAGAAATAAATAACGATTACCCCGAAGATTTAGATGTAGCTATTGTTACTCAAAAATACGATGCTAATGTGGTGGCTGCAAAAAAACTTATGCAAGATAAAAACCACGACTATGGCGAAGCTTGGAGAGAAATGAGCCAACAAAGTTTTGTTGATTTATCGCTTGCGAAAATATTGCGTATAAAGCAAATTATAGCAAACCAAGGCAATACAATTATAAGCGAAGGCATAGATGCCAATTTTTTTGATATTTTAAATTATGCCATTTTTGCATTGATACTAATTGCAGAGGGCAAACAATAAAAATTACATAATGAAAATTTTAGTTACCATAGCAAGAGTATTTACTGGTGTATTATTTATTTTTTCTGGCTTAGTAAAAGCAATAGACCCCAAAGGATTAGCATACAAAATGCAAGAGTTTTTTGAAGCATGGAGTAATGCAGGGTTTCTGCCAAGTTTAATGCATTTTTTCGATGCACATGCTTTAGCATTTTCAATAATAATGATAACTGTAGAAGTGTTTGTAGGCGTAGCATTACTATTAGGTTGGCAAAAAAAAATATCAATTTGGATTTTATTGTTGCTCATGCTTTTGTTTACTTTTCTTACATCGTATGTTTTGTTTTCGGGCAAAATAAGAGCTTGCGGTTGCTTTGGCGATTGTATTCCGCTTACACCAATACAAACATTTACAAAAGATATTGTACTATTAGTATTGGTATTGTTTCTTTTGTTTAACCAAAAATATATTACGCCAATTTTAAAACCAATTGTATCAACATTTCTTGTATTATTGGCTACAGCAATGGTGTTATTTTTGCAATGGTATGTGCTCAAAAATTTACCATTGGTAGATTGTTTGCCTTACAAACCAGGTAATAATATTTTAGAACTACGCAAAATGCCCGAAAATGCAGTGCAAGATAAATTTGAATATTCTTTTGTATATGAAAAAGATGGAGTAAAAAAAGAGTTTAAATCATCGGCAGATAGTAGCTGGAAATTTGTAGAACGTAAACAAACTTTAGTACAAAAAGGTAGCAACAATGTGCCAATAATTAACGATTTTTCTCTCACTACCGAAAGTGGTAACGATAGTACCGAAGCAATACTTAGCACAGCCAACGATTATTATTTGATGTACATAAAAGATTTAGAAGGATACCCTAAAAACTGGAATGGCGATGCCAATTTTATTGCAAAAACTATAGCCACCAATAAAAAATTATATATAGTTACATCGCAGGTAGATAAAGTAAAAGAGCATTTAAAAAATATAAAAGACATACAAGCAATACAATTTTTGAGCTGCGATGCTACTGTAATGAAAACGGTAGCAAGAGTAAATCCTACATTGTATTTAATGCATGGGGCAGTGGTAAAACAAAAATGGAGCTGGGCAAGTTTTAATACCTTACAATAAATTTATTTTGAACACACTTGTTAAAAAAATACTCATATCCTTTAGTGTATTACCAGGAGTGGTAGCATTGGTGTTTGTTATGTTTCAGGGTTTTGGCGATCCGACAAGGCTTATAGTAGGCCAAACCGGCGATAAAAAAACGATGGATAATATTCGCAAAGATTTATACCTTGATCAACCAAAATGGAAACAATTTGTATTGTACCTAAACGATGTTTCGCCAATAGCTTTTCATACCAAAGAAGATATAAAAAAGAAAGAATTGAAAGGATATTTTTTTGGTGACCAAAATAAATTTGCCTTAAAAATACCTTACCTCCGCAAAAGTTATCAAACAAAAAAAGATACCACCGCAGTATTAATGGAAGCCTTGCCAGCCACCATTATTTTAGCAGTATCTGCAATGTTATTTGCCTGCATATTTGGTATTTTATTTGGTGTATTAGCGGCCATAAAAAAAGATACTTGGATAGATACTACTGCTATAGTTACGAGCATAGCAGGCATATCGGCACCATCTTTTTTTATAGCCATTATAGTAGCCTATGTATTTGGTTATTTATTACATTCATACACTGGCTTAAATATTACAGGCAGCTTGTACGAAATAGATGAAGTAACTGGCGAAAGGTACATGGTAATTAAAAACCTTATTCTGCCAGCAATTACACTTGGTATAAGGCCATTAGCTATTATAGCACAGCTTACACGTAGTTCCATGTTAGATGTGTTGCAACAAGATTTTATACGCACAGCCTATGCAAAAGGACTATCAAAAACAACGGTTATTTTTAAACATGCTTTGCGTAATGCACTCAACCCAATTGTTACTGCCATTACAGGTTGGTTTGCCGAACTGCTTGCAGGCTCATTTTTTATAGAGTACATTTTTGGTTGGAAAGGTATAGGAAAAATTACTGTAAATGCTTTAGAAAAATTAGATTATCCAGTGGTTACAGGCGCCGTATTGTTGAGTGCATTTATTTTTATTTGCATCAATATTTTATCCGATTTTATTTATGCAATAATAGATCCAAGGGTAAAAGCTTAGTAGTATTTTTTTTGCGGCTCACATCAGCATACAATAAAGTAGCATTTGTTCGGCGTACTTCGGGCTTCGCTATCGCTACGGTGTAGCTCTGCCGCTCACACTAAACCCTACGTATGCCGCAGCCTTTCGGCATACGTATTACAATGGTACAATACCTCCAACTTTATATTTTACAAAAAGTTTACCAATTCCGCAGGGTTTTTTAAAACCGTTATTTGCTCTAATGGATGTGTATATAAAAAATCTTCGGCATGCATTTTATTTATATGAGCTATCAAATTATCGTAGAAGCCATCGCTATTCAAAAAAAATATTTTTATGTTGTGTATTTTAAGTTGGTTCCAAGTTAGCATTTCAAATAACTCATCTAAAGTGCCATAACCGCCAGGCAAAATAATAGCAGCATCGCATTTTTCAAACAGCATTTTTTTACGTGTATGCATATCCTCTACTACAATACTTTCGGTAAGTTTATCATGCATGTGCTCTTGTTCTTTTAGCAATGCAGGTATTATGCCTACAACTTTACCATCAAGTTGCAATGAGCCATTGGCTACAGCTCCCATTAAACCTTTATTGCCAGCACCATAAATGAGGGTAATATTATTCTGGGCCAATATTTGTCCAAGTTGTTTTGTATGCGTTTCAAATAATGGATTTTTGCCCATTTTGCTGCCACAAAAAACAGCCATAGAAGTTATGCTCATTTTCAGAAAATATTAATTTGTATTCTAAAAAATAATTTGCTTATTTTCATTGTAATTTAGATGATATTATTTGACAAACATAATGATTATTATTTTTGCTAAACTAAAATTCGTTTTTGCAAAATTACTGTTTGTTGATGATGGGCTGCCCGATAGAAGTGAAAAGCCCACAGTACGCCATTTGGCGTACGAGGACTTGTAACGAATAGCGGGGGCAAATGCTTAATATAGATAAAATGTGAGTAGCCCAAAAAATAAAAATTTGCAAATGTTCAAACTTTAAACTTTAAACTTAAAACTCACTCCATGTCTCCACTCATTTTATTTTCGTTTGTAATTGGCTATTTTGTATTGTTGCTTGCTGTAGCTTATTTTACCAGTAGAGGAAGCGATAACGAATCGTTTTTTATTGGCAACCGCAATAGCAATTGGATGCTTGTAGCTTTTGGCATGATTGGTACAAGCCTTAGTGGTGTTACGTTTGTGAGTGTACCAGGTGGGGTTGCTACTGGTAATTTTTATTATTTTCAAATAGTATTAGGGTATTTGTTGGGTTATGCTGTTATTGCTTTTGTACTTATACCATTGTATTATAAAATGAACCTTACTTCTATTTATACTTATTTAGAAAAACGATTTGGCGTAAGTGCACATAAAGCAGGAGCTTTCTTTTTTATACTTAGCCGTACTGTAGGAGCCAATGCTAGGTTGTATTTGGTAATAAGTATTTTGCAACTTTTTATTTTTGATAAGTTAGGTATTCCTTTTTGGGCAACTACTTTGGTAATATTGGCACTTATACTTTTATATACTTTTGAAGGTGGAGTAAAAACAATAATTTATACAGATACTTTGCAAACTACAGGTATGCTGCTTGGCTTGGTGGTTTGTATAATTGTAATTGTAAAAGCAATGGGTACCGATTTTGGGGGTGCATTTTCATTAATGAATGAAAAAGGATATACCAAAATTTTTAATACCGATGTAAAGGCAGGGTCGTTTTTTTTGAAACATATTATTGGCGGTATGTTTATAGCCATTGCTATGACAGGGCTTGATCAGGAAATGATGCAAAAAAATATTAGTGTAAAAAATATTAAAGATTCACAAAAAAATATAATGACATTTTCGGCAGTGCTGGTGGTGGTAAATTTATTATTTTTGTTTTTGGGAGGTATTCTTTATTTGTATGCTGCGCAAAATAATATTACAACAGCACCAGATGATTTGTTTCCTACAATTGCCCTCAGCAATACCTTTAGCGGTGTTATTGGTATAATTTTTATTATTGCATTAATATCTGCTCTGTTTCCAAGTGTAGATGGTGCTATAACATCACTTACATCTTGCTTTTGTATAGATATATTGGGGCTAAACAAAAGTAATGGCACCGAAAAAGAAAAGAAAGCAACCAGATTAAAAGTGCATTTTAGTTTTGCCATTTTATTTTTTGTAATGGTGCTTATTTTTAAAGCTATAAATGATAAACTAATTATAGACTTTATCTTAAAATTTGCAGGCATAACTTATGGTCCATTGCTTGGTTTATTTTCGTTTGGGATTCTTACAAAAAAAGTATTGAAAGAAAAATATATATGGGCAGTATGTATTATAGCACCTTTGCTTGCACTTTGTTTAGATATGCTCAGCAGCCCCGATTGGTACGAAAAAAAATTACATATTAGTTTACCTACTTTAAAAAATATTTCGGCAAGTATTTTTGATGGGTATAA
The DNA here is from genome assembly GCA_013141435.1 of Ferruginibacter sp. Lineage (GTDB taxonomy): Bacteria > Bacteroidota > Bacteroidia > Chitinophagales > Chitinophagaceae > Ferruginibacter. Next base: position 74,521 of record JABFQZ010000001.1, read on the forward strand.
AATTGGAAACGAATTAATTTTAATAAATGGCATTTTTACCTTTGTTGGGTTGTTAATTATTACACAAAAAGGTAAAGTACATACAGCATAAAAATGAACATTGTAAACCCACTTGCCGAAAAATATACAGAGCAATTTACTACCGAACATACTGCTTTATTACAACAAATAATAAACGAAACTTATGCTACACATGCACAACCTCACATGCTAAGTGGGCATGTGCAGGGTAAGTTTTTACAAATGATAAGCCTTATGCTACAGCCACTGAAAGTATTGGAAATAGGCACTTTTACAGGGTTTAGTGCTTTGTGTTTGGCTACAGGTTTGCAAGCCAATGGCAAGTTGCATACTATAGAGCTGAGAGAAAAAGATGCTTTACTATCTCAAAATAATTTCAATAAAAGTGCTTATGCTGATCAAATTAAATTACATGTAGGCAATGCCAAAGATATTATACCAACTTTAAACGATGTGTGGGATTTAATATTTATTGATGCCGATAAAACAAATTATATTGATTATTACGAATTAACTTTGCCAACATTAAAAACGGGAGGTTTTATTTTGACCGATAATGTGCTTTTTCATGGGCAAGTGTTGGAAGAAAACATTACTGGAAAAAATGCCATTGCCATACATGCTTTTAATGAGCATGTAAAAAATGATGAAAGAACAGAGCAAGTAATGTTATCTGTAAGAGATGGAATATCAATAATAAGAAAAAAATAAAATGATTAAATTAGTTAGCTCAATATTATTATTATTATTATTATCAATTAATATTTTGCATGCGCAAAATATTAGTGTAGAAGAGTACATAAACAAATACAAAGCTGCTGCAATAACCGAAATGCACCGATCAGGTGTACCAGCATCTATAACTTTATCGCAAGGTATTTTAGAAACAGAGCATGGAAATAGCGATTTAGTAAAAAAATCGAATAACCACTTTGGTATAAAATGTAAAAAAGAATGGACAGGCGAAAGTGTACGCCATACAGACGACGCACCCAATGAATGTTTTAGAAAATATGCTACTGCTGCCGATAGCTACAAAGATCATAGCGAATATTTAAAAAATTCGCCAAGGTATGCATCGTTATTTGAATTAGACAAATCGGATTATAAAGGCTGGGCTTATGGCTTAAAAAGAGCTGGATATGCTACCAATCCTCGGTATCCACAAATTGTTATTTCAAATATTGAAAAGTATAACTTGCAACAATATGATACTACTTTTGTAAATGTAAATGAAGAAATTGCAGTAACTAATAAAGTTAATGATGAAAGCATCTTAAAAAATGCCACATTAGTTTCGGATAATGAGGAAATAAAAAATGCTCTAAAAGCAAATTCAAAATTTAATAAATTAAAAGCTTTGTATGCAAGTAAAGGCACATCATTATTAGCTATTGCAACTGCTGCTAATATAGATTTAGCTAAATTATTAGATTATAACGACCTCAAAATTGATGGACTTTTAAAAGAAGATCAATTAATTTATTTAGAAAGAAAAAATAAGCAAGGCAATTTTGATATTTATACTACTTTGCAAAAAGAAACACTTTTTGATATTGCTCAAAATTTTGGAATACAATTAAAATCTTTGTTGCAATTAAATACAAAAAACGAAAATGAAATTTTGCCAAAAGGTCAAAAAATTAAGCTGCGTTAGAAAGTACTAATATTTATTTTAAATTTACTATATGTCAATAATATATTTAAACGATAAAAAATTTACTCCTTATTTAACATCTCTACAATTAGATGTGGAAATAAAAAGACTTGGTTCTGAACTTAGCAAAGATTATGAAGGTAAGCGTCCATTATTTATTGCTATTTTAAATGGTTCTTTTATGTTTGCCTCCGATTTGTTTAAAGAACTAACTATTGAATGCGAAATTTGTTTTATAAAATTAGCTTCGTATAAAGGCACAAAAAGTACAGGGCAAGTAATTACTTCTATAGGTTTAGATGCTACTTTAACCAATAGACATGTTATTATACTAGAAGATATTGTGGATACAGGAAAAACTTTAAATGAGTTTTTGCCACAATTATTAAATCAACAACCAGCATCATTAAAAATTGCAGCTTTGCTTCATAAGCCCGAGGCACTTGCATATCCGGTAAAAATTGATTACCTTGGATTTAATGTTCCAAACAAATTTTTGTTGGGATATGGTTTAGATTATGATGGCTATGGAAGAAATTTGAAAGAAATTTTTACTATAGTTGAAGAATAGGCAACAATAAATTGGTAATAATTACGTTTTAAAGTAATATGTATCTATTAATTTCATTATTTAAATGAAAAAGTTTGCATTTTTTTGTCTTTTAAATTGTCTTCTTATACAAGCACATGCGCAATATTTTTTTAAAGGAAATATTCGTACAGAAAAAGGTATTGCTTTAAAAAACGCAAAAATATGTTTACATTCCAATAAATCTATTTCATTATCTGATAACGATGGAAGTTTTGGTATTGTTTCTAACCTTACTTGTGATACTATTACAGTTGCTTTAGAAGGTTTTGATAAACAAACCCTAAAAGTAAAATCTGATATTTTTCAAAATATAATTCTTAAATTATCTACTGCAACTATTTTAAAGAATAAACCCAAATTAATATCTTTTACCAAAGATGCTAGTAGAACAAACCGTTTTAATCCATTTATAAGTGATGAAACTTATTTTAAATTAATAGAAAATGAGTTTGTAGATGCAAATAATTTTCCAAACACAGGGTATTCATTAAATGTAAATAAAGCATCGTATAGTAATGTACGTAGATTTATAAACATGAAAAGTGCTGTGCCACCAGATGCAGTAAGGGTAGAAGAAATGGTAAATTATTTTAACCTTGGTTACCAAAAGCCCGAGTCTACAAATGTTTTTAAAATATCTACTAACATTTTAAACTGCCCTTGGAACAAAAAAAATAATCTTTTGTTTATTAGGTTGAGTGCAAAAAAACTTGATATTGATAAACTTCCTGCTGGCAATTTTACATTTTTGATAGATATATCTGGCAGTATGGATATGCCAAATAGACTACCATTGCTAAAAGAATCTTTTCAATTATTTGTAAAAAATTTGAGAGCAAAAGATATGGTATCTATTGTAACCTACGGCGGCACAGTAGGTACTTGGCTAGAACCTACGCCTGGTAATGAAAAAGAGAAAATTTGCAATAGGTTAGAGTTACTTGAGGCTGCTGGCGAAACCAATGGCGAATCGGGCATTGAAGCAGCATATAAAATGGCTCGAAAAAACTTTATATATGGAGGCAATAATAGAGTAATACTAGCTACTGATGGTGATTTTAATGTAGGGCAAACTTCCGAAAAAGCGCTTGATGATTTAATATCAAAGCAAAGAGAATCGGGCATTTTTTTAACTTGCTTGGGAGTTGGTATGGGTAATTTTAAAGATTCGAAACTTCAAACACTTGCAAAAAGAGGTAATGGTAATTATGCTTATTTAGATAATTTGCAAGAAGCCGAAAAAGTATTGGTACATGAACTTACCGAAACATTATATTCTGTAGCAGAAAATGCTTTTATTAACATTAAATTTGATCCAAATGCAATAAATAATTATAGACTCATTGGATTCGATAATAAAAGAGAATCGATTTTAGATGGTAGTAGCGAATTAGATGGTGGTGAAATTGGAAGTGGCTGCTCCACTATGGCCATTTTTGAATATTCTCCTAAATCTATTTTAAACACTTCTTTAGGACAACTTGTATTAAAATACCATGATATAAATAACAAATCGGAAATATTAAATGAGCTAGAATATGAAATAAATGTAGCTAAAACAGATAGTATAGAAAACGATATAAAATTTGCAACAGCTGTAACTATGTTTGGGCTAAAATTAAAAGAGTCGGTATATTTAAAAAAAACAACTTGGGCAGATATTAAAAATTTTGCAATTTCTGCCGTTGATAAAAATATTTTTTTGCAAAATGATTTTTTAAATTTATTAGAAAAAGCCATTCTATTGTATGAACCAACAAAGAAAAAAGCAAGAGGGAAATAATATTTTTTAAGTATTCTTTTTTTTGAATTACTTTTTTAGTTTAATTTAGGGCATGAAATTATTTGGTCTTATCGGATATCCACTTGGGCACTCATTTTCTAAAAAATATTTCGACAAAAAAATTGAAGATGGGCATTTAATTGATTGTTCATTTGAATTATTTCCATTAAAAAAAATAGAAAACTATTTACAAATTAAAGAAAGTGATAGTAATTTGCAAGGCTTAGCAGTTACAATACCTTACAAAGAAAAAATAATACCTTTTCTTTCAAGTATTAGTGAAACAGCTAAAGAAATAGGTGCAGTAAATTGTATAAAAATAGATGGCGATATTACAATAGGATATAATACCGATGTAATTGGGTTTAAAAAATCTTTAGCACCTTTACTACAATCGCATCATACAATGGCGCTTGTATTAGGCACTGGTGGCGCATCAAAGGCTGTACAGTTTGTTTTAAATAAAATGGATATACCTTTTTTGCTGGTTAGTAGGCGTAAAATGGAATTTGCAATTACTTATGATCAATTAGATGAACAAATTATAGCATCTCACTTTCTTATCATTAATTGTACTCCACTTGGTATGACACCAAATGAAGATGATATGCCACATTTGCCTTACGAATATTTATCTTCAAAACATTTGCTTTACGATCTTATTTACAAACCCGAAAAAACAAAATTTTTGCAACAAGGCGAAAAATATGGGTGCCAAATAAAAAATGGTTTTGAGATGTTGATTTTACAAGCCGAAGAGAATTGGAAAATATGGAATAGTTGATGGTGTCCAGATTAGCAATGGGCAAAATGATTTTATTATGGTAATAAGCACAATGGCTTTTGCATAGTAAATTATTACCCTTTTAGTACGAAATAGAAATACCTATTTTTTCAAATTGCTCTTGTAGAGTTTTTCATATAAATCTATTCAATTTTGTACTGTAATTTTTGCTGCAAGTTCACCAATAAGTTGAAAAGGAATATCTTCCATTTTTTTAAACCGTATACAGCTTTTACCCATATCTATTTTTTTAGAAGATTGTTTTGCATACTCAGTAAGAAACCAATCTAATAAATTTTTATCGCCGTATATACCCATGTGATATATAGCTACAAAATTCTTTTGAGATGCAATATTCATAAATGGTAATGGTAACTGAGGCGTACAATGATAACCAGCAGGATAAATACTATGTGGCACTACATAGCCAATCATACCATAGCTTATACACTCCACAAAGCCCTTTGGTATATTTTTCTTTATCACTTTTTGTAAATTTTTAATTGCTTCTTGCCTATCTTTTGGCAAAAGAGAAATGTATTCATTTATTGAAGTAGCCTTGCTTTGCATAATCAAAATTTAAACACAAATATATTTTAATTTTAATAAAAGAAGAGGTATTTTGTTTTTACTTTTTAGTATTGAAAACAACCATATCATTATTTAATAGCAATACAAAAAACATAAAAAACATCTTCAAACGAAAAAATAATGTAAAATGCCAATCCACAATGGATTGGCATTTTTATAAAATTAAATATTTACAAACATTCTAATTTTTTAATGTCTTTTTTATTTTTGTAGGTGGTATTACAATCTTTTTATTTTTATTAACCATATTGTCAGCATATTTAACTGCCTCAAATGCATTTAAATACCCACCAGTTTTGCATAAACTACTCAACAAAACTTTTTCTTTTGTTTCGGGGTTGTTTACTTTTTCTGTAGATTTTACCGACGAATTTTCAATAACTTCCTTAAGTTGCAAAGCAGTAAGCGTAGGGTAATACTCTAATAACAATGCCGCAACTCCAGCTACTACTGGGCATGCCATAGATGTACCACTAGCATTTCCATACGTATTTCCACCAGGTATGGTAGAGTTTATATTTACACCAGGTGCAAATACATCTACTTCTTTTACACCATAATTGCTAAATGCAGCTGTAAGGCCACCGTTTTTTTTATCGCCACTTGCACCTACCGTTATTATGTTATTGGCTCTCCCTTTTCCATCTATATAAAATGGGTTAGGAAAATTATATGTAGTATCTACATTTTTAGAATCGTTGCCTGCAGCATGTACTAACAATACATTTTTTTTGGCAGCATAGCGGTATGCATCGTCAACCCATTGTTTTTCTGGCGAAAAATCTTTTCCAAAACTCATGCTTATTATTTGAGCCCCATTATCTACAGCATAACGAATGGCGTTAGCAATATCTTTATCATGCTCATCGCCATCGGGTACGGCACGTACCATCATTATACGCACATTATCTGCAATGCCATCTACACCTTTTTTATTGTTTCTGGCTGCAGCAATAATGCCAGAGCAATGTGTGCCATGAAATGAGGTAGTTGTCATTAAATCGTTATTGCCATAATTTCTATCATTAATATTTGATTCATCATCTCCAACAATATTTTTCCTGTACTCTTCTGGTATAGTTGTTTTAGCGGCTTCTTTCTTTTCAAGACTAGTTATATATTCTGCTAATCCATCTACAAATTCTTTATTGGTTTGATCCATAGCACCGTTTGGTTTCATTAACCCAATGAACGCAGCTTTAGCTTTTTTATCTTCGGCACTTTTTGTTACTGTAGAGTCTAATTCATTGCCAGTAAAAACTTCTTTACCCATTAATTTTTGTAAAACAGAATCATTTTTTAATAATGATTTCTGCAAAGTTTTTAAAAATGCTGGTGTTGGCCCACCTGCATCTTCACCAATTATTTTATCTTCTGCTCTTTTATAATCTGCAAATTCTTTTTTATCTGCAGTAGTAATAGCATCTGCTACTGTTTTTCCTTCCCATTTTGGTTTTAGTTTATGGTAAACCCTTGCAGCTTCGTAGCTGTCTTCTTTTACGTTACGCCCATCTTTGCCACCAATAAAATTCCAACCATGTACGTCATCTATATAACCATTCTTATCATCATCTATACCGTTGCCAGGTATTTCTTTTGGGTTTGTCCAAAGTATAGGTTTCAAATCTTCATGTGCAGTATCAATACCACTATCTATTACAGCTACTAAAACTCTTTTACTTTTTAGTTTTTTAGTTTTCAATAAATCGTAGGCTTTTTGCAAACTAATGCCATTGTAACCTGTTTTTGCTGGGTCTAATTGATGCCAATTTTTAGGAACATCTTGCGCAAATGTATTTGCACCAACAAGTAAAGCTGCAAATGCAAATGATGTAATTTTATTCATTTTTTTATTTTATTTGGTACGAAATTATGAGTATTTATTAATTTGTTTTTACCGTTTATGTATTTTGTGTATTTGTTAATTGTTATTGAATAATTTGCAACTATTATTTATAATCTTGCAAACTCATACAGATAACATTTAACAGATAACCTCAAAGGTCAAATTTTATTCCCTGCGCCAATGGTAATTTATCGGTATAGTTAATGGTATTGGTTTGTCTGCGCATATAAACTTTCCAAGCATCACTACCGCTTTCTCTGCCACCGCCTGTTTCTTTTTCGCCACCAAACGCACCACCTATTTCGGCACCACTTGTGCCTATATTTACATTAGCAATACCACAATCACTACCTGCTTGCGATAAAAACAATTCTGCTTCTCTTAAATTATTGGTTATAACAGCCGACGAAAGGCCTTGCGGAACGCCATTTTGCAAAGCAATAGCTTCATCCATAGTTTTATATTTCATTATATAAAGTATAGGTGCAAAAGTTTCATGTTGTACTATTTCAAAACTATTTTTTGCCTCAGCAATACAAGGTTGTACATAACAGCCACTTTCGTAATTTTTTCCTTTTAATACTTTTCCTTCTACAATAAAATTACCTCCTTCGGCCTTGCATTTTTCTATTGCATGCAAATAATTATTTACGGCATCGGTATCTATCAACGGTCCTACATGATTTTTTTCGTTTAAAGGGTTTCCAATTTTTAATTGGCTATAGGCATTTACTAAACTAACTTTAAATTTATTGTAAATTTTTTCGTGTATTATTAATCTACGTGTAGTTGTACATCTTTGCCCTGCTGTACCTACAGCGCCAAAAACAGCTGCAGTCAATGCTATTCCTAAATCGGCATCTTTAGATACAATTATGGCATTATTGCCACCAAGCTCCAATAAGCTTTTGCCAAATCTTTCGGCTACAGTTGCTGCCAAAGCCTTGCCCATACGAGTACTACCAGTGGCACTTACAAGCGCTACTCTTGTGTCGGCACTCATCCATTCGCCTACGTTTCTACCTCCACTTATTAAGCCACATACACCTTCGGGTACATTATTTTTCTTAAATACACTTTGTATAATATTTTGGCAAGCTACACCACACAAAGGTGTTTTTTCGCTTGGTTTCCAAATAGCTACATTACCACAAACCCATGCTAGCATACTATTCCAGCTCCATACCGCTACTGGGAAATTAAATGCAGAAATAATGCCAACAATACCCAATGGGTGATATTGTTCATACATTCTATGTCCAGGTCTTTCGCTATGCATGGTAAGACCATGTAATTGGCGTGAAAGTCCTACAGCAAAATCACATATATCAATCATTTCTTGTACTTCTCCTAAACCTTCTTGCAAGCTTTTGCCCATTTCATAACTCACAAGCGTACCAAGTTCTTGTTTATATTTTCTTAATTCGTTGCCCACTTGGCGTACAATTTCGCCACGCTTTGGAGCTGGCCATTTGCCCCACTCTGCAAACGCTTCTTGTGCTTTTTCAATTACAGTATCATAAGCAACTCTATCAGCACCTATAACTTGACCTATTATTTTGCCATCTACAGGTGAGTAAGATGTTATTTTTTCGCCTTTGGCTTTTACCCATTGCACTCCTGTAGATACACCTTTGTTACTGGCCGAAATGTTTAATGTTTTTAAAAAATTCATTGTAGTTAGTATTAATGTTAGTTATTATCTGTTAATTTATGAAGCTCACAATTCGTGAAATCAGTGTAATTAGTGGGATTCGTGAAATTAGTGTAATAAGTATCAGCCTACACAAACCTCAAATAAATAATAGTTCTTCTTACCTTTTTGCACCAATAAAAATTTGTTATGTAAAAGCAAATCGTTTGTTGGTACAAGTTTTGGGTCGTCTATTTTATTTCTATTTATACTAACAGCACCTGCTTGTATCATTTTTCTTGCATCGCCTTTGCTTGCAAAAATACTTGCATTGGTAAATAATGTGGTAACATCAATACCATTTTCAAAATCATTTTTATTTATTTTTATTTGTTCAATTCCCTCTATATTTATTAAATCATCTTCCGATAAACTATTAGCCGATGCAGTTTTTGCTGCAAAAAGTTTTTCGGTAGTATCTATGGCTTTTTCTAATTCGGTAATTCCATGTACAAAAATAGTAAGCTCTTTAGCCAATATTTTTTGCAATATTCTTTTGCTTGCATCGGTAGTATGTTCTGCAATAATAGTATCAATATTTTCTTTACTTAAAAACGTAAATATTTTAATCCAGTTAGCTGCATCTTCATCGCTTGCATTTAACCAAAATTGGTAAAATTGAAATGGTGAGGTTTTTGTAGCATCTAACCAAATATTGCCTTGTTCCGATTTTCCAAATTTACCACCATCGGCTTTTTTTATAAGTGGGCATGTAAATGCAAAAGCTTCTCCACCATTTTTTTTTCTAATTATTTCTGTTCCAGTTACAATATTGCCCCATTGGTCGCTACCACCCATTTGCAACTTACAATTCATATTTTTATGAAGCCAATAGTAATCGTAGCCTTGTACCAACTGGTATGTAAATTCGGTAAACGACATGCCATTTTCTCCTTCCAATCGCTTTTTTACACTATCCTTTGCCATCATATAATTTACAGTAATATGCTTTCCTGTATCTCTTATAAAATCTAAAAAAGATATGCCTTTAAACCAATCGTAATTATTTACCAATACAGCAGCATTAGGTGTGTTACTTTCAAAATCTAAAAATTGCTGCAATTGTTTTTTTATACCAACTACATTTTTGTTTAAAACATCTTCGCTAAGCATATTTCGTTCTTCACTTTTACCACTTGGGTCACCTACCATGCCTGTAGCACCACCAACAAGTGCAATAGGTTTGTGCCCTGCTTTTTGTAAATGTACTAGTAGTAATATAGGAACTAGGCTACCAATATGCAAACTATCGGCTGTTGGGTCAAAACCCACATAAGCACTAGTTATTTCCTTATTTAATTGTTCTTCGGTACCTGGCATAATATCCTGTACCATTCCTCTCCACTTTAATTCTTCTATAAAAACATTCATTACTATAAGCTTATATTTTGGCAAATTTACAAATTAGTATTGTAAACTACTATATACTATCATAAGTTAAAATATTAAAATCGAATGAGCAACATTTTATACAATTTTAAGGTCTTTACAGAGTTAAGTAGTACAAAAAACATATAATGAAACCATATTTACGCTTAATGTGTATATTTGTTGTTAAATAAAGTAGTACATAAATTAATTATTAGAAATATATTAGTAAAGGATATTTACTTTTTACAATATCTTCTATCTTTTAAAAAAATATTTATGTAAAAATTGGTAAAATACCATAAACTAAACTCAAACACATGAAAAAAAGCTTTTTTGCTTTACTCTCTTTATTATTTTTAATTGCTTCAGAAAGCATAGGGCAATTTAGAAAATACTCCAACGAATTTTTAAATATAGGAGCAGGCGCAAGAGGTCTTGGTATGGGAAGTGCTCAAACGGCTTCTGTAAAAGATGCTACAGCTGGTTATTGGAATCCTGCAGGTCTTGCCGAAGTTACCGATAATCCCAGTGCAGCAGTAATGCATGCCGAATATTTTGGTGGTATTGCAAAATACAATTTTGTTTCAGTTGCTGTGCCTGTACAAGATAATAAACGTACAATTGGTTTTTCGCTTTTGCGTTTTGCAGTAGATGATATTCCCAATACGCTTTTTTTAGTGGAGCCCGATGGTAGTTTAAATTACAACAATATAAAAACTTTTTCATCGGCAGATTATGCATTTTTATTATCGATGGCGCAAACCGTAAAAGAAACCGATAATTATAAAATACATGCAGGCGTAAATGCTAAAATTATTTATAGAAAAGTAGGGAAGTTTGCAAATGCTTGGGGTTTTGGGTTAGATGCTGGTTTGCAAATACGTAGCGATAAATGGAGTTTGGGAGTAGCTGCAAAAGATGTAACTACTACTTATAATATATGGTCGTTTAAGTTTACGGATGCCGAAAAAGAAAAGCTTTATCTCACCAAAAACGATATACCAGTAAAATCTTCGGAACAAACTGCACCGAGGTTGGCTATTGGTGGTTCTTACGATTTTAATATAAGCGATAATTTCAAACTACAGGCAGAAGCTAATGTGGACTTAACTTTTGATGGTAAAAGAAATACAATTGTTTCTAGCAATGCGGTAAGTATCGACCCACATATTGGGTTAGAGGCATCTATAAAAGATGTGTTTTTTGTAAGAGGTGGTATTTCAAATTTTCAGCGTGCATTAGCAGATGGAGATACACTCAATCAAAAAAAAGTATGGATTTACCAACCAAGTTTGGGTGCAGGGTTTAAAATAAAAAAAGTAAATATTGATTACGCTTTTACAAATTTGGCAAATCAATCTAATCCATTATATACACACGTAATTTCTTTAAGAATTAATTTTGGAAAAAATGAAGATGAATAATTTCATCTACAAAAAATAATGTTATGATAAAAAAAATTGTATTTCCGTTTTTAGTATTTATTGCTTTTTCGGCATCGGCACAGTTTAATAATAGCTGGATAGATTATAGTAAAACTTATTATAAATTTAAGTTAGCCACCGATAATATATGTAGAATACCGCAAGCTGCATTAGTTAGTGCAGGTTTAGGTGCTACTAATGCCGATTATTTTCAGCTTTGGCGTAATGGGCAGCAAGTAAGGTTATTTACTTCTGTAAACTCAGCACCGCTAGGAGCTACCGATTTTATTGAGTTTTGGGGCGAAATGAACGATGGCAAAGCCGATGCTCCTTTGTACAACAATCCTCAATTTCAATTGGCAGATAGATATAGTTTGGAAACAGATACGGCTACCTATTTTTTAACTGTAAACTCTTTATCGGCAAATTTAAGATACACTACAAGTACTAATACTGCACCAAGCGCATCTGCCCCCGAGCCTTACTTTATGCGCAAGGTAGATATGTATTATAAAAACCAAATAAATAGAGGCTTTTCTATTAATTATGGTACTGATGTTTTTTCGGCTAGTTACGACAATGGAGAGGGTATGGTAAGTAATACATTTACAGCTTTGCCTCGTACAGTATCTGCACCTGCTGTTCCGTTAAATTTTACCGAAAATATTACAAACCTAAATGTATACACAAGTGGCCCAACAAATAGCCTATCTGTAAGAGTAAAAGGTTTTTTTAATTCTAATGCTAGTTCAAGGGATTTCAACATTAAATTATTTAATAACGTAATTTATCCTTCATCTACAACTTATGGTGTAAGAGAGTTTACGCTAAATTCATCTAATCTTCCTTTAAGCTATTTGCAAAATACCGCCACAGCTAGTTTTAATTTTTATGCATTAAATTTAAACCCAGCCCCAATACCGCCAAATCCTTCTATTGGATATCCGGGTTATAACCCACCATACGAAAATTTGGTTTTAGCTAATATTGGTTTAACTTATCCTGCTTTATTTAATTTTAATAACGAGAAATCGTTTTACTTCGAATTAGCAGCTTCTGGTTCTAGCAATTACTTAGTTATCGATAATTTTAATTATGGCTCAACAGCACCAATACTTTACGATTTAAATACTAATAAAAGATATATAGGTGAAATTGCATCTACTCCTGGCAAAGTAAAATTTGTGTTGCCAGCATCTTCAGATCCTATTCGTAAATTCATTTTAAATAATGTAGAAGCTGCATCAATTAATAGTATTAGCAACTTGGCTGCAAAAACTTTTGTAAACTATAATACTACAGCTACAAGAGGCGATTATATAATAATTAGCAATCCTTCTTTATACAACGATGGTAGTGGTACAAATAATGTAGAGTTGTATAGAGCTTACAGAAGTACAGCTAATGGTGGTGGTTTTAATGCAAAAATTTATGATGTAAATGAGCTTAGAGACCAGTTTGCTTTCGGTATAAAAACTCACCCCGATGCTATTCGAAATTTTATCCAATTTATAGATGCTCAGTATCCAACAAAACCTAAGTTTGTTTTTTTAATGGGTAAGGGAATTACTTATTATAATAAAAAGGCACAAGAAGCAAATCCTATAATTGATAAATTAGATTTGGTATCTACCTTTGGTTGGCCAGCATCTGATATCTTGCTGGTTTCAAAGCCAGGCACTACAGTTCCTATTTTCCCTGTGGGGCGGTTAGGAGCTATTAATGGTACCGAAGTAGGTACATACTTACAAAAAGTGCAACAATACGAGCAAGCACAGCAATTTCAGAGCCCAGCAATTATCGATAAAGCTTGGATGAAAAATGTAATGCAAATTGTAGGTGGTAAAACCCCCGAAGAATATAATTCATTTAATATTTATGTAGATAATTATACCAATATATTAAAAGATACTTTTTATGGTGGGCATGTAGAAAAATTTAATAAAACCTCATCGGCTATAATACAGCAAGCTACCAACGAACGCATAAATAAATTGTTTGAAGATGGGTTAGGGTATATCAATTATTTTGGTCACTCATCTGCAACAACATTTGAGTTTAATTTAGGAGACCCTACGGCATATAATAACGCAGGCAAATATCCATTTTTCAACGCTAGTGGCTGTACAGCTGGAGATTATTACCAATTTGAACCAGAAAGATTAAATTCGCTTTCCAATTTATCCGATAAATTTATTTTTACTAGTCAGCGTGGCTCTATTGGTTTTTTGGCTGGCACACATTTTGGCTTAGCTAATAATTTAGATAATTACAATACTTTTTTGCATAAAGATATGGCAATACAAAAGTATGGCTTATCTTTTGGTGAGCAAATGAAGGACATAACCATAAAAGCAGGTGGAAATATACCAACTTTAGATTATGCCTCAAGAATACATTTAGAAGAATTGAATTTGCATGGCGACCCAGCAATAAAAATACACAATTTTGCAAAAGCAGATTATGTTATAGAACCTCAATTGGTTACCGTATCGCCGAGCATTGTTACCGTAGCCGATGCTTCGTTTAAAGTAAAAGTAAAAATGCTAAACATTGGTAAAGCTGTTAGCGATTCTATAAGAGTGTATGTAAAAAGACTATTACCAAATACTACAGTACCAGTTACTTTAATCGATACTTTAATACCAGGCATAAGATATGAAGACAGTTTAAATTTAACAGTACCTATAAACCCGGTAACAGATGTAGGTTTAAATAAAATTAGTGTAATGTTAGATCATACACTAAAAGTAGATGAGTTGTACGAAACCAACAATGGAATATCTACCGATGTATTTATTTTTGAAAATTCTTTGTTACCTGTATACCCGTATAATTATTCAATTGTAAACTCACAAAATATTACCTATACTGCTAGTACAGCAAACCCATTAATAGGCGTAAGCAATTACACTATGGAAATAGATACTACAGAGCTATTTAATTCGCCGTTTAAGAAAACATATAATAAAACAGGTATTGGTGGTGCTATAGAGTTTACACCTGCCAATATAACCTTTACCGATAGTACTGTTTATTACTGGCGCACAGCAGTTATACCTACAACAGGATTAACAATTTGGAACAATTTTTCGTTTGTGTATTTAGCCAATAGCTCGGCTGGGTTTAACCAATCGCATTATTATCAGTATTTGAAGAGTACTTACGATGATAGAATATTTATGAACACTGATAGAAAATTGAAATTTAAACAATTTGATACAGAATTACAAGTTTCTAATGGTAATTATCCACCAAACGATTATCCAGTTAATTTTGTGAACCTTGGGGTTTACAGTGTAAGTAATTTTGGCAATGCTTTTAACACATTGCAATTTGTAGTTTTAGATGGAGTAACAGCTAGCCCTTTGAAAAATTTAATTACTGGTGGTCTCTACGGAAGTAACACAACATCTGCAACTAATCCAAGAGTAAATCAATTTCAATTTCCTTTTAGCACTGAGATTGAACGAAATAAAGTAGTACTTTTTTTAAATCAAATGCCAAATAATGCTACAATTTTGTTATATCCTTTATTGTTAAATGGTTCACCAAAAAGCTTTGTTAATACTTGGTCTAATGATGCACCAGTTTCAACAAATTTATACAATACATTAAAAAGTTACGGTTTGGCAATTGATTCATTTTACAGAGACAGACCCTTGTTTTTTAAATTTGTAAAAAACAATCCTAGTCAATTATTTCAAAAAATTGGCAATTTATCTACTGAACTAATGACTTTTCCAATTCCTATTACTATTAGCAATGTTGTGGGAGAAATTAATTCCCCACTTTATGGCCCAGCTAAAAGTTGGAGCATGTTTCATTGGAGAGGTAATGCGGAGGAAACAGCTACAAAGGATTCAGTAACGTTTAAAATAATAGGGGTTAATAATTTAGGAGTAGAAACAACTTTACTCTCAGTAGATTCAACAATGAAAGATGTTGATATATCTTCAATAAACGCAACATTATATCCATTTATAAAAATAAAAATGACAAATGTGGATAGTGCAAAAGCTACACCATATCAATTGCGTTATTGGAGAGTAAATTATACGCCAGTTCCCGAAGGTGCAGTAGCACCCAATATTTTGTACACAATGAAAGATACGGTGGAAGTGGGGGAACCTATTAAATTTTCGGTAGCGTTTAAAAATGTTAGTGCAATAAAATTTGATAGTTTAATGAAAATAAACCTACGTATAAAAACCAACAATAATTTTGATAGTGTAATAAATATGGCTAGTGGTAAAATATTATTAGCTGGCGATACATTAACCGCTTTGTACACCATACCATCCGAAAATTATATTGGTAACAATACGTTATTTATCGATTTTAATCCTAATAATCACCAGCCTGAGCAAACACATGTAAATAATGTTTTGTATAAAAACTTTTATGTAAAAAGCGATAAAATAAATCCATTGATGGATGTAACTTTTGATGGAGTACATATTCTTAATAGAGATATTGTAGCATCTAAACCCGATATACTTATAAAAATAAAAGACGAAAGTAAGTTTTTAAATTATAGAGCACAAGATACAGGCTTGTTTGAAGTGAAATTGGTTTTCCCAGATAGATCGATACATGTGTATAAATTTAATAACGATACCATTAAATTTATACCAGCAAATATTGCTAATGGGGAAAATACTGCTACAATTAACTTAAAACCATATTTAAAAGATGATGGCGATTACGAATTATTTGTAAAAGGTAGAGACAGATCGGGCAATACCGCTGGGGCAATAGAGCACCATTCGGTATTTACGGTAATAAATAAAGCAATGATTTCTGAAATGCTTAATTATCCAAATCCATTTACAACATCTACCGCATTTGTATTTACACTTACTGGTAGCCAAGTGCCTCAAAACTTGCGCATACAAATACTTACTATTACCGGCAAAATTGTAAAAGAAATATCTAAAGCAGAGTTAGGTCCAATACATGTAGGTAGAAATATTACCGATTATAAATGGGATGGTACAGATACTTACGGACAAAAACTTGCTAACGGTGTTTATATATACAGGGTTATTACAAACCTTAACGGTAAATCGTTAGAAAAATACAAAGCCGATGATGATAATACAGGTAAGTATTTCAATAAAGGCTATGGTAAAATGTATTTGATGAGATAAATCTTATTTTTATTAAACATCATTACAAAAGCCAACTACAAAATAGTTGGCTTTTGTAATAATATACTTGTTTCGTTGTTTTCTTTGTATTGCTGTGTAAAATAAACTATTCGTTGTTTCGTTGTGCGAAACTAATTACTTTTGCAAAAAAAAGCATGGCAAAAATTGCAATAAATATTGCTACCGGTAGTTTACAAAAAGAAGATATAATTGTGGGTATAGATTTGGGCACTACCAATAGTTTAATAGCTGCCATACATCCACAAACCAATCAGGCAATTGTATTAAAAGAACATGATGGTATTGCAATTGTACCATCGGTAATATATTTTGATAAAGGTGGAAACGTTGTTGTAGGAGATGAAGCCAAGCCTTATTTAATATCGAACCCAGAGCGTACAATTTTTTCTGTAAAAAGATTATTAGGTAAAAACTATGATGATATAAAAGCTAATGCTTCTTTTTTTTCTTATAAAATAATTGATGATGAAAATGCCAAAGAAGTAAAAATAAAAATAGATGATGTTTTTTATTCACCAATAGATTTATCGAGCCTTATTTTAAAAGAGCTTAAAAAAAGAGCCGAGCATATTTTAAAAACTCCTGTAAATAAAGCAGTAATAACTGTACCAGCCTACTTTAATGATGCCCAACGGCAAGCTACCAGAGATGCAGGTAAATTGGCTGGGTTAGATGTGCTAAGAATAATAAATGAGCCTACAGCGGCAAGTTTGGCTTATGGTATAGGTACATCAACCAAGGAAGAGAAAATTATAGCAGTTTATGATTTAGGAGGAGGCACATTTGATGTGTCTATTTTAAAATTGAGTACGGGTGTTTTCGAAGTATTATCTACTAATGGTAATACCTATTTGGGAGGAGATGATTTTGATAGTTTAGTGGCTACTTTTTTTCAAAATCAATTAGAAATTACAGACAATGATTTAAGTGAAGATAAATCACTTGCACAAACCTTACGTTTACTAGCGGAAGATGCAAAAAAACATTTAACCAATAATGATTTTTTTGAGTCAGAAATAGTGAAAAAAAAAGTGACTATAACCAAAAAACAATTTAATGAACTTATAAAACCGTTAATAGATAAAACGATTGTTTGTTGTAAAAATGCCCTGAAGGATGCAGAATTACAAAAAAGCAATATAGATGAAATAATAATGGTAGGTGGAAGTACCAGAGTACCTTTGGTAAAAGAAATGGTAAGTAATTATTTTGGCAAAGCTTTAAGCGATAGCGTAAATCCCGATGAAGTAGTAGCATTAGGCGCAGCCATACAAGCCGATGTATTGGCTGGCAATAATAAAAATGTATTGTTGTTAGATATTACACCACTAAGTTTGGGAATAGAAACAGCAGGGGAGTTGATGGATGTGATAATACCAAGAAACGCAAAGATACCATCATCGGCAACAAGAGAATATACCACACAAATAGATGGACAGGTAAATATGCGAATAAGTATTTATCAAGGCGAAAGAGATATTGTTTCCGATAACAGATTATTGGCAACAATCAACCTAAAAGGAATACCACCCATGCCAGCTGGAATGGCCAAAGTGCAAGTGAGTTTTATTATTAATGCCGATGGCATACTTACTGTAAAAGCAAAAGAATTACGCAGTGGGGTAGAGCAGCAAATAGAAATAAAACCCCAGCTTGGTATAGATGATGAAATGGTAGAAAAAATGCTTTTAGAATCGATGAACAATGCCGAAAAAGATATTGCTACCAGAGCATTGGTAGAAGCTAGAACGGAGGCCGAACAGTTATTAAAAACTACCGAACGGTTTTTACAAAAAAATGCAAATAATTTAATAAATAATGAGCTTGCAGATACTGCTGCTGCTATGCAAGCATTGCAATTAGCTATAACAATGAGCGATAAAAATTTAATACAAACTAAAACCGAAGCATTAAATAATATTTCGGCTCCTTATGCCGAAAGGATAATGAACTTAGCTGTTGGAGAAGCTATGAAAGGGAGAAAAGTGTAGATTATATCAAATTGAAAATGCACTGAAATTCCAAAACAATTATTTTTCCAAATCATACATTAAGTCAAATACACTTAAGACTTTTAATTGGTTAACTAAATCGTTTCGCACAAAAAATAAATTGAAACCACCCTTATTTGCAGCAATTAATTTATACCCTTTTTTGGCTGCTAATTTAGCCATAGATAATGGCGAAGCTCCTTTTGGGTTTTTGTCTTCATACAATTCAAAAGTATTAGAGTACTTGGGTACAAAATCTTCGTTCCCTTTTTCAATCTGAACTTCGACTACAACAATTTTGGGTTTTACGACTTCCAGCGAGTGCCATATATGGTAGTCATTTCCATCTAAATCCATTGTCATTAAATCTATTTCACCAGTCATATCAAAACTCTTCAATAATTCGTTTATATTATCAGGCTTAACAATCGTATGCAAAAATGAAAATTTACCCAGATCTTTTTTAAAATATTGGGAATAAATATATTTCCCTCTATTTAAACTTTCGATATCACCATCTATAAAACATCCGTTCCACCCATGATGAAAAGCTAAATTTGCACAGTTGCTATTTATACAATCGTTGCTCCCAATATCTATAAATGTTTTATTAGATGCACTAATATTTTTCAATAAATAAAGTAAAATTCCGTCTTCACCATCTTTAGTAAAAATATTAAAATCTGTTGAAATGATGTTAGATATAGATTTTACGAATGTATTATTCTTTATTATTGCTGTTTTGAAAATTTTATTATAATAATAAATTCTCCAAAAATATTTTTTTATAAATGATTTTATTTCTTGAGGTATAAATCTTTTCATTAAACTTTTGTAGTTTTTTTATAAAAGTAATGTTTTAAAGTAAAATTTAAAAGTATAAAAACATTTAGTTCTTTTAAGCACTCAAAAATTCACAAAAAATATAACTAAATAAATCCCTAAAATGCAATCAGTATTTATAAAAATAGTGTGATAGTTTAACCATATAATTTAAAATAATTATAATTATTAAATTTTCATAAAATTATAAGGAAGATGAATTAAGTTTACAATACTTATTATGATTTCACAAACCGAAAGACAACAAAACAATTACGATTTTCTTCGAGTATTTGCTGCATTGTGCATAACATTTACACATTCATTTAATTTATTGAAATTAAATGAGAAAGAGTATCTTTTAAAATTTACAAATGGAAAAATTGATTTTGCTTTTGTTGGACTTTGTATTTTCTTTTCAATAAGTGGCTACCTCATTGCAAAAAGTGCAATTGTATCTCCTAGTTTTAAAAATTATTTATGGAAACGCTTTTTGCGAATCCAACCTATGCTTATATTAGTATGTATTTTAAGCGTTTTTATTTTGGGCCCTTTCTTTACCGAATTATCCACAAAAGAATATTTTAATAAATTTAATACTTTTGCTTATTTTAGAAACATTATGCCTCTTTTTGGAATTCAATTTGACTTGCCCGAGGTTTTTAAAAATAACATTGCTGAAGCAGGTGTTAATGGCTCAATGTGGACATTGATTGTGGAAGAAAGATTGTATTTAATTGTAGGGCTACTTTTTTTACTCAAAGAAAAAAGACAAAATTGGTTTGTTTATTTTGTTGGGCTCTTAAATTCAGTTTGGCTGATTCATATATTTATATTCAATTACAAATTAATTGAATATCTAAATGGGGGGCATATTTTTTATGCTTTAATTTTCCTAAATTCCTCTTGCTTGTATTTACTAAATTTTGATTTTAAAAGCAGAAAAACTATTATAATTGCGGGATCTGCATTTTTTTTATTTTTGGTTCAATATTTTTCATTAAGTCAACCAATACAAGTTGTATTAATTCCTTTAATAGTTATATCATTAGCAAATGTAAAATCAATAACTAACAACCTTGGGAAATATGGTGATTTTACTTATGGAATTTATATTTTTTCTTTTCCTATACAACAAATATTAGTTTCACTAAACCTAATAAATAATAATCCAATCAAACTTTTCTTTTTCACTTTGGCTATTGTAACTCCTATGTCAGTTTTGAGTTGGCATTTGTTAGAGAAGAAAATTTTGTTATTAAAGAATAGAATAGGTTAAAGTATCTCATCAATTTTTTTGCCATAGTAGCTCCGCCTAAATTCTATTAACCAGATATTATCCTAATATATTAATCAGAGAAATGGGAAGGAATTGTTTTTTTAAATATTTAATAATCAATATTTTACATTTTACATTTTACATTTTACATTTTACATTTTACATTTTACATTTTACATTTTTATAATTATTTTGTACGTAATTTAGTCAATATTATTTATTAAATATTTAAAAAATTTCGATCATGAAAAAAATATATTTGGGTTTAATTGCCACATTTTTATTTTTATTTTCCTACGCTCAAAGCTGGAATTTAGTAGGAAATTCTAATGCAACTGCTACTAGTTATTTTGGTACGAGTAATAATTTTGATTTAGTTTTTAAACGTAATGGGATTATATCAGGTAGAATTACAGATATAATTACTAGAAATACTTCTTTTGGTAGTAATACTCTTAGTGTTATTACTACAGGTATTTATAACTCTGCTTTTGGGTATAATTCTTCAGCTTTAATTACCACAGGAAGTCAGAATGCGTCACTCGGAGCACAATCTCTCATGGAAAATACAATTGGGAATTGGAATACAGGAATTGGTAGAGGTGCGTTATCCGCTACAAATGGTAGTCATAATACCGGTGTTGGTGGTGCGGCAAATGGATACAATATTTCAGGTAACTATAATACTGCTGTTGGTAGTTTTACAATGTTTGCAAATACAACTGGGTCAATGAATTCAGCACTTGGATACGGAGCTAATCTTGGGGCCTCAAACCTAGTCAATGCTACAGCAATTGGGGCGAAATCGTTTGTAAATCAAAGTAATTCTTTGGTTTTAGGCAGTATTAATGGTATTAATGGAGCTATAGAAAGTACTAATGTTGGTATTGGCACTACTGCTCCTACAGCTCAATTACATACTACAGGAACAGTTAAATTTGGTGGCTTAAGTTTAAATTCAACACCTACAAGAGTGGTTGTGAGTGATGTAGATGGAAATATTGCCTATAAAGATGCTTCTGCATTTGTAAGTACTGCCGATGGCTCCGAAACCAAAGTAAATGCTGGTTCTAATGTAGCAGTATCTGGCACAGGTACACAAGGAAGCCCATACATAATATCTGCAACTGTACCTACTATTCCTGTTGCTCAATGGATACCTTCATCAATTGGAACTGATAATATAGTTAATACAAATACTGGTGCAGTAGTAGTTGGTAGTACTGTAGCTACCTTACCTGCTGGTTACAAACTATATGTGGCTGAAGGTATATTGGCCGAAAAGGTAAAAGTAGCTTTAAAATCGAGTACAAACTGGGCTGATTATGTGTTTGATAAGAAATATAAATTGGCTACTTTATCTGAGGTTGAAACATATATTAATGCTAATAAACATTTGCCAGGCGTACTGTCTGCCAAAGAGTTAGTAAAAAATGGTGGTATTGATGTAAACCAAATGTTTGCAAAACAAATGGAGAAAATTGAAGAATTGACTTTGTATTTAATAGAACTGAATAAAAAAATGGAAAAATTAGAGCATGAAAATAAAACTTTAAAAGCAAAGTAATAAAAGTACAAGCAATTTCTATAAATTAAATTGAATGATTATGAAAAATATCAAATTTAAGCTTTGTTTAGTATTATTATTATTTATCAGTACTACAACTTTTGCAAATAAACGATTACAAATACAATTTAGTTCTAAAGATTATGTGCCAACTTTGAAACAAAATGGTATATACATTAAAACCCTATTTTCATTAAATCAAGAATTACAAACGATTTTTGATAAATATTCAATAACATTATTTCAAAAAGAATTCCCCACAATTGAAAAAGAGAAACTCAATTTTTTGGAATCATTATCTCTTGTATATATACTTGAAACTGAAAATTGCGAAAATCTTTTCCATGAACTCATAAGTTTTAAAAGTAAATATATAGAATCAATTTATCTATTAGAAAAGCCTGAGATACTATTTACTCCAAACGATTATGATTTATTGAACCATATTAGAGACGGAAACGTTTATTATGCAAGTTCTCAATTAAATATAATTAATGCTCAGCAAGCGTGGAATATTACACAAGGTAGTCCCAGTGTTGTGATTGGAATTGTCGACTTAGGTTTTGGAGTGCCTATAACAAATCTTGATCTAGTAAATAAGGTCTTATCAAATGTTGTTGCCATAAACCCTACTAACAACCATTATCATGGTCAAAGTGTATCTTCTGTCGCAGCTGCTGAAACAAATAATAACATTGGTCTAGCAAGTATTGGTAATAAATCAATGTTGAAATTTTATGATATTAATAGTAGTTATGATGCAATTTTGCAAGCAGCTGTAGCAGGGTGTAAAGTTATTAATTGTAGTTGGTATGATGGAGCTTGTTCATTTAATCCGATTTATCAAAGCTTGATAAAAAATATTACAGACACATTACATTGTGTTATTGTAGCAGCAGCAGGTAATGGATTAAGTAGCGGACATTGTCCAGGACCTGGAGGCAATGGAGATGGATACGTTTATCCTGCTTCTTATGATGGTGTAATTTCAGTAACATCTTCCTGTTTTCATTTTGAGCCAGGTGTTCTGACAAATGGATTGAAAGAAAATTGGAAAGATAGAGTAGAGTATAGAGTAGGTGTAACGACTTCTAATCATACCCATAATGATAAGGTAGATATTACGTCACCAGGTTATGATTTGTCTTGTACATATTATGATGGATATGCACATCGAGGTTCAGGCACCTCCTTTGCATCCCCAATGGTAGCGGGAACTGCCGCATTAATTTTCGCAGTTAATCCATTATTATTACCAGTTGATGTAGATGCAATTTTAAAATGTAGCAGTAGAGATATTTACGAAATATATGATAATATTAATTATCTAAATAAACTTGGTTCTGGCAGATTAGATGCAGGCAAAGCAGTACAACTAGCTCAAACATGGGTGCCAGGTTCTGCTCCAACACAACAAACTGCACCCACAGATATTCGTTGGTTTGAGATATTGTCTAATGGCATAAATACAATAGAGGTAGAGTCTGCCTGTGCTGCCAATACTAACCCAGGTTATTGTAACATTGGGTATCGTTTGCAAGTGGTAGCTGCTAACACTAATCAAACTTTTAAATGGTTAAGTTTTTACTCGGAGAATAGCGTGGGTATAAATAGTAATATCAAATATGGTAATTCTATTTATTTAACCAGAGGAATAGATTACCCTTTTGTAAATAGTAGTATCGGAAGTATAAAAGTTTGTGTGCGTGTAAACGAATGTATTCCTAGTATTTATTATGCTGAGGATAGGGCATCGGCCTGCCTTGGTGTTGGCTGCACATATAATTGCCCAGCAGATATAACCATTACTGGTAACTATGCTGCACCACTTACAGAGTCTTACACTTGGGTAAAATCTGCTGGGGCTACCAATATTGCCATAAGCAGTAGTGTAAAATTAGATGCAAGCCCATCACAAGGGTATATTGAGTTTAAACCTACAACCGGGGCAGAGTATTTATTGGCGGAGCCAACAGCAACTGGAGAGTTTATTGTACAAGCTTATAATGGTTGCGATGCAGGTGTGCCTTCAATAGCGCCTCCCAAAAATGTAAATGAATTGGTAACTGATGGTCTAATCAGTTTTAGTAATTCTACAGTTTATCCTAATCCTACAAACGGTATTATTTATCTGGAGGGTAAGAATATATCAGGAAATATCCAAATTCTTAACACTCAGGGAGTTTTAATGTTCGAAAAACAAATTTATCATTTAAAAAATGGAGTTGATAAAGTAAGTATCGATTTATCAAATTTGCCATCTGGGGTTTATATGTTAAAAGGAAACCAAGGTAATTCAAATTACAAAATTGTAAAACTATAAGTTAGTTTTGCTCTTGTAAAATTAAATGTTTGATTTTTTTATAAATTAGTTACTCCATTTGCTATAATTTATAAAAAACCCTTCCCTTTGCTATCCTAATTCACAAAAAGGAAGTATATAAACCATGTTAATAATAGATTTTAAAGATTGCGAAAACATTGACAAAGCACTTAAAAAGTACAAAAAAAAGTTCGAAAAAAGTAAAACACTTTTGCAGCTTACTTTTTTACATCAAATAGTAAATTTTTAAATTATTTTAAAACTCTATCAGGTATAAAATCAATTTTATTTTATAGTTTTCTTCCTATTTTATTCTTTATTACTTTTTTATTTGACAGGTCTCTTAACAATATAAATCATAATAGATTAAATGCTTTACAGAATTTTATATTTGTAATTTATATTTTTTTAGTAATTCTCGATCAAATGGTAAACACTTCTACGATACTTAAATTATCAAAACAAAAAGCATTAATATTTACAGGGAAAATTTCGTATGGGCTATATTGTTTTCATGGAATCGTAATTAGTTTTGGAGCTTTAGTTCTAAAAAAATTAAATATTGTTTTGCCTAGTTTTATAAACGCAATTTTATTACTTATTATCACTTTTATACTTGCTATTATCAGTTATAACTATATAGAAAAACCATTTATAAAATTGAAAAATAAATTTGTCTGAGTCTTTTGTTTTCTAAAAATAGTATTACATATTTTATCCTTCTTTTTTGTTAAATAAATTAAAGGGCAAGGCAATTTTGAGTAATGTTGAAAATGTGGCGTATAGCCATGATGGTAGTGAATGCCAACCGCTAGGGCGGCAGTAGCGTACAGCATGATACTGATGTTGGGCTATGTACTTATGCTCATGCTCCCCCAAAAAAATAAAACCCCAATTACTTTAAGGCAATTGGGGTTTTGGTATAATAATTATATTTTAATCTTCTAAAGAAAATGGGTATTCGTACAAGCCATCATAACCTGGGTAAAAACCACTTACACTTATATCTTTGTTGTTGCCTATTGTGGTTTTAAGTTCATCGATATTGGTTACGGTTTTATCGTTTATTTTTAATATTACAAATCCATCTTTCATTCTACTTTGTTTATCGAAAACACCGTTTTCTTTTATTTTTTTTACTACAACTCCACCTGTTACGCCATATTCTTTTGCTTTTTTAGGGTCTAAATTGGCAAGGTCGGCCCCAAATTTATCGGTAGCAATTTCGGCTTTTACTACCTCATAATTACCAGCTTTGTTTTTCATTGTAACACTTACTGTATTTTCTTTTCCATCTCTTAGGTAAGAAATATTCATTTTTTCGCCAGGTTTAAATCTGCTTACTTGCTCTTGTAACTCGGCACCACTTGTTATTGGCACTTCGTTTACTTTTGTAATAATATCGCCTCTTTTTATGCCTGCTGCGTAAGCTCCGCCATCTTTTGGTACTTCGGTAGTGTAAATACCTGTAGCATCTAAAGGTATTTTAGCTAGTTTTTTTTCTTCATCGCTCATATCGCTAGCTGGTGCATACGCTATACCTATATATGCACGCTGTACGGTACCAAATTTTATAATATCATCTACAACTTTTTTTACAATATTTACTGGTATTGCATACGAGTAACCAGAGTAGTAGCCCGTGGGTGATGCTATAGCTGAGTTTATACCTACTATTTTGCCTTCGGTATTTATAAGTGCGCCTCCGCTATTTCCCATATTTACGGCTGCATCTGTTTGTATAAAAGATTCTACACCACCACCTGAGTTTCCGTTTTTATCTTTGTTTAGCCCAAGGCTTCTTGCTTTTGCACTTACTATACCTGCTGTTACTGTTGTTTCTAAATTTAATGGATAGCCAATTGCTAAAACCCATTGCCCAATTTTTAACTCATCGGAATTGCCATAAATTAAATATGGCAAGCCGGCAGCTTCTACTTTTATTACTGCTAAATCGTATGCTGGGTCTGTACCAATTACTTTTGCCTTATACGTTTTTTTGTTGTTTAAAGTAACCATAATTTCATCGGCATTTGCTACAACATGGTTATTGGTAACAATATAACCATCTTCGCTAATTAATACACCAGAGCCAGATGCACGCTGCTCAGGTATGCTATTGTTGCCTCTTCCAAAAAACTGCTCAAACATATCATCGTTGCCAAACAAATCGCCAAAGGGGCTTTGTTGGCGTTGAATTTTTGGTAAATTATTATTTACTTGCTTTGCATTTGTTTTGGTTTTAATATGTACTACTGCAGGTGTGCCAGCTTGTGCAGGTAAGGTAAAATCTACTGCTCCTGGAGGTGTAGCACCATCAAAAAGACCAGTTTGTTTAGCATAGTTTGTAGGTGTAGTGCCAGCAATTTGTCCGCCAAATGTGTTAGATGATTTTACATACTTACCATAGCCCCAAATAACACCTAATGTGGTAATAGCGCTTATGGCTACAGTAAATGCGATTTGTTTAATTTTCATTTTTTACAGTTTTTATTATTTTAATTAATTAAAAGTATTACATCAAAAAATATGCCGATACAAAACAAAGTAACGATACACTGACAAAATGTACGATACCATTAATCTATTTTAACAATAAATTAAAATTGTATTTTTTTTATTACAAAGTTAATAGAAATTCCATGGTATCTACCCCATCGGCATAAGTAAACAAATTGGGTTTTTGGGTTTGCCCAAAGGGTACAAAATTATTACCTACTATGCATTGAATATCTACGTTTTTACTTAAGTTTTCGGCAATCTTATTTGCATCTTCATAAAATTCATAAAATACCTGGCTAATTGGTGAAAATAGCCCATTATTTTCTACTAACAATGTGGCTTCGTTAGTCATATAATACACATGGTTTAATAATATTATTGACAAATTGTAATCGTAATTATTTTTATATTTATGATGATCGGCAAACCATTTATAATCATCAAATGATTTTAGGAGCTCAATAAAATCATATCCTTTTGGTACGTAAATTTTAGTTACATTTCGGCATCCTAAGCCAAAATACATGTGAATATCATTTGCAAGATTTCTTAACTCTTCGGCATTTTCATTGCCTGTTAAGATAGCAACCGAAGTTTTGTTTTTGCGAATTATATGTGGGTATTTGCCAAAATATTGGTTGAATACTGTGGCAGTATTGTTACTACCTGTAGCAATGTAAGCATCGCAACCTTTTAGCGTATCGGCAAAGGTTATGTAATTTTCTATTTCTTTATTTAATGTGCTCAAATATTGTACAAAATGTTTTATTAATATATCGTCTTTAGTCGATAGTTTTATGGTTTGATGATGACCTGATACAAATACAGCTAACATGTCCTGAAAGCCGACCATTGGTATATTTCCAGCCATTACAATACCTATATTTTTTGGAGTTATATTATCGTCTAAATGATAATGTATTGCCCATTGCTGAAGAGCATTTATATCTAAAAAATTATTGGCTATTTGGTTAGCTGCATTTTGAATAAAAGTAGGAGTAAACCAACCATTTTTTGTGTATGCAATTTCTTTTGTATTTAGCCAATTTTGATCATTACTTTTTATATATGCAGCGGCTTTAAATAAAATATTAATTCTTTCTTGTAAGTTCATGATGTTATTATTAAATTGCAGCAAATTTACTACTATGGCAATTAAAATTACCGACGAATGTATTAACTGTGGTGCATGCGAACCCGAATGTCCTAACAACGCTATTTATGAAGGTGGCGTGGAATGGGCAATAACTGATGGTACTACAGTAAAAGGAGCTTTTAAGCTAATGGATGGTTCAGAAATGGATTCAGATAAGCGCAACTCTCCTATAGCAGCTGATGTGTATTATATTACACCTAACAAATGCACAGAGTGTCAAGGTTTTCATGAAGAACCGCAGTGTGCTGCTGTTTGCCCAGTAGATTGCTGTGTAGCAGATGAAGAATATGCAGAAACAGTAGATCAGTTATTGGATAAAAAATCTCGTTTGCATATTTAATTATTTTGCAAAGTTTTTACTTTGCATTAAAAATTTAATTTGTTAGACCTAATTATTGGTCTAACTTTTGGTGCTATTTAGTATCGAAATATTTTAAATTATAATGGTAAAATTTATACAAATATTTACTTATCTGTTATTTACTTCATTTTTTTCGGCATGTTTTTTGCCAAAGAAAAAAGAATTGAAAGCAAATGAACAATTTGTTGAAGAAATTTTAAAAGCTGATAAAGCTTTTTCGGCTTTGAGTGCCGAAAAAGGAATGAAAAATGCTTTTTTAGAATACATTGATAGTAATGGTGTTTTGCTTAGGCCTAATATTTTACCAATAGCAGGTGCCGATGCTGTAGATTATTTGATTGCTTTAAAAGACGATAACTACAAAATAACTTGGGAGCCTAAAAATGCTGTTGCTGCTATATCTGGAGAATTGGGTTATACTTATGGTACCTATAAACTAATTCCAAATAATGTAGATACTATTTTATATGGTACTTATGTAAGTATTTGGAAAAAACAAATAGATGGTAAATGGAAATTTGTATTGGATACTGGGAATGATGGCGTGGGAGAAGGAAATTGAAATTTGAATAGTATGAGGGTTTGAAAAGTGTAAATGGTATAAAAAGTATATAGATTTTAAAAGAAGAAAGATAAAAAATGCGAAAAAAAATTGCTTTAATTACAGGTGGTTATTCTGGTGAATCTGTAATATCTTATAAAAGTGCCGAAACTATACAAAATAATATTGACACCCAAAAATGGGATTGTTATTTGATAGATATACACCCCAATGGCTGGTTTTATAAAAATAGTAATGAAGAAAAAATTAATATAGATAAAAACGATTTTTCATTAACCATTGATGGTGCAAAAATTAATTTTGATGCCGTACTTGTAGGCTTGCATGGCACACCAGGCGAAGATGGTAAATTGCAAGGCTATTTTGATTGTTTGAAAATTCCTTACACATCATGCAATGCTGCCACATCGGCACTTACATTTAATAAAAGATACACAGTTGCTGTTGCAGCTTTTTCTGGTATTAATGTTGCCAAATCTGTTCATCTTTTTAAGTACGAAAACATTAATGCTGAGCAAATTTTGCAACAAATAGGTTTACCTGTTTTTGTAAAACCAAATAATGGTGGTAGCAGTATTGGTATGAGCAAGGTAAATAAAGCCGAATACTTAAAAGCTGCATTAGATAAGGCTTTTAAAGAAGATGAGCAAGTATTGGTAGAAGAATTTATACAAGGTAGAGAGTTTACAATTGGGGTGTATAAAACAAAAGGAAAAATTGTAACATTGCCAATGACGGAGGTAACTACAAAAAATGATTTTTTTGATTTTGAAGCTAAATACGAAGGTAAAAGTGAAGAAACTACACCAGCTATTGTAACTGAAAAAATTAAAAAACAAATAGAAGATGCTGCATCAAAAATTTATGCAGTATTTAATTGTAATGGAGTAGTGCGTATAGATTTTATTTATAATGAAATAAAAGAGATGCCATTTATGTTAGAAATAAATACAGTACCTGGGCAAAGTGCTGCAAGCATTATTCCGCAGCAGGTAGCAGCAGCTGGTAGTAATTTAAAAGCATTTTATTCTTCACTTATTGAAGAGTGTTTGGCTTAATAATTTTATTTTATATTAAAATTTTATATTGTGTTTAAATTTATTACCCATAGGCATTTTTTTGTAAACTTACTTGTTATTATTGCCCTTACTGCTCTTTTAATATGGGGGTTTTTGCAAATGCTAGGTGCTATTACAAAGCATGGAGAATATTTAACAGTACCAAATGTATTACATAAATCTACCAACGAATCGGTAAAACTTTTAGAAAGTAAAGGTTTTACTGTAGTTATTCAAGATTCTACATACACCGACACTGCTAAATTAGGTACAGTTTTAAAACAATTTCCGGAAGCAAATAGTACTGTAAAAGTAAATAGACTAATCTTACTAACTGTAAATAGAGTTACACTTCCTATGGTAGAAATGCCAAACCTTATAGGAAAGTCGAAAGAATACGCCTTGGAAATATTAGAAAGAACACATTTGAAATTAGGAGATACTTTATTTAAGCCAAGTTATATGATGGGTGCCGTAATTGAAAATAATTATAATGGTAATATAATTGCAGCAGGTACAAAAATACCTTGGGGTAGTAGTGTAGAGTTAGTGATTGGTTCTGGATTATCCGACGAACAATTTATTGTACCATCATTAATAGGGCTTACTTATAGCCAGGCTAAACAAATTATTGAAGATAAAGGAATAATGCTTGCCTCTACCATTGCCGATGCTGGTACAAAAGATACAGCAAATGCTTTTGTTTATAAGCAAAACCCTCCTAGGGTTAACGAAGATATGTCGCCAAATTATATACGTGCTGGGCAAGTTATGGATTTGTGGGTTTCGCCTATAATGAAAGCTGCTGTAGATAGTACAACTATAGAAATTGAGCCTAACAAAGATGTAAAAAAAGAAACTAAAAATGAATTGGATAAAATAAAAAAATAGTATGACAAATATTTCAGTAGCAAAACTAAAAGAAAGAATTTCTAATAACGAAACTATTCATTTATTAGATGTAAGAGAACCTGAAGAAAGAGCCGTTTTTAATATTGGGGGCAACTTTATACCATTAGGGAATATTATGGCAATGCAAGCAGATGAAATAGATAATTTGAAAAATGAAGAAATAATTTGTTATTGCCGTAGTGGAAAACGTAGTGTACAAGCAGCGTTGATGCTAGAAACTATGGGTTTTACAAAACTAGTAAATTTAGAAGGTGGAATGATAGCTTGGCAAGAGGGAATGTAAATGTGTCTTTATAAAAAAAGGTAAACTACTTCAATTTAGAAAAGAAAGCATTATGAATATTATCAGACAATTTAAAATCGGTATTTTCCTTATTTTTTTTATTCTCCCATTTCAAATATTTGCTAATACATTTTACATATCACCAACTGGTTCTGATGCTAACAATTGCTCTATAACTAGCCCAGGGTTAACAATTGCTTATGCTAGCTCTTTGCTTTTACCAGGCGATACTCTTTTTGCCAGAGGCGGTTTATATACTGGGCAATATTCAACTTGGCCAGGTTCCAATACCAATATTTGGAAATCAAATGGAACTTTAAGTAACCCAGTTTTGTTTAAAAACATGCCAGGCGAAACTCCTGTTTTTGATGGTAGTAGTTATACTGGTGTGGCTGCATTGTTTGCTTTTGTAGCAGCTCAAAATTCTCAAAATATTATAATAGATGGAATAACAATTCAAAATTATTATCAAGGAATGTGGATTTCTTATAAATCATTAAATATTACAATTCAAAATTGCAAAATTGGGCCAAATAAAATAAATGGAGAACATGGTATTTATATTTCTAGTTATTTGCCTATAAATGATGGTCCATTAAATATAACTTTAAAAAATAATAATTTTATAGGAAGGTTAGATGCAACAAGTTTACAAGTTGGTATTCATGTAAACCATGGTGTTACAGCAGTTAGAAATTTAAAAATATATAATAATATTTTTACTAACTGGAATTATTCAGCAACCTTAATTGGAGCTGGAGCAAATAATGTTGAAGTATATAACAATACAGTATATCATAACAATGAAGGTTTTGTGTGGGGTTATTTAGGTAATGATACCAATGGTATAAATCCTTGTGTAGGAGCTTGTAATGTTATTGTAAAAAACAATATTATTGCTAATAATGTAAATAATGGAATGCGACACATGACTTTAATTGACGTAAATGATGTTGTAACAAATAATAATTTATGGTTTGGAAACCGTTTTGATATGTGGTGGAATGGTACAGGATTATCGCTAGCACAATATAAAAGTACTACCACAAACGAAACTTATGGGTTTAATGCAAATCCAAATTTTGTAAACAACTCGATATTAGATTTTCATTTACAATCAAACTCTCCTGCTATAAATGCTGGTGAAATGATTTCATCTATTACTAATGATTATGATCATTATTATAGAACTCCACCATTAGATATTGGCGCATTTGAATATGTAAGTAACCCACTGCCCTTTAATCAGATAAACTTTAATGCAAAATCAACACCAATCGGCAATCAACTTAATTGGCTTACCAACTACAATACTAATCTTCTAGCTTTTGAGGTAGAGCGTAGTACGGATGCAATACATTTTGAACAAATTGGGAAACTATTTGCCAAAAATGAATTCGAAGTAAATACCTCATACGCATTTTTAGACAACCAATTAAATAAAAGTAATTTAAGCCCACTTCCATCTACAGTTAAATTGGTATTCTATCGATTAAAAAATATTAGCAAAGATGGTAAAAATGAATTTTCGAAAATAATACCTGTCGAAAACAAATTGCAACCTGAAATAGTAATATATCCAAATCCTGTATCAGAGATACTTACAATAAGGAACTATAATAACAAAAACTTAAATATTACACTATTGGATGCAAAGGGATCTATTTATTATAAGTTAAATAATATTAAAAAAAGCAAGTTTGAAATGAATGTAAGAAGTATCCCAAGTGGCATTTATTTTTTACAGATATCTGATGGAATAAAAGTGCACTATAAAAAGTTTTTGAAAGAATAATTCTTTATTTTTCCAAAATGGAATTAATAATTATCCGATATTTTGTTTAGTACTATACCAAACCTTTTGCAATGAAGCTACACTAATCAATCAAATAAATTTTCTACAATATATACAGCTAGAAAATTTAAATTTAATTACCCACACAATCCGTTTTACCCATAATTATTTTCTGTGCTTACTTTTTTTGTCTTTTAAGCCTGAATTTTATTACAATTTTAAATTTACTCCAACCAAAATATTAATTGGAGCCATTGGAAAATAATAATTTTCAGTGTTTAAGGTACCACCATAAATGTAAGAAAATGTATATCCATTTGTTTCATACAATTTAGAAAAAACATTATTAGCTTGCAAAAATAAATTCACTTCTTTTATTTTTTTGCCAAATAAATTATAACCTACCCGAATGTCTTGTGTATAATAATCTTTTAATTTTCTATTATTGTTTGATGTATTGTCTAAAAATTGTTTGCCCACATATTTACTATTAATTATTATTTCGGTGTTTTTTAAAGGCTTAATATATAGCGATAGTGAAGAAATTAAGTTTGGCGAAAATGAAATATCTGCTTCCTTATAAAATGTAGAAAACTGTCCACCATTATCATAATCATCGCCATACACTGTAAAGTTTTTTACTTTGTTTTTGCTAAAAGTGCAATTGCCATTTATAGTAAATTTTTTACTCAATTGAGCTGTGCCAAAGAGTTCTATACCTGCTCTATAACTTTTTGCAATATTGGTTCTATTATAAGCTCCTACATCATTTATACTACCTGTAAGTACAAGTTGATTTGAATAAAACATATAATAAAAATTTACACCCAATGTTCTTTTATCTTTTTTGTATTCTATTCCTGTTTCTATATCATGTAATTTTTCGGGTAATGGTTGGCTATGTATTGATGTTTCAAAATCATCTCTGTTAGGCTCTTTTACAGCCTTGCCATAAGATGCATAAATTTTATAATTAGCTTTATAAAAAGTGAACCCTATTTTTGGGTTTAAAAAATTAAAGTTTTTATTTATAGTTAAATTAGGATTATTTCTATAACCATCATTTGTGTATTGCACATTTCTTACTTGAACATCTACAAAAGTTTCAAAATAATTAGAAAAACTATACGACCATTTTGTATAAAGCGATGCGTCTTTTTTTGAGGATGTTTTATTGTACCATTTATAATTTTTTGTAAAATCAAAAATTGGATTTAGTAAATTTAGTGTACCAAAATGTTTGCCATCGTAATTGTTATAACCACCACCCACAATTATATGGGTCTTTCTTTTATCGTATTGCAAAGAAAATATTGTGCCGTAAAAATAGTTATCTAACCAAAGTTTGCGTATCAAATTATCGGTAGCACTACTTCCAAAATTACTAATGCCATATTTTGTTAATTTTTGATCGGCTTTGTATTGTTCATAGTAACCATTCCCTCTTGTAAGAAATAATGCAATATTGTACTTGAGATAGTTATTGTATTTATGGTTATAAAAAAGTTGGTAATGGGTTTGTGTATAATTATCTGTTTCGTTTTCGTAAGGAGAATCTTGTTTTTCTGTACCAGCAATATTATATGATCTGTTACTTCCCAATAAATTTTCATTTACACCATACCAAGCTTGGTAAGTTTTTTCTTTGCCACCAAATACATTAAATCTGAGTGAGTTTTTTTTATCTAAATATGCACTACTAAAATAAAACGATTTTAATTTTGCAAAAGCTCTATCAATAAAACCATTTGAGCTTATTCTACTTAAACTAGCATCAATCAAAAAATGCTTTTTAAATATACCGCTATTAAAAAGTAAGCTGTTTTTAAGAGTACCAAAGCTACCAGCTACATTATTAAGTTCAATTTTTTTTGCTTTATTAATTTCGTTTGTACTAATATTTATACTACCACCAAATGAACCTGCGCCATTAGCAGAAGTGCCAACTCCTCTTTGTATTTGAATGCTACCTGCCGATGAAGCTACATCGGGCATATCCACAAAAAAAGTCCCTAAACTTTCGGCATCGTTATATGGTATGCCATTGAGGGTAACATTTATACGTGTAGCATCACTTCCTCGTAGTCTAATACCAGTGTAGCCCACACCATTGCCAGCATCGGAGTTTGCCACCACACTTACCGTATTGCTTAAAATAAATGGTAGGTCTTGCCCAATATTGCTTTTTTTTATTTGCTCTTTAGATAAATTTGTTTTCGCAAATGGATTTTTTTCAGTTGCTTTCACTGTAATTATTTCTACCGGCTCAAGCATAAGCGAATCATTATTTTTTTTTTGACCAAAAGAAGTAGATAAA
This sequence comes from Ferruginibacter sp., assembly GCA_013141435.1. GTDB lineage: Bacteria > Bacteroidota > Bacteroidia > Chitinophagales > Chitinophagaceae > Ferruginibacter. Next base: position 110,385 of record JABFQZ010000001.1, read on the forward strand.
ATAATTAGCATGCCAAAGCATAAAATATATATTTTCATAAAAAGTTTGTATTGCTGAATATTCCGAGTAGAAAATGTCGGTAATAAAAAATAGTTTCTCCCTTCGCAGGTATTATCCTGTGCAGGTTATACGGGTATTATCTCAGCCTTATTAAAAGCACCCCGGAAAATTCAGACGATTATTAATTAACTTAAGCAAAGATACAATAAAATTAATATCGTTTTATTGGTATTTATATCAACTTTTTTATATTGTATTTATTTTTGAAATTTATAAATATAAAGTGATTACAATTCTAAAAATAGCAAACAACAAAATCTGTAATCAATAAATCTTCTCTTATTTTTAATTTGTAACTTTGATACAACTATTATAATCAGAAAATAAAAAATTCAAATGAAATATATTATTTTAATTAGCTTATTATTTATTTCATTTTTTAGCTTAGGGCAAATTGAAACCAAAAGTATTTTAAAATCTACAATTGTAAATAAATTTGTATTAAAATATATTTTACAAAAACCTGAAAACAGTTACGAAAAAAAACCGCTTATTATTTTTTTACATGGCTCTGGCGAAAAAGGAAATGATTTAGAAAAAGTAAAATTAAATGGCCCATTAAAATATTACAAAACAAATAAATTAGATGCATTTATTTTGGCTCCACAATGTGCGTTAGATAAGTACTGGAATACAGAAGAATTATTTCAACTTATAAAAAAAATTATAAAACAAAATAATATTGATACAAACAGAATTTACCTTACAGGATTAAGTATGGGCGCATGGGGAGCTTGGAATTTGGCTTATGCACACCCAACCATGTTTGCAGCATTGGTGCCAATAGCTGGTTATGTTGATAGAGTGCCCATGGTAGAGGGTTGCAAAATAAAAAACATTCCTATAAGAATGTTTCATGGTTTGTTAGATGATGTGGTAAACATACAATATTCAAAAAATATTTATAGCAAATTAAAGGATTGTTGTAAAGATTTAAAATTTACCATTTTTGACGATGCCATGCATGATAGTTGGAGCAGAGTATATGATAATGAAGAAATTTACTCTTGGATGTTACAACAAAAAAAAATATATTAAACTAAAAATTCTAAAATGCTAACTAAGAAATACATTTCTCTACTTTGTACCCTTATTTTAATTTCTGTTTTTGCAAATGCACAAATTAGATTGCCCAAATTTTTTGGAGATAATATGGTGCTTCAAAGAAATGGCAACATACCAATTTGGGGTTGGGCAAAAGCAAATGAAAAAATTGTAGTGCAATTTAATAAACAAATTAAAACTACCAAGGCAGATAAAGCAGGTAAATGGATGGTACATTTAGATGCTGAAAAAGAAGGTGGTCCTTATGTTTTAAAAATTGCTGGCAAAAATATTTTGGAAATAAAAAACGTTTTGGTAGGCGATGTATGGCTTTGCACAGGTCAGTCTAATATGGAATGGACAGTAGGGCAATCAAACAATGCCAAAAAAGAAATTGCAGGTTCAAACTATCCATTAATAAGGCATATAAAAATACAGCATGCCATAAATTCTTTGCCCGACGATGATGTGAAAGATGCGTTTTGGAAAGTTTGTGATACCAACACGGTAGCAGATTTTACGGGTGTGGGTTATTTCTTTGCAAAAAACATTTTCGATAATATTAAAGTGCCAATTGGGTTAATAAATACTTGCTGGGGCGGTACAAATATAGAAACCTGGATTAGTAGAGAGGGCTTTGAAAGCAGCACCGAATTTAAAGAAATGATTGCAGGCATGCCAAAAATTAGTTTAGATTCTATTAGCAATTTAAGAGATAATGGCTCTACTAAAAGAATAGAATCCATGCAAGAAACTAAATTGAAAAATATAGATGTTTTGCATTTTAAGGATTTAAGTTTTGACGATACGAAATGGCCAATAATGAACGTACCACAAGTTTGGGAACAACAAAAACTTGGCGAATTTGATGGCATAGTTTGGTTACGAAAATCATTTATATTAACCTCGGATGACATAAAAAATGGAGCTACAATTTCTTTAGCAAAAATTGATGATATTGATACAACTTATATAAATGGAATAAAGATTGGAACCTCAAGTATTTGGGAAGCAAATAGAAATTATAGTATTGAAAATAATATATTAAAAGAAGGTATAAATACTATTGCTGTGCAAGTTATTGACAATGGTGGTGGTGGTGGCATTTGGGGAGAAAGTACACAAGTTAATTTAGCATTAAAAAATAGAACAATATTATTGGCAGGAAATTGGAAATACCAGGTTCAGTCAATTTTAAAAACCCCAAATCAAAATTCGTTGCCATCGCTTTGTTATAATGCAATGATAGCACCCTTAATTCCATATTCATTTAAAGGTGTTTTATGGTATCAGGGCGAAAGCAATGCCAAACGTTCTATTCAATACCGCAAAGCATTTCCATTACTTATAAATGATTGGCGTCAAAAATTTATGAATGATAATGCAGCTTTTTACTTTGTACAATTAGCTACTTTTTTTGCAGGAGGTAATAGCAACGAAGGTTGTGGCTGGGCAGAGCTCAGAGAGGCTCAAACACAAACCTTAGAATTAAAAAATACTGGAATGGTTGTTACAACAGATTTAGTTACAAATCCGAAAGATATACACCCTACAAATAAGCAAGATGTAGGAAAAAGATTAGCAGCTATTGCACTAAATAATTTATATCAAAAAAAAATGATTTGTACTGGGCCAACATATAAAACAATGGAAATAAAAGATAACAAAATCATTTTATCTTTTGATAATATAGGAAGTGGGTTGCAAACTACAGATAAATATGGCTACATAAAAGGTTTTGAAATTGCTGGTGCTGATAATGTATTTCATTTTGCACAAGCTTTTATTAAACAAAATACAATCGTACTTTATAGCGAAAAAGTAATAAATCCAATTATAGCAAACTATGGTTGGATGGGCGATGCAACTGAATGTAATTTATTCAATAAAGAAGGTTTTCCTGCTGTGCCTTTTAGAACTATGGAGATTAAAAATGCAACTGAAGGGGAAAAATACTCAATTGAAAAATTAAACTAATTTTTACATTTAATTTTTTCTAATGACAATACAAAATATACCCCAAAAGTTTTTACAAAGTAAAAAGCATAATCCAGAGTTATATGTTTACGATTTTAAAATGACAGAAGATGCAATAAACAGTAAGGTTAATTTAACATTAAATATGTTTAGTTTTTTGCAAACTGGCGAAAAAAAAGTACAATTCGATAATACATTTGTAGAAGTAAACAACAAGCAATCTGTACTTATAAAATCTGGCAATTGTTTAATGACCGAATTACTAACCAATGACGAAATTTATTTTTGCAAATTATTTTTCTTTACAAACGAAAATGTTCAATCTTTTTTAAACAAACATCCCAATTTAGTTGCAAATCAACATCTAAAATCAGAAAATGTAAAGCCATTTTTTGTGATAGAAAATGATGAATTTATTAATTCTTTTGTTACTTCAATATCATCAATTCTGCATTTAAAAACCGACTATTCCTCACTTTTGTTTATAAAGTTTGAAGAAATAATGTTATACCTTGCTCATAAATATGGTACTGAATTTATTAGCTATATACAAGCATTATCTTCTAATAGCAATAACTCTACGTTTAAGAACATTGTCGAAGCAAATGTTTACTCAAATTTAAGTTTATTGGAAATTTCATTTCTTGCAAATATGAGTTTATCTACATTTAAAAGAAATTTTGCAAAAGAATACAATGCCAATCCAGGCAAATGGCTACAACAAAAAAGGCTACATCATGCAAAAGATATATTAGAAAAGGGTGCAAAAAAACCATCCGAAATTTTTGCAAACTATGGTTATACAAGCTTTTCTAATTTTAGTATAGCTTTTAAAAATGAATTTGGCGTAAGCCCAAAAAGTATATAAGAATATTTAATTTCCTAGCAATTCTCAATTGACCCTTTTTCATAAGTTTTTGACCTATATTATATATTTTTAATTTAGATATTTGTATTCTAAAAGATAATATATAAATGAACATTACATTAGCACAAGCAGAAAAAGCAGTAGCTGCAGCAAAAGCAAAAGCGATAGAATTAGAAACAAAAATGAACATTAGCGTTGTAGATGCAGGCGCAAATATTTTAGCATTTGCACGTATGGATGGAGCATGGTTAGGCTCAGCAGACATTTCATTGAAAAAAGCCAAAACGGCTCGTTTTTTCGATATGCCTACAGGCGTTATTGGTACTTTATCTCAACCAGGTGGTTCATTATTTGGAATAGAACATTCTAATGGTGGATTAATTTCTTTTCCTGGAGGTGTGCCAATTACCAACGAAGCAGGTGATGTTATTGGAGCAATAGGCGTATCTGGTAGCTCAGTAGAAAACGATAATGCAGTAGCAGAAGCTGGTGCAAAAGCAATATAATTAAAACCCCTTGAAAAAACCACAAGCCACTTCGTAAGAAGTGGCTTTGTTTTTACTTTATATTTTGCAACTAGAAATATACACCCATTTATAAGTTATTCTTATTTGGTATTTCTAGTGTTATTTTATAAAATGTTTTACTGTCGTCTATTTCAAAATTTATTTTACCACCAAGTACTTTTATACGGCTACTAATATTTTTTAACCCTAAGCCTGCACCCTCAAAGCACAAACGATCATATTCCGATTGTATAATACCCTTACCGTCGTGGTGTATGCGTATATAATAATTACCGTTATTTATATTTTCGGTAAGGTGCATAAAGCCAGCATGGCTATGTTTTATGGTATTATTTACCAGCTCTTGTATTACCCTAAAAACTAGCATTTCTTTATCGGGTGCTAAATGCACTTTATAGTCGTGAAAACGAGCCGATGCTTTTACTACACCACTACCATTTATTTTTTTAAAAAGATCTACTGTAGCATTTTCCAAACCAAAATTTTTGAGTGTGGGCGGCATCAAACCATGGCTTATGTTTCGTATAAGCGTAATAGCATCGTCTATTATTTGTTTGGCATTGTATATACTTTGTATTTGTTGTGCCTTATCTTGGTTTATAATGTTATCTGTTAGGTAAAGCCTTACAGTTGCCAATAATGGGCCAGCATCGTCGTGCAAATCTGCAGCTATGCTATTACGCTCTTCTTCTTGTATTTGTATATTTGCTTTTAGTATTGTTACTTGTTTTTCCGATTCTAATCGGGCAAGTTTGTTATTAAAAGCAGATACACGGCGCTGGTGTATGCCTACTAGTAATACCATAGCTATCGATAAAAACATTATTGTAGCTGTACCTATTAATATCGAATTGCCTCCGCCCGAAGAGTTGTATATTACCTGTAAAAACATTGCTTAATGTAAAGTAGTAGTTGGGTTATTAAATGGTAAATCATCATCCAACCCTAAATTATCGGGTACATGAATTAAATCCTTATCTGTTTCATCTTTTTCGGTACCAAGCCATGCTAGTGAGAGTATAGTATCTTTTATTATATTAATTGTAAAAGCAACTATTCGCATGGTGTTTCTTGTAGTTTGATTGTCGGCAGAGTTTGCCATCAAATAAAAAAACAAAGTGCCTGTAAAATATATAAAAAGCCCAATTATAAGCCTATACGATATTTTAGCAGTATAGGCATTGCTGGTAATATTTACCATGCGCTCATAAAAATAATATACAATAAATAGTATAAAGCAAATAAACTCTACAATTGTAGGTAGCTTATCATAGGCATCTTTAGCACTTATGGTATAATTGTAAATACAAAATGCTACAAAAGGTATTATGCTAAAAAGTAAAATACGCTTTGCATTTTTGTGTTGGTATAGGTAAGAAATAAATAGAGCTAAAATTATATATTCTATCAAAAAATAGCTACGAAAAATTAAGATAGCAAAACTGCTACTTACTGATGCAAAATCGCTGTATAATATTAATCCAATAAATACAGCTAAAAAAATAGCATATACAAAAAATACCTTTAGGTGTTGCTGTATTATCTTTTTAAAAAAAATAATACAAAATACCAAAGGTAAAATTTCAAAAAAAGTATTAAAATATAGAAATAGTTTCAAATTATGTATAAATTATAAAAACAAATATAACTTATATTTTAATACAAAGTATATTATAAATCTATAAACAAAAAGCTCATAAATCTACCACAATCTTCTTCGTATAATTTTAATATCCATCCTGACATAATAATTAGTTTTATTGGTTTTTAAATAAAAATTGATTGAATTCAAATATGCTTCATACGTATTTATACGTAACTAGGGTTTGTAAAAATAAGTAAATGTACGCATCTGCAAAAATCAATGCTGTAAAGGCTTTTATTAGTTTTGTATACATTAAATGAATTTTATGTATTGCAAATATACATATAATTTACCGTAAAATTACTATTGTGTTTATGTAATTTTACGTAGTATAAATGCGTAGTTTATAGCTGTTATGCACATATTTTAATAAAAGTGTATAACTTTTTTATAGCAAAAAACAGCAAAAATGGATATTGCTGCCTTATAGCTTTGCAATTTTTTTTTAAGAAATATTGTATTTTGGGTAAATTTTATTAGATAAGGTTTGCGAACCTTTGTTATAATAACTATTTATTTTAATTAGCAATTGCTAAATTGTCGCAAAAAAATATTAATAAGTATAATCATTAAAAAAATAAATACTTCAATTTAATGTCAACCAAACTACAAATAAAAATAGCCATAGCCGACGATCATAAAATTTTTAGAGACGGAATAAAAATGACATTATCGCAAAAAGCTAATTTAAAAATGCTTTGGGAAGCCGAAGACGGCAAAGAATTGATGCACAAAATGCAAGTAAAAATGCCAGATGTACTGCTTATGGATATACGCATGCCCGAAATAGATGGCATAAACGCTTTACAAATACTACGAAAAGAATATGCTACAGTAAAAATAATAGTACTTACCATGTACGACGATGAGCAAACTATAAATAAAATGATGGAAATGGGTGCCAATGCATACCTTACCAAAAGCACCGACCCCGAAGAAATATACAATGCCATACTCACCTGTATTAATAGCGAATATTATTTTAACGATTTGGTAAATAACGCCGTAATGGGCAAGCTAAAACAGAAAAAAAATGTAAGAGCATATTATGCCGATACACTGCCTATTGCCTTTACCGAAAAAGAAGTAAAAATAATGCAACTTATTGCCGAAGACAAAAACAGCGAAGAAATATCAAAAATAGTTTTTTTGAGTCCTCGTACTATCGATACCATTAGGCAAAGCTTAAAAGCAAAAGTAAATGTAAAAACCATTGCAGGTTTAATAATGTACGCCATGCGTAATAAAATAATAGAGTAATACCATTGTTAAAATCAAATTTGTCCACTAAAAGCTGTGTACGTAGTTATCGCTGTTTCGCTGTGTGAGATATTTAATTGCATTGGTATTACTAGCCATTTTACTAAAGTTTACCAATAAAAAAAGTCACTAAAAATTAGCGACTTTTTTTATTGGTAAAAACGTAATAAATCTTAGCATTTAACACAACTTTTTTTCTTGCTTTTTTTCTTTTTTGTTGTAGTTGCGGCTACAGGAGAGTCTGCTTTAGTAGGAGCTGTAGCCATTGTAGCAGGTATGCCAGCTTTTAATTTTGCATAATCTTCGGTTGTTAATACTTCACCTTTTAGGGTAATACTTTTTGTATCTTCTGCACCAGCAAATTTTACATTCATGTGTTTTTCAAAAGCGCCTACACCACCAGCATTGTAAGTAGCAGTTATAGTTCCAGTTTTGCCTGGTGCTATTGGTGTTTTTGTATAATCACCAATAGTACAGCCACATGTAGGGTTTGCGCTTTCTATTATCAAATCGGTTTTACCAGTATTTAATACTGTAAATACAGCTGGCGCAGGTACACCTTGTGGTATCTTACCTAATTCAACTGTTTCATTTTTAATTTTTGCAATATCATCAGATTTTACTTGTGCAAATATGCCAGTAGAAATTGCAATAGCTGCTAAAGAAAATAATACTTTTTTCATGTTTTTTAATTTTAATTTTATTTTTTTAAATCGTTTACAGCTTCATTAGTAGGGGCACTAGTTGTAGGTGTTTTCCATACTTCGCCTTTTATTGTAATTACTTTTGTTTGTGTGCCATTGTAAGTTATTGTTACTGGCTTTGTAAATGGTCCTTCGGCAGCAGCATTATAGCCCACAGTTATTTCAGCAGTTTTGCCAGCAGCTATTTCTTTATCTTTATCCCATACAGGTGTAGTGCAGCCACAACTTGCTTGTACATTATCTAATTTGTAAGCTACTTTTCCACTATTTGTTACAGTAAAAATATGTGTTACAGGTTTCCCTTGGGGTATTTTTCCAAAATCAAATTCCATTTCTTTAGCTACTAATGTTTCCACGGCTACAGGTTTTACTTCTGCTACATTTGTAGTTACAACAGAGGCTACAGTTGGCGTAGCAGCAGGTGTAGCAGGCATTTTTTCATGATTATGTCCAGCATGAGGATCTGTACTTACTACAGTTTGTGCATTAGTAAAAAATACACAAGTAAGTACTGTACTTAGTAAAAATATTTTTTTCATAATTAAAAGTTTAATTTAAGACCACAAATATACAAAAAGGTTTTCTTTTTAAATAATTTGAAATAGTTATGACAGTTTTTTAACAAACCGCTTTAAAATTTATACTTTTACAGCAAGTAATAAAAATATGAATAGTGCAAATAATTTAGAAGCAGCAGATAAATTAAGTTTCGATACTTTTCGCAACGAAGTTATAAACGATTACCGTTTTGCTTGTATAAGTAGAGAAGCAAGTTTACTTGGCAGAAAAGAAGTGTTAACTGGAAAAGCCAAATTTGGAATTTTTGGCGATGGTGCCGAAATACCTCAAATTGCCATGGCAAAATTTTTTAAAGAAGGCGATTTTAGATCGGGGTATTATAGAGACCAAACCTTTATGTTTGCTAGCGGTTTATGTACTGTACAACAATTTTTTGCACAATTATATGCCGATACCGATGTAACCCACGACCCATTTAGCGCAGGCAGGCAAATGAATGCCCATTTCGCTACCAAAATGGTAGATGAGCATGGCAACTGGTTGCCACTAGCACAATTAAAAAATGTATCAAGCGATATTGCGCCTACAGCTGGCCAAATGCCCCGTGCATTGGGTTTGGCGTATGCAAGTAAGTTTTTTAGAAATGTGCAAGAAGTAAAAAGCGAAACTGCATTAAGTAATAATGGCAACGAAGTTTGTTTTTGTACCATTGGCGATGCATCTACAAGCGAAGGTCATTTTTGGGAAACCATAAACGCTGCAGGCGTATTGCAAGTACCACTAGCAGTTTTTGTGTGGGATAATGGCTATGGTATTTCCGTACCTAAAGATCAGCAAACAACAAAAGGCTCCATATCCGAAGCGTTAGCAGGCTTTCAAATAACCAATGGCAACAATGGTTTCGATATTTATAAACTAAAAGGCTGGGATTATGCTGGCCTTTGCGAAGTGTTAGAACCAGCAATAGAAAAAATAAGAGAAACTCATATACCAGCCATATTTCATATAGAAGAAATTACTCAACCTCAAGGTCACTCTACATCTGGCAGCCATGAGCGGTACAAAAATGCCGAAAGACTAGCCTGGGAAAAGGAATGGGATTGCATAAAGCAAATGCGTAGTTGGCTTTTAGAAAACGCTTTAGCTTCCAACGAAGAATTAAACGCCATAGAAGAAAATGCCATAACATTTGTAAAACAAAGCAAACAAGCAGCATGGGAAGCATACCAACTTCCTATAAAAACTTTAGTAGCCAATACGGTTGCAATATTGCAAAGTACCAACAACGAAAATGCTTTAAAACATGCAACTACACTTGCTGCCATAAAAGAGCCTTTGCTAAAAGATATTTTAAAAACTTTAGCTACAACCTTGCTAAATTTACCAACAGATACATCAAATACTGTAAAAAAATATTACGATAATTTGTTACAAGAAAGCAACAAATTATACGATTCTTTTTTATACAACGAAGGTTCAAAATCGGCATTAAAAGTACCAGTAATACAAGCAATATTCGACGAAAATAGTGCAACAATAAATGGCTACGAAATACTAAATAAATATTTCGATCAATTATTTGCAACCAACAATAAAGTAGTAGCCTTTGGCGAAGATTTAGGCTTTATAGGCGACGTAAACCAAGGGTTTAGTGGCTTACAAGAAAAATATGGCAGTCAACGAATTTTCGATACAGGCATAAGAGAGCTAACCATAATGGGGCAGGGTATAGGTATGGCTTTAAGAGGCTTAAGACCTATTGCCGAAATACAATACTTAGATTATTTACTCTACGGCTTACAACCTCTAAGCGACGATGTAGCCACCACACATTTTCGTACAGCAGGCCAGCAATCTTGCCCACTAATAGTACGTACAAGAGGGCACAGGCTCGAAGGTATATGGCATAGCGGCTCACCAATGGGTATGATAGTAAATGCACTCCGTGGCATGTATGTATGTGTGCCTCGTAATATGACACAAGCAGCAGGTATGTACAATACACTCTTGCAAGCCAACGACCCAGCCTTAGTTATAGAGTGTTTAAATGGCTATCGACTAAAAGAAAAATTGCCAAGCAATATAGCCACATTTACAGTACCATTAGGCATACCACAAGTTTTAAAAGATGGTACCGACATTACAATTGTTAGCTATGGCTCTACTTTACGAATAGTATTAGAAGCCACAGAAATACTAACAAAAATGAATATTAGTTGCGAAGTTATAGATGTACAAACCCTATTACCATTCGATATAAATCATAGCATTGTAGCATCACTCAAAAAAACAAACCGAATAATATTTATAGATGAAGATGTGCCAAGCGGAGCAGCTGCATATATGTTTAATAAAGTAATGGAAGAGCAAAAAGGATACCAATACTTAGATGTAAGCCCACGCACACTTACAGCAAAAGAGCATAGAGCTGGTTATGGTAGCGATGGCGATTATTTTGGAAAACCCAACATTGAAAACGTAATTGCAGAAATAAGAAAAATGATGGAAGAATAATAGCAAAAAAAAATTGATTTGGGGCTTACAACGATATACCAAAATCAACATTTGCTACCGCTATTCGTTACAAGTCCTCGCATTCGTTCCTCATGCTGTGGGCTTTTCACTGCTATCGGTCAGCCCATCTACTTTAGTTTTTCAATGGTACAATAATTTGCCATTTCAAAATAAAATTGTAACTTAATTTTTTAATCACAAAAAAACAAAAATAATGGCAATAGTAAAAGTAATAGAAGTAATAGCAACTTCTAAAGTAAGTTTTGAAGACGCAGTAAAAGAAGCTGTAAAAGAAGTTTCAAAAACCATACGCAATATAGATTCCGTATGGGTAAAAGACCAAAAAGTACATGTAAACAATGGCGAAGTAGTAAGTTGGGGTGTAGTTTGTAAAGTATCATTTAGGATTGAATCTGGGGAGTAATACAATAGCTCAGATTTCAAAATTTTAAAAAAAATTTCTAACTCTAAGTGCATCTCTAAAAACTAAGTTTGCAAACCCAAAAAGAACACAAAGAAGAGTATTTCTTTGTGTTCTTTTTGTGAATTTTCCTAGTGCTTTATAATAAAATTTGTATTTATGTTTTTAGAGGTTTCCCTAAGTTTGAGAGATTATTTGTATACAAATTCTAAACTTTATAAATACGTGCACTTGTAATTGAAGTTAAGAAAAATTAAAAATAGACAGACTTGTTTGTTTTATAAAAAATTGTTCTATATTTGCAAACATAATAACAAATATAAAAATGCAAACTAAAGATCGAATAGTAGAAACTGCTTCAAAACTGTTTTACGAACAAGGTTACAATTCTACTGGAATAAACCAAGTTATAAAAGAAGCTGGAGTAGCAAAAGCAAGTTTATATGCTCATTTTTCTTCTAAGGAGGAATTGCTAAAAGAGTATTTGCAAAAAACGGCAATTACTACCAACCAAATTTTACAACAAATTACCCATGACAAACAAACCCCAAAAGAAAAAGTATTGGGAGTCTTCGATTTTTTAACCCAATTTTCCAATCAAACCTGTTTTAATGGCTGTCATTTTCAAAATGTATTAGCCGAAGTCTCAAGTGAAAATATAGAGGTAAAATCTATTATTAGAAATCAAAAAAATAGAATCAGACAATTATTTGTAGAAATTTTAAAACCCCTAAATAAAGAAGAATTGGCTGATGAGTTTTATATTTTATTTGAGGGAGCAATTATTTCAAGTAAAGTTCATGAGGATTTGTGGGCAATTAAAACAACAAGAAAAATAGTAGAAAAATTATTTTAATTTTTTTTTCAAAAAAAACAGACTTGTCTGTTCAATAATAATTTAAAACCATAATAAATAACAAATAAAATTTAAAAAATGAGTACACAATTTACAGTTCCAACTAGAGAACAACAATCAGAAAACAATTTGCCAACCTATGATGCCATTAAAAATGGACTAGGTTTTGTTCCAAATCTATTTGCAACATTAGGTTTGTCCGATAACGGTTTGCAACGCTACATTTCTTTTCAAAACGATAAATCATCGCTGAGCAATAAAGAAAAAGAAGTAGTAAACTTAGTGGTAAGCGAAGTAAACAATTGTAAATATTGTAAAGCGGCACACACTGCTATTGGCAAAATGAATGGTTTTACCAACGAACAAGCATTAGAATTAAGAAGTGGAAAAGCAAGTTTCAACGAAAAATATAATGCGTTGGTAAAATTGGCACAAAACATAACAGAAACAAGAGGACATATTGACCAAACGCTTTTAGAAAACTTTATTTCCGCAGGTTATGATCAAGGCAATTTGGTTGACCTTATTTTACAAGTTGGCGAAAAAACAATTACAAATTACTTACATAGTATTACGCTCATTCCAATAGATTTTCCAGAAGTTTCAAGTTTATAATTTATAACAATCTAAATAATTAAATAGCAAAAAATGACAACAGAAATAAAAAACAAAAGTGAATTAATGACAATCCTCAAATCAGGATTTGTTGCAGGAAATTTAGATGCAGTTGCAGGAGTAATAGTATATTATATTTGGTTTGGGTTTAATCCAATTCAGGTGTTACAATTTATAGCAAGTGGTGTACACAGTCCAACAGCCATTGGTGGCGGAGCAATGATGGTTGTGGCAGGGCTTATTTACCATTTTATAATTGCTTTTGTTTGTGCAATTATTTATTTTTATGCCTTTCCCAAAATTGCATTTTTAAGAAACAACAAAGTAATAGCAGGTCTAATCTTTGGGTTAGGAATATGGTTGGTAATGAATTTATTGGTTTTGCCAAATTCAAACATTCCAAAAGGACCATTCGATTTAGGGTTGGCAATTGTTGGTATTTTATGGCATATGACTTTGGTAGGCTTACCAATTGCGTTAATAACAAGTAAATATTACGACAAATAAATTGCTTTTGAAATTTCAAAACCCATCAATAAAAACCATTGGTGGGTTTTGTGTTTATTGAAAACTCAAAGGCACCAACAAAAAATTGAATTATCAATAATACATAGTTTTGTGTAAATAAGATAGACGAAATGCTTATTCAACAAAATAATTATAATAGAAAAGCAAACAATAATACCATTGTGAAAATTATATTGCTCCACCAAAATCGCTGTGTACGTAGTTATCGCTGTTTCGCTTTGTGAAATATTTAATCACATTGGTAAAATTTTATTTTATGCACCAGCCAATAAAAACATATAAAACACAAAGGCAACTGTAGCAATTAAAACAATACGAGTTTGTAATTTAGTAAAATTACCTCTTTGCAACATGCTAATTACAATACCTGCGGCCATTATTACCAAGCCAAGCCACACCAAATTTATCATAGGAAATATGTATGCTTTTACAGTTACATAATCTATTAATTTATTGGCTTCTTTAATACCTACTAGTATTTTTTTATCTTTATCTACTCCCAAAAAACTTACAAATAAATTTTGCGCATACACCGTATCATCTATATGTTTTATGGTATTGCTGTCTATTAACGTTAGTATAGGGTTTGCATAAAAATGCATGCTGTCTTTAGCTATTATTTTTAATTTTGCTACCAGCGCAAGTTGTGGTACAATACCAGTATTTGCTCTTGCATCTGTTGGGTTGTTTATTACAGTATCCAATACCATTATACCATTGCTATAAAATGCAGTATCGCCAAAGCTCATTGGTATTTCTTTAAATTTGGTAGTATCTTCTGGTTCATCTTTTTTATTTACAGCAAACGAAACGTAAGTAAATACATCTTTTAACAAGTACGATTTTGTATCGGGGTTGCTACTCATATTGCCACCTTTCATTAAATACACATCTGGTTTCAACAAAAAATTATCTTTATTTTTTTTATTTTCAAAAGCCAAATGGTAAAACTTTTTGCCATTCTCTTTACCAGCCGAATCGTTTAAAAAAGTAACCCTATAATCACCTAAGGTAGCAGGCACTTGCCTAAGCAAAGTTAAGTTTTCGGTAGGGTTATCTGCTTGCTTAGTCATTGGGTCTATACCACCACCTGGCAATGTAATGCCATTGCTGCTGCTATTGCTTATTACTTCTTTATTGGCCGATGATATAAGCATACCAACAATCATAAGCATAAAGCCAGCATGTGCAATGGGGCTGCCAGCATTTAAAATTTTGCCCTTTTGAATGCTAAAAATATACATAGCATTGGCTACCGCCGAATATATACTTGCAAAAGCTGCTACATAAATAGCTCCTAAAAAACCAGCTCCATGTTTGTAATGTGTAAATGGATAAAATATAATAAGCACAATAAATATTACTACACTAATAATTGTAGGCAATAAAATGCTTTTAAAAAACACTTTGGTATTGCTATTTTTATATTTTAAATATTGCGTAAGTGCAGTAAGTAAACCCAAAATTGTAGTTATTAAAACTACAATTTTGTTATAGCCAAATTCAACATCTTCGGGTGGAGCAATTTTTGTATTAAATATTTTATTGAAAACTGGTACCGATGTTTTTGCAATAATAAATATAGATGTAAGAAATAATACTAAAGAGCCAATAAACATCCAAAATTCCCTTGTGTTGGTATTTTCCTCTTTTTGTATTGCAGGTATTTTTCTATAATGTTTAAAATACAAAAATAAACTTGGTATCGTAAACGATGTTAAGTACAAAAATATTAAAACATTCATGTATTTAAACTCAAATAAATGTTTAAATAATGTAAAGGCAATACCTTCGCCAGTTTCGGTAAATGCATGTACCGAAGTATCGCCTAAAATACCTGTACGAGTAAGAAAAGTAGAATATAAAATAAAAATAAATGTAAGAAAAGCAAATAAATAGCTTGCCCTAAGCGAATGGCCAGTAGCTTTAAAAATAACCATTGTATGCAAACCTGCTACTAATAAAAGCCAAGGTACTAGCGAAGCGTTTTCTACCGGATCCCATGCCCAATAACCACCAAAATTTAACGATTCGTAAGCCCATTTGCCACCCATCATAATACCTACTCCTAATACAGCAGCACACATAAGAGCCCATGGTAATGCAGGGTTTATCCAGTCGGCATAGCGTTTTGTTTGTATGCCAGCGTACGCATACGCAAAAGGTACAATGGTAGCTGCAAAACCCAAAAATAATATTGGAGGGTGTATTACCATCCAATAATTTCTTAATAAAACATTTAGCCCTACACCATCTTTTATAAATGTTAAATAATTTGAACGGCTAAAAATAGGAGCTTGTATTTCGTTTCGGGTAAGTGTAAATGGGCTATTGCCTATTTTTAAATTACCAATATACACACCTAATATCATTAGCATTAAAAAAAACTGTGCAATGCTTATTACCGACATTACTGGAGCTTCCCACTCGTTACTTTTCTTGGTAAGTATTATGCCAAGTACACCATGCCAAATTGCCCATAATAAAAAACTACCTTCTTGCCCTTCCCAAATACAAGCAAGCAAATATTTATACTCCAACTCCAACGAAGTATGTTTGTATGCATACATGTATTCAAACAAATGATTGGCACATATATACATTATAGTAGCAAACACAGCAAACACCGAAAATGTTTGAATATAAAATGCAACTCTACCAGTTTTTATCCAATTGTTTTTTTCTAAAAAAATATTATTTCTTGCAGCATTAAAATACGAAATGGTGGCTACAAAAGCCGCCATTAAAGATAGTATTACAAAAAATTGACCAATTTGCCCTGGGAGTAAATGTTCGCCTTCAAATTTCATGTGGTGGTATTAATAGGTGCAAATAAATTAGTTTAAAAAAAAATGTTCTTATTTGCATTGTTAAAAATTAAAATTCTTAATGTAAGTAATATTTAAACTTTTAATATATAGTTTCCTATTTAATTAAGGTAGAAATTTTTTCATTTTATTTTGAATGTATAAATTGTTTATCCAAATTAATTAACATTTTATAAATAGTATTTTCAAGTTTTTTACATTGTTGATTTAGTCTTTTATTTTTATTAGAAAATAAGGCTAAAGAACTAACTTTTGTTTCGATAGTCTTTGTTTTATTGTCAGACGAAGCTGGAGATAGATATATTTCAATATCCAAATTGTCGTGAGGTAAATAATAGAAAAACCCAAAATAACCTCCATTTGTTGCAGACAATATAATAATGGGTGTTGCAAATAATCCTATACCTGTTACAACATAACCAGTAGTAATACCACTCTTGCTTACAAATTTGCCATTTGTAAATTTGCAGTGCAAATAATTACTTTCATTTATTTTTCTTTCATGTACTTTAAAAGAATGATTTTCTCTATTGAATCTGTTAATAACCATTTTAAAAGCAGAATCAATTTTTGTATCGTATACAGGGTTTACTTTTTGTTCATAATTCCAACCTATTCCTAATTCCGAAAAGGCTAATTTAGATTTAGGTATCTTTAATGAACTGCATGAAAAGAATAAAATACTAAGCGAAAAAAATAGTAATGTTTTAAACATAAAATTAGTTCTTAAATAACAAAATTATCTCATACTCGTAGTTTGCTCTTGCATCTTTTTTTGTAAATCTTCTTTATTTTTATATTTGCTTGGGCATTTTAACAATATATCCGAACATTCAAAATGGTCGGCTTGCATTTTCCCTTTCATTACCAAACGTTCGCTCCTTTCCAAATCTGTAGGTTTACTATTATGAAAAACAACTTTTGTTTTTCCACCAAGGCTATCCACAGCATAAAACGAAAGGTAATTTGGATTTTTTATGGCATCATATTCCAATGGTTGATCTTTGTCTAATTTGGCAATAATATGTACCGATTTACCTATCTTTTTTTGAGCAGATACAATGGTTTCGTAAGTAGAAAAATCGGAACCAAACGAAATAAGCCCAACTATTAAAGCAGCAATGCCTACAAGTATAATTATATGTGTACGTTTCATTTCATAATATTTTTGCAAAGGTAATTCAATAAATAATGGAAAGCACATATAAAAACTTAAAATTCGCTTAATTTTACATTTACTTTTACCAAGCAAAATTTATTTTTGGGCTTTTATCAACAGTACTAAAATCAATATTTGTTCGGGCTTTCCGTTACAATCTTTTTTTTAATTACCATTAAAAAAAAGTATTTCCACTACAATCCCGCAGCCCTTCGGCATTTTACCAATAATCAGCTTTTTCTATATTTTTTTAAAAAATTACTATTTTTACTTACAGTAAAGTACAACACATTTATTTTAAAAGCCCTTTATCTTAGCACAAAATCTTAAATCTGCCATTTCTTCCGATTTTTTAAATTTTGTATAAAAACACACTAACAATTTCCACAAAAGGCTCGCTTTCTCAAATTTCTTGCCAAAAAATTAAAAAATGTGTTTATATAAAAAAATAATCGTACCTTCGCCGTCCTTAAAATGGGCATAGTAGCGCAAGCTCTATTTTCAGTAAAAGGATCTTCACTAAACGATTTAATTAATATATGTCTGCAACAAAAACAAATGCTGCTAAGCGTATCAACTTTGGAAAAGTTGAACTTATAGCGGAGCAACCCGACTTGTTAGGTATCCAAATTCAGTCTTTTAAAGACTTTTTTCAATTGGAAACCACACCAGATAAGCGTAACGTAGAGGGCTTATTTCGCTGTTTTAGAGATAATTTTCCCATTACAGATTCTAGAAACATTTTTGTACTAGAATTTATGGACTATTTTGTAGATCCGCCTCGTTACTCTATCGATGAGTGTATAGAAAGAGGCCTTACTTATGCTGTTCCGTTAAAAGCTAAATTGAAACTTAGTTGTAATGATGAAGAGCATGTAGATTTTCAAACCATAGTACAAGATGTATTCTTAGGTAACATTCCCTACATGACTCCCCGTGGTACATTCGTAATAAATGGTGCCGAAAGGGTTATTGTAAGCCAATTACATCGTTCTCCAGGCGTATTCTTTGGTCAATCTACGCATCCAAATGGTACAAAAATATATTCTGCCCGTGTAATACCATTTAAAGGAGCATGGATGGAATTTGCTACCGATATCAATAATGTAATGTTTGCTTATATCGATCGTAAGAAAAAATTTCCTGTAACAACTTTATTACGTTCTATAGGTTTTGAAACCGATAAGGATATATTAGAATTGTTTGGCATGGCCGATGAAGTAAAAGCAGATAAGAAAAACCTTGAAAAACAAATTGGTAAAAAACTTGCAGCCCGTGTACTTCGTACTTGGGTAGAAGATTTTGTAGATGAAGATACTGGAGAAGTTGTTTCGTTAGAAAGAAATGAAATTATTTTAGAAAGAGATACTATTTTAGATGAAAGTAATATTGCAACAATACTTTCAGTAGAAACTAAAAATGTATTTATACAAAAAGAAGAGGTAAGTGGAGATTATTCTATCATTTACAATACTTTAAATAAAGATACTTCTAATTCAGAGTTAGAAGCTGTACAACATATATACAAACAACTCAGAGGTACCGATGCTCCAGATGATGAAACGGCTAGAGGTATTATCGATAAACTTTTCTTTAGCGATAAACGTTACGATTTAGGAGAAGTTGGTCGTTATAAAATCAATCGTCGTTTAGGACTTGATTTCCCTATAACCAAAAAAGTACTTACAAAAGACGATATTATTGCCATTGTAAAAACATTGGTATTACTTACCAATGGTAAGAGTGAGGTAGATGATATTGACCATTTAAGCAATCGTAGAGTACGTACAGTAGGAGAGCAGTTATATGCACAATTTGGCGTAGGGCTTGCTCGTATGGCTCGTACAATACGTGAGCGTATGAATGTAAGAGATAATGAAGTATTTACACCAGTAGATTTAATTAATGCTAGAACTCTTTCTAGTGTAATTAACTCATTCTTTGGTACATCACAATTAAGCCAATTCTTAGATCAAACCAACCCATTAAGTGAGATAACGCATAAGCGTCGTATCTCCGCACTAGGACCAGGAGGTTTAAGCAGAGAGCGTGCAGGTTTTGAAGTAAGAGATGTGCATTATTCTCATTATGGCCGTTTATGTACAATAGAAACACCCGAAGGACCAAACATTGGTTTGATATCTACACTTTGTGTACATGCCAAAATAAATGAAATGGGCTTTATAGAAACACCTTACCGCAAAGTAACAGCTGGTAAAGTTGATATGAAGAAAATAACATTCCTTAGTGCCGAAGAAGAAGATACTGCTAAAGTAGCACAAGCAAACGTTGATATTGATGAAAAAGGAAACTTTGTAGATGATAGAATTAAGTCTCGTCAAACAGGCGATTTCCCTATTTTAGATAAAGAAGAAGTAGAATATATGGATGTAGCACCAAACCAAATTGTAGGTTTAAGTGCTTCTCTTATTCCTTTCTTAGAGCATGATGATGCCAACCGTGCCTTGATGGGTTCAAACATGCAACGTCAGGCAGTACCACTTTTGCGCCCCGAAGTGCCGATTGTAGGTACAGGCTTAGAAGGCAAAGCTGCCCGTGATGCTCGTATTCAAATACATGCAGATGGTGAAGGTGTTGTTGAATATGTAGATGGAAACGAAATACATGTACGATACAAAAGAAGTGATGTAGCCAAATTAGTAAGTTTTGAAGATGCACTTACGATATATAAAGTAACAAAATTTGTACGTACCAATCAGGAAACTACAATTAATTTGCGCCCCGCAGTTGTAAAAGGGCAAAAAGTTTCTGAAGGCGATTTCTTAACCGAAGGTTATGCAACATTAGGTGGAGAGCTTGCTTTAGGTCGTAATATGAAAGTAGCTTTTATGCCTTGGAAAGGGTATAACTTTGAAGATGCGATTGTAATTTCTGAAAAAGTTGTAAAAGACGATTTGTTTACTTCTATACATATTAGCGAATTTGAAACAGAAGTTAGAGATACTAAATTAGGCGAAGAAGAACTTACACCAGATATTCCAAATGTATCAGAAGAAGCTACAAAAGATTTAGATTCGAATGGTATTATACGTATTGGAGCAGTTATAAAAGAAGGAGATATTATTATAGGTAAAATAACACCAAAAGGTGAAAGTGATCCTACTCCCGAAGAAAAATTGCTACGTGCCATTTTTGGAGATAAAGCTGGTGATGCTAAAGATGCATCTTTAAAAGCATCTAGCGGAGTAGAAGGTGTGGTTATCGATAAAAAGCTGTTTCAAAGAGCTAAAAAAGATAAAAATGCCAAAGTTCGTGAAAAAGCTCAAATGGATAAAATTGAGAAAAATCATGAAGAAAACGAAGTGAAACTAATGCAAATGTTGCAAGAAAAATTGCAAAGCATTTTATTGGATAAAGCTTGCCAAGGTATTGAAAATACATTTGGGGAAGTTCTAATTGGCAAAGGAAGTAAATTTACGGTTAAAAATCTTGCTGGTATAGATTACGAGCATGTAAACCCACTTGGTTGGACCAACGATGAAAAAACCAATGAATTAATAAATATTCTTCTTCATAATTATAACATTAAGTTCAATGAAGAACTTGGTCGTTATAAAAGAGAAAAATTTAATATTTCTATTGGCGACGAATTGCCAGCAGGTGTATTAAAATTGGCAAAAGTATACATGGCAATAAAGCGTAAGCTTAAAGTAGGAGATAAAATGGCTGGTCGCCATGGTAATAAAGGTATTGTAGCTAAAATTGTACGTGCCGAGGATATGCCTTTCTTAGAAGATGGAACACCTGTAGATATAGTATTGAACCCATTGGGTGTACCTAGTCGTATGAACCTTGGACAAATATATGAAACTGCATTAGGCTGGGCTGGAGAAAAACTTGGCTGCACATTTGCTACACCAATTTTTGATGGTGCATCGGTTGATGAAATTGCAGAAAATATAGAAAAAGCTGGTCTTCCTAAATTTGGTCATACGTATTTGTATGATGGAGAAACGGGAGATCGTTTTGACCAAAAAGCTACAGTAGGTATTATTTATGTTATCAAACTACATCATATGGTTGATGATAAGATGCATGCTCGTTCTATTGGGCCATATAGTCTTATCACACAACAACCTTTGGGTGGTAAAGCACAATTTGGTGGTCAGCGTTTTGGAGAGATGGAGGTTTGGGCATTGGAGGCTTATGGAGCATCTAATATATTGCAAGAATTGCTTACCCTTAAATCTGATGATATTGTGGGTAGAGCAAAAACTTACGAAGCAATAGTAAAAGGCGATAACATACCAAAAGCTGGTATTCCAGAGTCGTTCAATGTATTGGTACATGAGCTTAGAGGATTAGGATTAGACCTTAAATTTGAATAAAGTTCTTTAATTGATATTGAAAATTGAGTATTGATTTTTGAATATTTAAAAGCTTTGGCAAAAAAAATGTTCAATATTAAATTTTAAGCACTCAATTCTCAAATAAGAAATGCACTGGAGTTGTTAATTTCAGCATTTAAAGAAAGAATTTGTTCAAAAAAAAATTATTAATTATTCATTACACAATTATTAATTGTAGATATGTCATTTAAAAAAGAAAATCGTCCAAGAGCAACTTTCTCTCAAATTACAATTGGTTTGGCTAGTCCAGATACAATTTTAGAAAGAAGTTATGGAGAAGTATTGAAACCAGAAACTATTAACTACCGTACTTACAAACCAGAAAGAGATGGGTTGTTTTGCGAAAGAATTTTTGGTCCAGTAAAAGATTATGAATGTGCTTGTGGTAAGTACAAACGCATACGTTACAAAGGAATAGTTTGTGACCGTTGTGGTGTAGAAGTTACCGAAAAGAAGGTACGTAGAGAACGTATGGGACACATTAAATTAGTAGTTCCTGTAGTTCATATTTGGTATTTTAAATCTTTGCCAAATAAAATTGGATATTTACTTGGTATGAGCTCTAAGAAATTAGAAACTATAGTTTATTACGAACGTTATGTTGTAATAAACCCTGGTGTACGTACCGATAAAGGACAAAATTATGCCGATCTTTTAACAGAAGAAGAATATCTTGATATTTTAGATACATTACCCAAAGAAAACCAAATGCTTCCTGATGAAGATCCGGAAAAATTTGTTGCAAAAATGGGAGCTGAAGCTGTTTCAGCTTTATTGGAGCGTTTAGATTTGAACCAACTTAGCTTTGATCTTCGAAACTCAGCTGCCAACGAAACATCGCAACAGCGTAAAGCCGATGCATTGAAACGTTTGAGTGTAGTAGAAAGTTTTAGAGATGCAAATACAAGAATTGTAAATAAACCAGAGTGGATGGTAATGCAATATATACCAGTTATTCCACCAGAGCTTCGTCCGCTTGTACCTTTAGATGGAGGTCGTTTTGCTTCATCAGATTTGAATGATTTATATCGTCGTGTAATAATTAGAAATAATCGTTTAAAGCGTTTAATGGAGATTAAAGCGCCAGAAGTAATTTTAAGAAACGAGAAAAGAATGTTGCAAGAAGCAATAGATTCTTTGTTTGACAATAGCCGTAAATCGAATGCCGTAAAAGCAGAAGGTGGTCGTGCATTAAAATCTCTTTCTGATGTTTTGAAAGGTAAACAAGGTCGTTTCCGTCAGAACTTATTGGGTAAACGTGTAGATTACTCAGGACGTTCGGTAATTGTGGTAGGACCAGAATTAAAAATGCATGAGTGTGGTTTGCCTAAAGATATGGCTGCTGAATTGTTTAAGCCATTTATTATTCGCAAACTTATTGAAAGAGGAATTGTAAAAACGGTAAAAAGTGCTCGTAAATTAGTAGATAAAAAAGAAGCTATTATTTGGGATATTTTAGAGAATATATTAAAAGGGCATCCGGTAATGTTAAATAGAGCCCCAACCCTTCATAGATTATCTATACAAGCATTCCAACCAAAATTAATAGAAGGAAAAGCAATACAGTTGCATCCTTTAGTTACATCTGCATTCAACGCCGATTTTGATGGAGATCAGATGGCGGTACATGTACCATTGAGCAATGCTGCCATTTTGGAAGCACAATTATTAATGCTTTCTTCACATAATATTCTAAATCCGCAAAATGGTACTCCAATTACCTTACCATCTCAGGATATGGTACTTGGACTTTATTACATTACAAAAGGCAAGAAAACAATTGGAGATGATATTGTAAAAGGAGAAGGAAAAGCATTTTACTCTGCCGAAGAAGTTATTATTGGTTATAATGAGAAAAAGGTAGATTTACATGCAAATATCAGAGTAAGGGCGAACTATCGTAATGCGGATGGAACACTTACTTATAAATTAATAGAAACTACAGTTGGTCGTGTAATATTTAACCAATTTGTACCTAAAGAAGTAGGTTTTGTAAATGCTTTGCTTACAAAGAAAAACTTGAGAGAAATTATTGGAGACATTATTAAATGGACTTCGGTACCAACTACAGCAAAGTTTTTAGATGATATAAAAACACTTGGATATCGTATGGCATTCCGTGGTGGATTATCATTTAACATTAATGACTTGATTATACCTGCTATTAAAGAAGAGTTGGTAGAAAATGCACATGGAGAAGTAGCTGAAGTAATGGATAGCTACAATATGGGTTTGATAACCAACAATGAGCGTTACAACCAAATTATTGATATTTGGAGTAGGGTAGATATGAAAGTAACAGAAACCTTAATTGGAGATTTGGCTACAGATAAACAAGGGTTTAACTCTGTTTACATGATGCTAGATTCTGGTGCCCGTGGATCTAAACAACAAATTAAGCAGCTTGCAGGTATGAGGGGTTTAATGGCTAAGCCTCGTAAATCTGGTTCATCTGGAAGTGAAATTATTGAAAATCCAATTCTTGCAAACTTTAAAGATGGATTGAGTGTATTGGAGTATTTTATATCTACACATGGTGCTCGTAAAGGACTTGCCGATACGGCTCTTAAAACAGCCGATGCAGGTTACCTTACAAGAAGATTGGTAGATGTGGCGCAAGATGTTGTTATTAATGAAGAAGATTGTGGCACACTTCGTGGAATTGCAACATCTGCATTAAAAGATAATGAAGATATCATTGAAGCATTGAGCGATAGAATTGAAGGTAGAATGTCGTTGCATGATGTATTAGATCCCGTAACAGAAGAAATATTAGCAGTAGCAGGAGAAGAAATAAGTGCAGATACTGCAAAATTAATAGATGAAAGAGGTATTGAAACCGTAGAAATACGCTCTGTACTTACTTGCGAAAGCAAGCGTGGAGTATGTGTAAAATGCTATGGTAAAAACTTAGCCTCTGGTATTATTGCACAAAGAGGCGATTCGGTAGGTATTATTGCGGCACAATCAATTGGAGAACCAGGTACGCAGCTTACTTTACGTACTTTCCATGTGGGTGGTGTGGCAGGCTCTTCTTCGGTAGAATCTAGCCTATACGCTAAGTTTGAAGGAACATTACAATTTGATGGATTACGTACCGTATCTACTGAAGATGCTGAAGGAAAAAAACAAGTAGTTGTAATAGGTCGTACTGGTGAGATTAGAAATATTGATGTAAAATCGGATCGTTTATTAAATAGTATGCATGTACCTTATGGGTCTGTATTAAAAGTAAAAGATGGTCAAAAAGTAGTAAAAGGTGATGCTATTTGCACTTGGGATCCATTTAATAATGTTATTGTAGCAGAAGTAGGTGGTACTATTAAATTTGATGCATTACTAGAAGGTATAACTTACAGAGATGAGGTTGATGAACAAACTGGACATAGAGAAAAAGTTGTTATAGATACTAAGGATAAAACAAAATTACCATCAATAATTGTAGAAGGTAAAGAGAAAAAAGGCTATAACTTACCAGTAGGCTCTCATATTGTAATTGAAGAAGGAGATGTTGTGAAAAGTGGCCAGGTTTTAGTAAAAATTCCTCGTGTGTTGAGTAAATTAAAAGATATTACGGGAGGTTTACCAAGAGTAACAGAATTATTTGAAGCTCGTAACCCTAGCAACCCTGCGGTAGTATGTGAAATTGATGGAGTAGTAGCTTTTGGTGCCATTAAGCGTGGAAACAGAGAGATAATTGTAGAGGCTAAAGATGGTGTAGTTCGCAAATACTTAGTGCCATTGAGTCGTCAAATTTTGGTACAAGATGGGGATTTTGTAAAAGCAGGTTCGCAATTATCGGATGGGCAAACAGCTCCAGCAGATATTTTGGCCATTAAAGGACCATTTGCAGTACAAGAATATGTTGTAAATGAAATACAAGAGGTTTATAGATTACAAGGAGTAAAAATAAACGATAAGCATGTGGAAGTTATAGTACGTCAGATGATGCGTAAAGTAACCATAGAAGATGCTGGAGATACCATATTCTTAGAAGGAGATGTAGAAGATAAACAAGAGTTTAATTTAGAGAATGACAACATTTACGATAAAAAAGTAATTACAGACCATGCTGATAGTACAAAACTTAAAACTGGTCAAATTGTATCACTTAGAGATGTAAGAGAAGAAAATTCGATTTTGAGAAGAGCAGATAAAAAATTAGTTGAATTCCGTGATGCCAAACCAGCTACATCTTCGCCGTTGTTGTTGGGTATTACTAAAGCATCGTTGGGTACACAAAGTTGGATATCGGCAGCATCTTTCCAAGAAACAACAAAAGTACTTTCTTCGGCAGCTATACAAGGTAAAATGGATCCAATGCTTGGCTTAAAAGAAAATGTAATTACAGGTCATCATATACCAGCTGGTACTGGCTTACGAGAATTTGCTAATATGATTGTAGGAAGTAAAGAAGAATATGAAACTTTGATGACTACCAAAGAAGCTATGAGTTTTGATGATGAGGAGTAAGTAACTTTTTTATTTTTTACTAATTATACACAAATAAGTTGTAATTATATAAAAGAAATGAGTTTTCCTCTTCAAGGAATTATACTTACCAATAACCTAAAAAAAATGTTTGAGCTTTAGCTCAAACATTTTTTTTAGGTATTAAGAAGTAGTGGGGGGAATATTTTTCAAATTTTAAGAATAATTTTCTGAATTTTGCTTATGCAGTTGTGAAAATTAAATTAGTCCACTAAAATCGCTGTGTACGTAGTTATAGCTGTTGGCTGAGAGAAATATTTAATCGTATTTGTATAATTTGATGTATTCAAAATCTATTTATATTAACTTCTACTGAACAATAATATTGATTGTACTAAAATATGTTTTTTAATATTATTATGGACACATATCTTAGCTTAAAATTTAAAAATGAGAGCTATAACATTTCATTATTAATTTAAAAGTTAAATTGCTAAAAAATACTTATGAAATTAAAATCAATATTTACTTTAATTATTTATGTTGTATTATTTTCGGCTTGCAAAAAAAGTAATACAGATGTAACACCAACTATACCTACAGTTTTAGCAGCAAGCAACAGTACAAACGTAAGTTATGGTACTAGCACCCTGCAAAAAATGGATATTTATTTACCTCAAGGAAGATCAGTTACTACAACCAAAGTAATGGTAATAGTACATGGTGGAGGTTGGTATATTGGTGATAAAAGTGAGATGCAAGCTTTTGTGGATATTTTGAAAACAAGATTACCTGATTATGCATTTGTAAATATAAATTATAGGCTTACAACAACAACCAATGGTATTGCTTTTCCTGCACATGAGCAAGATGTAAAAGCGGCTACCGATTTTATTTATAACAAAAGAGCCGAATACAATATTTCAGATAAATTTGTGATGTTGGGTGCAAGTGCTGGTGCACATTTGGCCTTATTGCAAGCATACAAAAATACAATACCCAAAGTAAAGGCAGTAGTAGATTTATATGGCCCAACCGATATGACTGATATGTACTACAACCCTGCATCTAGCCTAGTTCAACCTTCTACAATTGGTTTTGTAGTTGCTGGCTCTATATTTGGTAATCCAATAACTAATGCTACTACTTTTAATAATGGTAGTCCAATTAAATATGTTTCGGCACAAAGCTGTCCTACAATCATTTTTCATGGAGAAGCAGATTCGTTGGTAAAACCATCACAGTCTGTAAGTTTATCTACTAAACTTAATCAGTTTAATGTAGTTAATCAATTAAAATTATACCCTGGTGAACCTCATGTGTATGTAGGTGCTAGCCTAGATGATACTATTAATAAAACCATAGCATTTCTTACTGCCAATGTATTGTAATAAAAAAATAATTTTGAGTTTGTTGTGTATTTTTTGCACCATCTTTTTTGCTTTTTCGCAAAATAAAAAATCGTTTTTAAAAGATGCAACAATACAAAAACGAAAACAATTTTATACCAATATTGTAAAGAGCATAAATAATACAATTGCATTACCAATAAATACCGAAACAGAAGAGCAATGGATTAACGCTTTTAATAACATTAATTTAATACAATACAAAACACTTGCTGTAGATGATGCTATAAATACTGTAGCAAAAAATATAGCTACGCAAAACGATGAATTTAAAATAGCATTTTTAAATTTAATACAAAGTAATTATACTCGTAAATACAACAATCAAGCCATACAAATATTTGCAAGCACAAACAATAATAAGTTGATGGCTATGGCAGCAAATTATATACTAAACAATACTACAAATAATGGTATTGTTGATTTACAAAAAAGAACTATGCAAAAGTTGAAAGAGGAACCAAGTGATGCTATTTTATATCAGCTTAATTTGCAATTGAATTCTTTTGGCAAAAAAAATACATTACCTTCTTTAAAACCTTTTTTTTCAAAAAACTATTTGCCTGGACAAGTATTGGTATTTAGTTTTCAACGAAAAAATAGAAACTACCCTGGGCTTGCCATTGTAAGAAATAGCGATGGTGAATTTGTAAAGGATACAAGCGGAAGGTGTTTTTCGGTGGGACAACTAGCTCGAAGTTTGAGTAATATGCCTGGCTACATTAGCCTTGGTAATACACCACAAGGTTTTTTTAGAATGTATGGGTTTGATACATCTAAAAGTTTTTTTATTGGCCCTACAACCAATGTACAGTTAACCATGCCTTTTGAAAATATTGCATCACATTTTTTTCAAGATCCAACTTTAAAAGATACATCTTGGAGTATCGAAAATTATAGAAAATTATTACCACAATCATTTAAAAATTATGAACCTCTATTTGGTGCATATTATGCTGGTAAAGCTGGCCGAACAGAGATTATAGCACATGGTACAACTGTAGATGAGCAGTTTTATAAATCAACAACATTTTATCCTTATACGCCTACAGCTGGCTGCTTATGCACTAAAGAAATTTGGGATAATAATGGCTATTTAAAAACCAGTAACCAATTAGCACTAACACAAGCAATAGATAATGCTGGTGGTCCATATGGGTATTTAATAGTAATAGAATTAGATGATAAAAAAATGCCAATAAATCTTTCAGAAATAATACAATTTTTACATTAAAACGTTACATACAAGAGGCTAATAATTTTTGCATATACTCCAATCCTTTTTCTTCAGCAAATGCAATGTTTTTATTGGGCACATCATTTATATTGGGGTAACTATTTACTGCCCTTGTAATACTTTCTTCTCTAATAAAATGTAGCATGGGGTAAGGAGATCTATTGGTATAATTAGCAGCATCTATATTATTACTACCTGCAAAAATATATTGCGGATGAAAACTTGCTATTTGGTACACACCATCGTAACCTTTTTTTTGCAAAATTTTTTCTACTTTATCTACTATATTTAAAAAATCTATGAAATTAGTATAGTTGTGTGGTGTAATAAGCAAAGCAGTTTCAATAGCATTATCGTTATCTAAATGGTTAAATATTGAGGTTGATGTTTCTAAAATTTTTTGAGTAGTAGCAGATTCTATTACCTTATAATAAATTGTATTTCTTTTTACTTCTCTTGCAGCAAATGGGCAAAAATTGCACCCAACTACTACATCTTTTACCCATTTTTTTGTTTGGGTGATGATTGTATTATTATCTGTAAAAGCCATGTTTTGGGTTTATATTATTGTATAAATGTACAATTGCTCTACTTTTTTTCGAGCCCACGCTGTTTTGCGTAAAAACTTTAACGATGAATTTATACTTGGGTTGGTTTTAAAACAATTAATATTTATTTGCTCAGCCAAACCATTCCACCCAAAATGATGTACCAAATCGGTTAAAATATGCTTAAGTGTTTTGCCATGTAATGGGTCGTTAGATTGCATTTTGCATTATTTAAAGTTATAAAATTTCTTTAAATTATAAGCACACCTTAAATGTGCAATATCTAACAAAGTAATTGGATAATTTTGAATTTAAAACAGATTTTAATTATAATTGAAAAAAAGCAATCATTTTTTTTTGTGATTATTAATTTTTCGCTTTTAATTTCCATTTTGTAAATCTTAATTTTTAAGAATGTAAAATAAACTATAGGTTTTATTTAATATAAAAATACCCTAAAAAGGGTATTTTTATATTAAATAAATTATACTTACTTTGTATTTCAAAATTGTTTTTTTAACTTTTAACATTAAAACTCATAAATTTTCGTTTAGAAACTATTAAAATCCTTTTAATAACTGATTATAGCCGTTTACTAAATATGAAAGAAATAAGAAATATTAATTTTTATATTTGTTTAATTAATTTAAAAAAATATAAGTATCAAGAAATTATTTATAGAAAATAAACTCTATTGATTAACAGCTAATAACCAAAATAAAAATATAAAAATGAAAATTAAAATACCAATCATTTTATTTCTAACATTGTTTGTGGCTATAAAATTTGTAAATGCCCAACTGTTTATCAGTAGTGGAAGTACATTTCATATCCAATCTGGCGGTACAGTAACTGTGCAAGGTGATGTAACTAGCTCGTCTGATATTACAGGGCCAGGCAAAGTAATATTAAAAGGAAGTGCCAACCAAAATGTAAATATGAATGGATTTACTGTGCCCAATTTAGAAATGGATAATGCTGCAAATGCAACACTTACTGGTAATTTGCGTATAGGGACAGATGTAACCTTTACAACAGGTAAAATACAACAAGGTAATTTTGATGCTTTTTTAGCTTCAACAGCAACAGCTACAGGTGCAGGAACTGACAAGTTTTTTGAAACCAATGGCACAGGTTTTTTAAGAAAAGAATTAACTGCAGATGTTGCTGGAACTAATTTGCCAGTTGGAGCAGGTGCGGATTATATGCCTGTAGCGATAACTACATCCGGAAGCACATATGCTAGTGCAAATGTAGGTGCACAAGTAAAAGGTATAGTAAGTGCAAATAAACATCCACTTACCGAATCTTATTTATTGGCAAATTGGCCAATTAGTAAAGTTGGAATTACTGGTGGTACTACAAATGCTGTAGGTACTTATGTAGATCCTACAAGGGTTGTAGGAGCTGAGTCTGAACTAAATGGCTTTTTTTGGAACGGTACAAACTGGAGTTTAATAGGAAGCAATCAAAATGCTATAATTAACACCGCTGGTGCAACTATTACTACTAATAATGGTAATTTATACGCAATGAATAAATTTGTTTTAGTAAATACTAAAGCTTATTTACAAGCAGCTTACAATACTTCTACACCAGGTTTAATGGATGACAAATTAAGAACAACTGCTGCTTATGTTATTGGTGGTGCACCTACTGGAAATATAATACCAACATCTGACCCTTATAGAACTGGGGTTACATTGCCAGCATCTTTTAGTAGGGTAAATAATAATATACCTGAAACAGTGGCAAATGCTGCTGTATTTAATGATCAATCAAATGCTGCAAAAAATGTTGTTGATTGGGTATTTTTGGAATTACGAAATAGTGGAGCAGCGCCTACAACAGTTTTAGCAACTAGATCTGCTTTGTTGCTAAGAGATGGTTCTATAGTAGATATGGATGGTATTAGCCCAGTTTATTTTAAAAATGTAGGTGTAGCATCTAATCCTTCAGAATATATAACTGTTAGACATAGAAACCATTTAGGAATAAGAAGCCTAAATGCTACAACATTGGATATTATTGGAAGCCCTGTTCCAACTACCATTGATTTATCTGTAAATGCAGCCTCTTTGTTTAATTCTTTTGGTGCTAATATTGGTGGAAGTGGAATATTTGGTTTGTATGGAGGAAATTCTAATTCAAATAATTCTCTTCGTATAACTGGTGCTACATCAGCAATTAGTGATTTGGAAAAAATAAAATCTGTACTTGGTACTTCTCCTCTCATTTCGAATATATATTCTGAGGCAGATGTAAATATGAATAGAATTGTTAGAATTACTGGTGCTACTGCTGCAGTAAGTGATTTAGAATTTATAAAATCGATACTTGGAACTTCGCCATTAATTTCACAACCAACTTTTTAAAACTAATAACCTTTTATTTTATGAAAAAATTTTTTATAATTTTATTATTTTCTCTAATTGCTTTTTCGAGCCAATCTCAAAATTATTTTCAAGCCAATGTAAAGAAAAATGGAGCTAATTTAGAGTTTTACTTAAGATTATTACCTGGAGGTGCAAATGTTTCTATAAAATTTGATGATATTAATTTTCAAATTAGATGGCCAGACTCTGAGGTTGCTCCTGCTACTGGAACTATTGTTGTTAATACGGTAGATTTTCCTGGATTAGTAATTTTAGAAGATCCTTATGGAGTTGAAGGATATGGCTCTGAAGTAGGTTATAAAATTAAACAATTTACCCCACCTTCTGTTGGTTCTAATACATCGTCTGCAGTTATTTATAATGCGGGACAAGAATATTTGGTTTTTACTGTAGCAGTTAGCAATGTAATATCTAACAATATTGAGCTTTGTGGTAATAACGAAGATGGTGGAGCTCCTTATTATTTTTCAGTAACAAAGAATGGAGCTGGTGGTGCAACCCAGTCAGATTATACATCTCATAATACATTCAATGGTAATTTAACCAATCAGTTATTTTATGCTGCTAATCCTGGACAACTCACGACTTCTCCTGGAGCTTCTGGAACAACAAATTTTTTTCAGAAACTTGTTTTAACAGTTGTTCCTGTCCAATTCTCTAAAATAAATGCAAATTGTAATAGTAATGGGGCTTTAATATCTTGGACTACAACTCAAGAAACCAATACTAATTATTTTGATGTAGAAAAAAGTATTGATGGAGGTGTAAATTGGAAAACAATTAATACCGTTTCTGCGATTGGTAATAGTAGTTCTAGTCGTAATTACCAGCAACAAGATTTAGAAGGTGGCATAGCCGTTTATAGAATAAAGCAAGTAGACAAAGATGGCAGATTTACAATTACCGAAATTTTAAATTTGAATTGTGAAAACAAAAATATTACTTCTATAATTTATCCTGTACCAGCACATGATGTTTTGAATGTAGTAATTAAAACAAATAAAGCTGCAAAAACTCAATTTGCTATATATGACCCTACGGGCAAGTTGGTAAAATCACTTGACGAAAATATAATAGCTGGTAATAATAATTTTGCAGTAGATTTAAGAGGATTGCCAACAGGTGATTACTTTATACGAAGCAATGATCCATCATTAAATTTCAATAAAAAATTCACAATACTTAAATAACAAAAACGGAGTTTTCATAGGGGTAACAAAAAAGAAAGTCATGATACATTTCATGGCTTTCTCTTTTTTGGTACCTTTTATAATAAAAAATTAAAAATTATATTTTTTTCATTAATTTTAATCATTCTTAATCCTCAAAAAAATTAAAGTATGAGCAACGAAATAATTAAAGAAGAAGGAAGTTTTTTCGACAAATTAAAAAACAAGGCTGAAGAATTGGCAGACAAAGCTGGCGATGTATGGGAAGAAGTGAAAGATAAAGCTGAAGATGCTTGGGATGCTACTAAAGAAAAAGCAGAAGAACTAAAAGAAAAAGCCGA
This sequence comes from Ferruginibacter sp., assembly GCA_013141435.1. Lineage (GTDB taxonomy): Bacteria > Bacteroidota > Bacteroidia > Chitinophagales > Chitinophagaceae > Ferruginibacter. Next base: position 143,811 of record JABFQZ010000001.1, read on the forward strand.
AGATAAGTTTGATGAACTTACAGGTAAAGAAAATGACGAAGCACCAAAAGCTTAAAATTAAAAATAAAAGGTTGCAAATTTGCAACCTTTTTTAATAAGAAAAATTAAAGATTAAGTTATAATTTTCATGAATACATATATTGACGAAATAATTAAAAAAAATGTAGAATCTATACTTATACTAAAGAGAAAAGAATTTTCAAAAATTAGTAATTAATTGTAGTAAGGTTGGGGGGCATTATAATGGAACCCTTCCGTAGAGAACCAAGCAATAGATCGTACACATAGAATTGTACAAAAGAAAAAAGTATTTGCATACAAAATGATATGTAAAAATACAATACAAGAAAAAATAATAAAGTTGCAAGAAAAAAAGCAAACTATTGCAAAAGAGTTGATAAGTGAAGATGCATTTTTTTGATACAAATTAATTCATAATGCATTAATTTAAAGTACCAATTACAACTAAGAGGATTTCATCTTTTTTTGAATAATCAAATAAAAATGATAATTTTCAGTTTAATCAAAAATTTTAATCCCAAAAATTACACTATGAAAAAATTTACAGCAGAATTTATTGGAACATTTGCACTGGTACTATTTGGTTGCGGAGCAGCAGTAGTGTCAGGTATTTCTACAACTGGCCCAGCAGGCATTGGCTTACTTGGTATTTCGTTAGCATTTGGTTTAGCAGTAGTAGTTATGGCATATTCAATTGGTGGCATAACAGGTTGCCATATAAACCCTGCAATTACAATTGCTATGCTCGTAGCAGGCAAAATTAAAACTAGCGATGCCGTTACTTATATTTTAGCACAATTTACTGGCGCTACAGTAGGTGCAGCAGTACTTTATTTAATACAAAGCGGCTTGCCAGGTTTTGCAATGGGCGACTGGGCATTAGGCTCAAATGGTTGGGGTACTGGCTATTTAGCAGGGTATAACACAACAGCTGCATTTATTACCGAAGCTGTGCTTACATTCCTTTTCTTATTTGTAATATTTGCAACTACATCAAAACTTGGCAATAGCACAATGGCTGGTCTTGCAATAGGTGTTACTTTAGTACTTATACATTTGGTGGCTATACCAATTACAGGCACATCTGTAAATCCTGCTCGTAGTTTTGGCCCTGCAATTTTTGCAGGTGGTAAGGCATTAAGCCAATTATGGTTGTTTATATTAGCGCCACTTGTAGGTGCAGTGGCAGCAGCACTTCTATGGAAATTTGGATTTGAAAAAGACGGTGAAGCTGTAGCATAATATATTGCAATTTCGTAAAAAAAGGCTGTTTCAAATAAAATTGAAACAGCCTTTTTATTTGGGTTTTATTAATTTCTATTTTATAAATTATTAAAAACTATTGCAGTTTTTTTTGCTCTAAAATTCAACTTATGTTTGGCTTTATTTTTATGGCTAAAAAGCTATGGTTAAGTAGCAATACTTTTATCGACTATGATTGTTAAATATTTTTGTTTCTTTTTATTAAATACTTTAATATTTTTACAAATGCAAATAGAAACAAAAAGGCTTCGTATCACTCCACTTAATGCCGAGCAATTATCGAATTACTGTCTTACAAATTTTACTTTAGAAATGAGTTTAGGGGCAAATAAAATAAATAGAATAGTACCAGATTTTTTAAAAAATGTAATTAAAAATAAAATAATACCATTGGTAAATAACAAAACAATAAATCCACTTTATACAACATTTTGGACAGTAATAGTGAAAAAAGAAAATGTAATGGTAGCAGATTTTTGTTTTAAAGGAGAACCTAACATAAATGGAGAAATAGAAATTGGATATGGCACATACCCAAATTTTGAAGGTAATGGGTTTATGACAGAATCTGTGTGTGGTGCAATATTATGGGCTTTTCAACAACCAAATGTTACATCAATACTTGCAAAAACAGATCATACAAATATTGCATCACAAAAAATATTGCTAAAAAATAAATTTAAGCAATATGGAATTACCGAAGAAAATATTTTATGGAGAATTGATAAATAAAATTGAAATTTACATCTTAATATAGTTTACTATGCAAAACAAAATCATAACCGTACAAAACTTAGTTAAAAACTATGGCACTTTTCAGGCTGTAAAAAATATTTCATTTGATGTGATACAAGGCGAAATATTTGGTTTACTTGGCCCAAATGGGGCAGGCAAAAGTACCACCTTAGAAATAATAGAAACACTGAGAGAGAAAACATCGGGTAAGGTAATTGTAGATGGTTTTGATTTGGATATACACCCAAACGAAATTAAAAAAATAATTGGTGTACAATTACAATCTTCTGGGTTTTACCCAGGTTTAAACTTATTGGAATTAATAAATCTTTTTAGTGGATTATATAACAGGGATGTGAATGCAATGGAGCTTTTACAAAAAGTAAACTTAGTAGATAAAGCAAAAGCAAAAAGCAAAGAGTTGAGTGGTGGACAAAAACAACGTTTTTCTATAGCTACTACTTTAATAAATAACCCAAAAATTGTGTTTTTAGATGAGCCTACAACTGGCTTAGATCCTCAGGCTCGTAGAAATTTGTGGGAGTTAATAAAAGAAATAAAAAGTAATGGTACAACTGTAATACTTACAACACATTATATGGACGAAGCCGAACAGCTTTGTGATAGAATAGCAATAATAGATGAAGGTAAAATAATAAAGCTTGATACGCCAGATGGTATGATTGATGAATTGGTGGCAACCGGTTTTGAACGACCAAAGCAAGTAAAACTGGCAAATTTAGAAGATGTATTTATTAATTTAACAGGTAAGCAAATGCGTGAAGAATAATTTTTATATTTGCTCAAAAATAAAAATAAAATAATGAGAAAATTAATGTTATGTGCTACTTCAGTTTTAGCAATATTTAGTGCAAATGCACAAGTAAAATCAAAAGCTGCAAAACCAGTTGCAACTGCAAAGGTCGTAACTACATCACCTTTTAAAAATGCAGTAGATAGTTTTAGCTATGCTGTGGGTATGAGTATTGGCGAAAGTTTAAAACAAGCTGGTGCAGATAAAATAAATACAACCATAATTGCCAAAGCTTTAAACGATGTATATGGCAATGGTAAAACATTGTTTACAAAAGAAGAAGCAAATAATATTGTACAACAAAAATTACAACAGTTTCAAAGCAAAAAAGGCGAAGGCAAAAGAAAAGAAAATACAGCTTTTTTTGAAAAAAATAAAAAGAAAGCAGGCGTTATTTCATTGCCTAATGGGTTACAATACGAAATAATAAAAGCAGGAGAGGAGAACGGTTTAAAACCAAAAGCTATAGATACTGTAGTAGTTAATTACGTAGGTACACTTACCGATGGTACTGAGTTTGACAACTCCGTAAAGCGTGGGCAAGCTGCTACTTTTCCGCTAAATGGCGTTATTAGAGGCTGGACAGAAATTTTGCAATTAATGACCAAAGGGTCGCATTGGAAAGTGTATATACCTAGCGAATTGGGCTACGGCGAACACCCTCAGCCAGGCTCACCAATAAAGCCCAACGATATATTGGTATTTGAAATTACTTTAGAAGATATAAAAGTAGCTGTACCAGCAGAAACAAAATAATGCAAAACTTGCAATACCCAATTGGGAAATATATAGAGCAGCCATTTTCTCAAAAGCAATTAGAGCAATGGCTGCTAGATATTGAATTATTACCAAAGGCATTAGAATATTCAATTATAAATTTAGATGCAGCACAATTAGAAATTCCATACAGACCAAATGGCTGGAATAGCAGGCAGCTAGTACACCATGTAGCCGATAGCCACATGAATGCATTTATAAGAATGAAACTTGCACTTACCGAAAATAATCCTATAATAAAACCATATAACGAAGAAGCATGGGCAAAGCTTAGCGATGTTGTAGAAATTCCAATCAATGTTTCCATTACACTTTTATATGCATTACATGCACGCATGTTGAGTTTGTTAAAAAATGTAAATAAAGATGAATGGAATTGTACAGTTTTACACCCCGAAAATAATAAGCAAATGACGCTTTGGTATTTGCTAGGAATGTATGCTTGGCATGGCAAACACCACACTGCTCATATAAATAATTTAAGAAAAAGCGAAGGCTGGAGATAAAAATTTTTAAATGTATTATTTCGCTTTTAGCAAATCTATTTTTAATAATATTTTTGTATTAGTATTACCTTTACAAAAATATTTCAAATGGAAACTTTAGTTAAAAATCCTATTCAATTTACCAATTCGGCAATAGAAGAAGTAAAAAGACTAATGCAAGAAAAAGATTTTGATTCTACCCAAATACTTAGGGTAGGAGTAAAGGGTGGCGGCTGTAGTGGTATGACTTATGTATTGGATTTTGATACCCAAAAAGATAATGATACTATGTATGAAATAGATACGGTAAAATTTGTAATAGACAATTCGCAAAGTATGTATTTGTTGGGTATGGAAATAGAATGGCAAGGTGGATTAAACTCAAGAGGCTTTACTTTTAAGAATCCCAATGCTAGCAGTACATGTGGCTGTGGCACTAGCTTTTCTGTGTAATTTTTAAATAAAGAGGTTTAAAAGCAACAATATAAGACTGCAAATTTTTTTCACCCTACATAACCAAGGCTACTAATTGCACAAAAGTGATTGTGTTCTTATATCTATTATCTTGTATCTGCTACAATTTTTATTTGAAATTCTTTAGGTGGTATTGCACCTTGTAAATGTTGTACAAAATAATCCCAACGCTTGCGCATCATATAATAACTATCGGCACCATAGCCATGTGTAGCATTTGGAAAAATAACTAAATCAAAATCCTTATTTGCTTTTATAAGTGCATCTGCCACCAAAAAGCTATTAGAAGGTGGTACATTATCATCCATATTACCATGGGCTATTAATAACTTTCCTTTTAGGTTTTTGGCATGGTTTTGGTTGGCTTGGTTTTTATAATTATCTCCTTCTATTAAACCTATATATCTTTCGCCCCAATCATCTTCATAATTTCGGTTATCATGATTACCGCTTTCGCTAATACCTACTTTATAAAAATCGGGATAGCTAAACATAGCATCTGCAGTAGCATAGCCACCACCAGAGTGCCCCCATATACCTACTTTATCTAAATCTAAATAAGAATATTTCTTTTGCAATTGTTTTAATCCTTCAATTTGATCTGGTAAAGTATTGTCGCCCATATTGCCATAACAGGCGTCGTGAAAGGCTTTAGAACGATTAGGATTACAACTTCCCTCAATTACAACTACTATAAAACCTAGTTCGGCAAGGGCTTGATGATCGCTATAACCTATTGCCGAAAAAGACCATGAGCCTACACCACCACCTTGCGGCCCTGGATAAATATAATTTACAACAGGATATTTTTTTGCGATATCTAAATTTGATGGCTGGTACATTATGCCAAACAAATCGAATGCACCATTAGCCGATTTTACAGTAAATGGTACAGGAGCTTTCCAGCCAGTGGCAACTAATCTTGTAATATCTGCTTTTTCTAATTGAGTGATTAATTTCCCATTAATATCTCTTAAAACTGCTGTATTTGGCTCATTTTGTTTAGAAAAATTATCTACAAAATACTTGCCATCGTCCGATAAATTAAACGAATGATTGCCACTTTCGGGTGTAAGCAATTTTATTTTCTTTCCACCAAAATCAACCATGTAGTAATAATTAAAATATGGATTTTGCCCTACTTCTTTTCCTTTGCCTTCAAATAATATGGTACGGTTTTTTTCATCTACTTTTAGTATTTCGGTTACTACAAAATTGCCTTTTGTTATTTGATTTTTTAATTTGCCAGTATTTACATCATACAAATATATATGTCCCCAATTATCTCTTTCCGAAAACCAAATTATTTCATTGCTAGCTGGTAAATAACGCCAGTTGGCAGATTTCCAACCAGATTCGTATTGTGTTGCTACAGCCTCTTTTAATACATCTTTTACATCTCCTGTAGTTGCATCTGCAATACGTAGTGTAGCAGTTTTATGATTTCTAGGGGTAGATACAAAAGCTAATTTAGTGCCATCGGCACTCCAAATATTATCATCAAACGAGCCACTACAACTAATATCGTCGCACAATGTACTGCGATGGTCATCGGCAGCAGTTTTTAATTTTACAATATTTCCTGTATTTACATCAATAATAACTCTATGTATTTTTACAATTTCTTTATCTTCTGGTAGTGGGTATTTCCATTCTTTTAATTCGGGTGCGCCTACTTTCGTTTTTACCAAATACATGGTGCTTACATTTCTTTGATCTTGCTTAAATGTTGCAATTTTTTTTGAGTCTGGCGACCAAAGTAAAATTGCATTATCACTATGTGTCCAGCCAGCATTATCGGTGGCATAACCAAAATCTTTTTCGCCATCGGTTGTAAGTTGCATTTCGGTTTTGGTTGCAATATCTTTAATATACAAATTCCAATTTTTTATATAGGCTACTTTTGTAGCATCTGGCGAAAGTACTTCGTTAAATTTTACACTTGGCTTTGTATTGTTTAGGTTAGTGGTAATTATTTCTTCTTTTTTTGTAGATGTTTTTCTTTTTCCATCTTTAGTATTTACCAATACGTACTCTACTCCAATTGCTGTTTTTACGCTATACCAAAAATTACCATCGGGCAGCCATTGTGGTTTCACAAGGTTTCTATCTATTAATTTATTCAAATTAGCGCCAAGTTTGTTTACGGCTTTTGTATAATCGTCGGCAGTAAAAGTTTTTTGGGCATGCACCGAAATTGAAAAAGATAAAATTATGAGTGAGGTAAATATTTTTTTTATCATAAAAAAAGTTTTAAATATACTATAGTAAATGTAGATATTTTTTGCAGAAAAATTCTATAAAAAATGGTATAATAGACAAAAGTAATGCTTTTTTTAGGTTGATATTTCCAAGTGGACAAAAGTAATGCTGTATTTTTTAAGGAATAATACGATGAAGAATAATCCTCTATAATTTTACAATAATTATACAAAACGGACTTGAGCTCTGCTGGAGAGCAACTTAATAGGGATAGTATAATGTCCGACTAAATAGTTGTTTCAATGGGTTATCATTTTTGATGACCCATTGATTATTTAAGAGGACTTTATGCCTTCAAAAACTCATCAATGAACTGTTTTTTCATTCTCATGGAAAGTCCATTATGATTGCGTAATTTTTGTTTCAAATTTGCGAAATGCCCATCAATAGCATTGGTTGTATTAGGTATTTTTAAGTGCATATAATCATACCATGTGAACAAATAAGGGAGATTGTTTTTCAGGCTTCTAATAGCTCTTCGTAAGCGCCTATGAGTATATTGTGTTTTTTGATTGAGAGGGTTTATTGTTCGTTCTTTTAAGAATAATTCCCAACGTATTTCCCATCCATTCAATAGGCCTGTAAAGCTTTCTTTATCGGTTTGTTTTAACCATTGAACAATAGCTTTTAATTCTTTACCAGCTTCAGTTTTAGGGTTTTGAGTTAAGTATCTTCGTGTAATAGCTACTTGATGAAATTGGCACATTTGAGTTGGTATATTTGTGTATAGATTCAGCAATCCTTTTCTACCGTCACAGACTATCGCTTGAATATCAAATCCCATATTTAATAACTCATCAATGCCTTGTGCATAAAGCTTGTTTGTTTCATTTTTGACATAGTATTTTAATAAATTTCTACCCGTCAAAGCATCCTTAAAAAGCATCACACCAAATGAACGACCAAAGTAGGTAGTGTCCATTAATAATACAATATTTGAAGGTAAAATAATAGGCTTCGTTATTTTTAATTCAGACAAGTAACGCTGAATCGTTTTGGTGCTAATATTATACTTTTTACTGAGTTGCAAATAGGTTTGTTTACCTTCTACATATTCAATCCAAATTTGATACTTATCTATACTTTTTCTGTTGACAAATTGCTTGCCACAAACTATACATTTATACCGTTGTTGACCTTTAACAAAACCATTTTTCTTCGTTATTTTACTACTACAATAAAAGCACTTTTTTTAATCATTTTGTAAATATCTACCAAACGTATGTTATACCTGACTTTCAGAGGTTTTTAGCATTACTTTTGTCCACATCGCCTAAAAAATACTACATTAAAAACAGAATGAATATTATGCCAATTGCTCAAATTTTAAAAATTATAAAACTGTTTTTAACTTTAAGAGAACCTCTAAAAACTAAGTTTGCAAACCACAAAGAACACAAAGAGGAGCATTTCTTTGTGTCCTATTTGGTAAAATTTGTCTTTGTATTTTTAGCGATTTCCTTAAGTTTGAGAGATGTGATTTATAAAAGATGTCAATGTTTTATAAATCTTACAGTGGTAAATTCCGATGTACAAACAAATAGTAAAATGAGACTTTAATTTATATTGGACTATATTGTTTGTACAATCGGTATAAAGTTAAAATATTTCTATCCTTGTAAAAAAGCCTACAAAAAAGCCACCTAAAAAATTGGTGGCTTTTTTAAAAATCTAAATTATATTTATTTGTATTGTGGTATTATGCCATTTGCCAAATCTACCATTTTTTTCAATCCATCTTCAGGCAAAGCGCCTTTTTTAAAATCGGCAAGTACTTCAGGTAATTTGTTGTTCATTTCCATTAAAAAATGCTCTTCAAATTCTTTAACTTTTTTTACAGCTACATTTTTTAATAACCCTTGTGTACCAAGGTAAATAATTGCTACTTGTTTTTCTACAGTGTAAGGCGAATATTGTGGTTGTTTTAAAATTTCCACATTACGAGCACCTTTATCTATTACGTTTTTAGTAGCGGCATCAAGGTCGCCACCAAATTTAGAAAACGCTTCTAACTCTCTAAACAATGCCTGATCTAATTTAAGTGTACCAGCCACTTTTTTCATAGATTTTATTTGAGCATTACCACCTACACGACTAACCGATATACCTACGTTAATAGCTGGACGAATACCAGCATTAAACAAATTACCCTCTAAGAAAATTTGTCCATCGGTAATTGAAATTACGTTAGTAGGTATATATGCAGATACATCTCCAGCTTGTGTTTCGATAATAGGCAATGCAGTAAGCGAACCACCACCTTTTACTAAATGCTTGATAGATTGTGGCAAATCGTTCATTTGGCGTGCAATTTCATCTTTAGATACAACCTTTGCAGCTCTCTCTAACAAACGACTATGCAAATAAAATACATCTCCTGGGTAAGCCTCTCTACCTGGTGGTCTACGAAGCAATAAAGAAACTTCACGATAAGCAACAGCTTGTTTCGATAAATCATCGTATATAATTAAAGCAGGTCTGCCGGTATCTCTAAAAAACTCCCCAATAGCTGCACCAGCAAATGGGGCATAAAATTGTAAAGGAGCAGGGTCAGCAGCCGATGCAGCTACTATAGTTGTATAAGCCATTGCACCATTTTCTTCTAAAGTTTTCATAACTCCAGCAATAGTACTTGCTTTTTGACCAATAGCTACATAAATACAATACACTGGTTTGCCAGCTTCAAAAAATTCTTTTTGGTTAATGATGGTATCAATAGCAATAGCCGATTTACCGGTTTGTCTATCTCCAATAATTAATTCACGCTGTCCACGCCCTACTGGTATCATGGCATCAATAGCCTTTATACCAGTTTGCAATGGCTCAGTTACAGGTTCTCTAAAAATTACACCTGGTGCTTTTCTTTCCAAAGGCATTTCATACAATTCTCCTTTTATTGGGCCTTTTCCATCTATAGGTTCGCCAAGTGTATTTATAACCCTACCGCACATTCCTTCACCTACTTTTATAGATGCAATTTGGTTTGTACGTTTTACTTTATCTCCTTCACGTATAGCACCACTATCTCCCATCAATACTACACCTACATTATCCTCTTCAAGGTTCAATGCTATAGCTTTTACACCATTATCAAACTCTACAAGCTCACCAGAGCGTACATTGTTTAGCCCATAAATACGAGCTATACCATCTCCTACTTGCAATACTGTACCCACTTCTTCTAAGTTTGCACCTGCATTAAAATTACTCAATTGCTGACGAAGTATCGCCGAAATTTCGTCTGGTTTAATTTCTACCATAAATTATATGTTGCGGTTATTAATTTCAAATAAGCCAAATAAAAAATAAAACACTTATTTTGGGCGCAAAGGTAAGTGTAATGCGCTGCAATTACAAAAAATATGTAGTAATTTACAAGCATTTTTTTTAAGATCAGCAGCATTTAGTTATTCTATAGTCTAATTTTCAGCCTCTACACAAATCTGCTTTTTGCAATGCTACTACTATGAGCTTTCTGCTGCTATCCTTAAACTTTTCTACTGCATAACTTTTCTCATCACTTTTTTTAATAAAGCTTTGCAAAGCTTACAATATCTACTAACAAAAAATAAGAACACCTTTTGCAAACACTGCAACCCTTTATGCAAAAAAATATATTATAAAAATCAGTATTTTCAATATCATTACCTTTGCACAAAAAACAAACAATGAGTTACGATAGAGAGTTACAAAAACGCAGCAATTCCATTTGCGAATTATGCCAATCCGATGAAGCCAATACTGCTTTTGCCGTACCCAATAGCCCAAGCAATAAATTAGAACATCATATTTGGATATGCCCAACTTGCCATAGCCAAATGGAAAATATTACAACCGCCGATACCAACCATTGGCGTTGCCTCAACGAAAGTATTTGGAGCGAAGAGCCTGCAGTAAAAGTAGTATCGTACCGCATGCTACATAAATTAAAACAAGCAGATTGGGCAGCAGATTTATTAGACATTGCCTACCTAGACGATGAAACCCTAGCTTGGGCAAAAGCCTCTGGCGACGATGCCAACCCCGAAGATGCTACCAAACATGTAGATTGCTTTGGAGCAGTTTTACAAAACGGCGATAACGTAGTACTTACTAAAACATTAGATGTAAAAGGAGCAACTTTTAGTGCAAAAGTGGGTACAGTAGTACGCAAAATACGATTAGTAGCCGATAACGATGAGCAAATAGAAGGTAAAGTAAATGGTTCTCAAATAGTAATACTTACCAAATATGTTCGCAAATCGAGTACATAAATTTAATTTGAAAAATTGATGTAAATTGTTAAGCTCAAGTGTAGCATTTTCTTTGTAATATCAACATTATCTTTATTATAAGCCTACAAACAATATGGCATTAAGTTGGAACGAAATAAAAGATAGAATCATAAAGTTTTCTAAAGAATGGGCTGGCATTTCCAACGAAGCAGCAGATGCAAAACCATTTTTATTAGAATTTTTTAATGTGTTTGGTATAAGTTGCAAGAGAGTATCAACTTTTGAGCATAGAGTAAAAAAACTAGACGATAAAGATGGCTATATTTTATTGGCTTTAAAAAATCCTAAATTTTACAAATGGGTTGGTACTTTTAAACAATAGAATTGAAATAATTTTACAGAGCAAAAAAAGAAAATAACACTTTTGGAGCTTTATAAATCGAAACTGATAATTACTTTGGACACATAGGTTTTGTAACACCGATTATTCAACTGGCATTAAATTCACATAAGCGTTACAAAAAGGTAATAAGGCAAAAAAAAAACTCCGAAGAAAAATCTTCGAAGTTTTTTAAATTATTCTAAAATTAATTAAGCTATTTCAACCTCAGCACCTGCTTCAGTTAATTTTGCTTTAATATCTTCAGCTGTTGCTTTATCAGCACCTTCTTTTACTGCTTTAGGAGCTCCATCAACTAAATCTTTAGCTTCTTTTAAGCCTAAGCCAGTAAGATCTTTAACGATTTTTACAATAGCAAGTTTGTTAGCACCAGCTGATTTCAAAATAACATCAAATGATGTTTTTTCTTCTACAGCCGCTGGACCATCGCCTGCGCTCATTACAACTGCTGCTGCAGCTGGTTCAATGCCATATTCTGATTTTAAGAATTCAGCTAATTCTTGTACATCTTTAACTGTTAAACTTACTAAGCTTTCAGCTAATACTTTAATATCTGCCATGTTGTTTGTTTTTTTTCCGCTTTCATTGTTATTCACTCCAGCGGATGGGTTATTAAAAAAATATAAAAATTTGCATGTTTGCAAATAGTTTTTTTATGATTACTTACCAAAAGCTAGCAAATTAAGCTTCAGGTGTTTCTTCTGCTTTAGATTCTGCAACTGGCGCTTCTTCTACAGCAGGTGATGCAACTTCTACAACAACTTCAGCTACTGGTGCAACTTCAGCTACTGTTTCTGGTACTACTTCTTTAGCCGCATCTTTGTTTTGCAATGCACCTAATACTCTTTGTATTGGGGCTTGTAATAAACCAATGATTTCGCCAATAAGCTCATTTTTAGTTTTAATTTGTGTAAGCGCTTTTAATTGATTATCGCCTACAAAAACATCTCCATTAATAAAAGCAGCTTTAAGTACAGGTTTTTCGCCTTTACTTTCTTTACGAAATCCAGCAAGTATTAAAGCTGGTTCTTTAGGATTTTCGCTAAACATTAAAGCAGTTACTTGGTGCAACGAATCGAAAACACCAGCGTATTTTTCTGCATCAATACTTTCTAATGCTTTTTTAATTAATGTATTTTTAGCAACTTTCATTTCCACTTGCTTATCAAAGCAATGGCTACGAAGCGATGTTACTTGAGCTACAGTAAGGCTTTCGGTATCGGTAATGTAGAAGTTGTTATACTGAGAAAACTTTCCTTTCAGTACTTCTATTACGTCATTTTTTTCTTGTTTTGTCATTTCAATTATTTTTAATCCTACACCTCTCTTTTGAAGAAGAATGGTAAGGTTTTTTAGTTTAGAACAGATTTAGTGTCGATCAAAATACCAGGGCTCATAGAGCTAGCCATATTTACACCTTTTACATACGTACCTTTTGAGGTAGCAGGTTTTAATTTTACTAGAGCATTTATTAACTCCATCGAATTTTCAACCAATTTTTCGGGTGCAAAACTAATACGACCAATAGATGCATGTATAATACCTGCTTTATCTACTTTAAAGGCAATTTTACCGCCTTTTAAATCTTTTACTGCACCAGCAACATCATTAGTTACAGTACCAGTTTTAGGATTTGGCATAAGGTTACGTGGGCCTAATACTTTACCCAGTTTACCCATTTTAGGCATTACCGATGGTGTTGCTACTATTACATCTACATCTGTCCATCCACCTTCAATTTTTGCTATCAAATCGTCTAATCCAACAAAATCAGCTCCAGCTGCTTTTGCTTCGGCTTCTTTATCGGGTGTGCAAAGCACCAATACCGATTTGGTTTTACCTGTACCATGTGGCAACGATACTGTGCCACGTATTGCTTGATCAGCTTTTTTAGGATCTACACCTAAGCGTACGTGTATATCTACAGAGCTATCAAATTTTGTTGTGTTTAATTCTTTTACAAGAGCCGATGCTTCTTTTAGGGTGTAAGCTTTGTTAGCGTCAACCTTAGCATTTGCTAATTTTCTTTTTTTAGTAATCATTTTTTAAAAAGTTTTGTGGTTGACAATTAATTTTCCCAAGGTGCTTTACCATCTACAGTTAAGCCCATGCTACGAGCAGTACCAGCTATCATGCTCATAGCGCTATTTAGCGTAAAAGCATTCAAATCTGGCATTTTATCTTTAGCAATTTCTTCTACTTGTGCCCAAGTTACTTTACCTACTTTTACACGGTTAGGCTCTTTAGAACCAGATGTAATTTTAGCAGCTTCTAGTAATTGTACTGGAGCAGGAGGAGTTTTAATGATAAATTCAAAAGATTTATCGGCATAAACTGTGATAAGTACTGGTAATACTTTACCAGGTTTGTCTTGTGTACGAGCATTGAATTGTTTACAAAACTCCATGATGTTTACACCCTTAGAACCTAGTGCAGGCCCAATTGGCGGTGCAGGGTTGGCTTGTCCTCCTTTACATTGGAGTTTTACATAGCCGGTAATTTCTTTAGCCATATTTTAATTTTTTGGTGATAACGTTTTGTCATTTAACAAAACTCCCAATGCCTAGTTTTTACTTCGGCATTATTCAAAAGAACTATTTTGGGATTGCAAAAGTACAATAATATTTTTAAATTGGGCAATAAATTTACTTTTTTTTGGAACAATGTAGTTTTTGTAATTAGGTTTTGCATTTTAGCTAGATTTAATAGTATCTATTATACAAATACTTAAAATACGTAAATACATAAACACCACTTATCGATATTTATTATACCAATTAAAAAAAAAGAATTAAATTGCCCATTATTCCAGGACAAAATATTTATTTTATAATTAACAAAAATACCATGAAACTATTTTACCTAAAATGCATTGCGATTTTTATTACTATAACTTTTGCTTTTGCAATTTTGTCAAGTTGCAATTATAAAAACAATGCTGCTTATGAGCAAAACGAAAATGATGAAGAAGAACATGATGAGTATGATGAACCAGGACAAGCAGCTGCTTTTGAAAACAAAAGAAACATGGATCCTACTACCGGCAAAGTAGATAGAGAAAGAATGTGGCAAGCAGTATTGCAAACGGAAGGGATTAAGAACATAAACAATTATTCAAATTCCTCAACTAATGCCTTAACCCCACTTACTTGGTTAGAAAGAGGCTCAAATAGTGACGCCACCGGTCCAAGCAATGGAAATACAAGACCAGGAAACGGAGTTACATCTGGACGTATGCGTACCTTATGGGTAGATTTGGCAGATGCTACAGGTAAAACAGTGTGGGTTGGTGGTATATCTGGTGGTTTGTGGAAAACCACAGATATTACTGCGACAACTCCAACATGGACTTTGATAAACGATTATTTGAGTAACTTAGCTGTATCAGGTATTACACAAGATCCTACAAATACCAACATAATGTATTTTTGCACAGGGGAGTCTTATTTTACTGGAGGTGGTGTAGGTGGTGTTGGTGTTTTCAAAAGTACAGATCATGGAGTTACTTGGGCTCAGCTAGCTAATACTTCTACTCAAAGGAGCTGTACAAAAATATTATGTGATGCTACCGGAAACGTATATTATAGTACACTAGGAGTTGGAGCAGATGTTGCACTAATGCGTTCGATGAACGGAGGTGCAAGTTGGGTAAACATTAACCCATTTGCTGCTGCTGGAGTTACACAAACATCTCGTATTCCAGATTTTGAAATAAGTTCTACAGGTAGAATGCATGTAATTGGTGGCTTCAGCTCAGCCTCTGCTACTTTGGGAGGATATAGATATTGCGATAACCCTACTGCCGCAACACCTACTTGGCAATCGGCAACTACTATGTTTACATGGCCATTTGGTACTGATGCTCGTACAGAATTATCAACAGTTGGTAATACTATTTATGCTTCTTTAGGTATGGCGGCAGTAGGTACTGCGGGTGGTAAAATTGAAAAAATTGCAAAATCAACTGATGGAGGTGATACTTGGATAACAAATGACTTAACTGCACAAAATATTTCCGATTTGAATGGTGGTGGACAAGGTGGGTACTCCCAAGGATTAACCATTGATCCATCTAATACTAATACAGTAATTGTTGGTAGTCTCCGATTACTAAAATCTACAGATGGAGGAGTAACTTTTACCAAAATATCGGAGTGGGTTGGTACTACAGGGCAATATGTACATGCCGATATTCACAATATGGCTTGGTACGATGGTGGCAATAAATTATTAGTTTGTTCCGATGGAGGATTATTTTACTCCACAAATAAGGGTACAAATTTTACGGATAAAAATACAGGTTTAAGATTAAAACAATTTTACGGTGTTTCCATACACCCAACGCAAACCAATTATTTCTTAGCTGGTGCTCAAGATAATGGAACACATCAATTCACAAACCCTGGCTTATCTTCCTCAATAGAAGTTTTGGGTGGAGATGGTGGTATAACTGCCATTGACCAAGATGAACCACAATTTCAAACTGGCGCATATGTATTTGCAAATTTTAGAAGATCTTCAAATGGTGGAGCCACCTGGGCAAGTAATGGTAGTGCAAGTAACGCTGGCCAATTTATTAATCCTTATGATTATGATAATACTACAAATAAAGTTTATGCAGGGTATAGTGCTGGCCAATATTTAAGATGGGAAAATCCACAATCTGGTTTTACACTTACTCCAGTTAGTATTACAGAGTTTGGTACAGCCTCTGTTGCCAGTGCAACTGTTTCCCCTTATACCGCAAACAGGGTATTTTTTGGGTTAACAAATGGTAAAGTTTTTAAAATCGACAATGCTGATCAAGCTACGCCTACTGTTACCGAAATTACACCTGCAGGTACTGCTGCAGGATTTGTAAATAGTGTAAATATTGGAGTTAGCGACCAAGATATTACAGTTACGCTTGCGAATGCATTTGCAACTGCAACAACCTCCATTTGGAGTACTACAAATGGAGGTACTAGTTGGGCTAGCATTGATGGAAATTTACCCGAAATGCCTGTTTACTGGGCTTTATATCATCCCGATGGAGATACAAAACAGTATATTGCAACAGAAACAGGTGTATGGAGTACCGATTTAATAAATGGTGCAGCTACAATATGGACACCAGAAAATACTTTCCCAACTGTAAAAACAAGTATGCTTAAATACAGAGCTAGTGATCGTACTATTGCTGCAGCTACTTATGGTAGAGGCTTATGGACTGCAATAATACCTAGTGCTTGTACTCCTGTTGCAATTACAACACAGGCTGCAAATGCTAGTATTTGTGATGGTACTAATGCATCATTTAGTGTAACTGCAACTGGTACTGTAGCCGGTTATCAATGGCAATTAAGTACAACAGGGGCTGGTGGTCCGTGGACAAACATTACAAATAATACAACATATTCTAATGCTACTACTACAACTTTAAATATTACTGCTGCAACAATTGCAATGAATACAAATCAATATAGATGTTTAATTACTGGTAGTTGTGCTCCGTTAACTACAAATTCCAACCCTGCCACTCTTACCGTAAATGCAATACCTGCAGCACCTACTGTTACACCTACAGTTACATACTGCCAAGGTGCTACTGCAACTGCATTAACAGCTACTGGTACAGGTTTATTGTGGTATGCAGGTGCTACAGGTGGTGCACCAATAAGTACACCTACACCATCTACAACGGCAGTAGGTAGTACAATATATTATGTATCGCAAACTGTATCTACCTGCGAAAGCCCAAGATCTGCTATTACGGTAACCGTAAATGCAACACCATTAGCTCCTACAGTTACTACACCAGTAAATTATTGTCAAGGAGCTACTGCAACAGCTCTAACAGCTACTGGTACAAATTTAAAATGGTACACAGTACCAACTGCTGGCATTGCTTTAGGAGCAGCACCTACTCCAAGTACTGCTGCTGTGGGTTCTACTATTTATTATGTAAGTTCTACAATTGGTATATGCGAAGGACCAAGGGCAGCAATAACGGTAACAATTACAGGTGTACCAGCTGCACCAACAGTTACTGCTACTTATACATATTGTCAAGGCTTTGCTGCACCAACACTTACTGCAACTGGTACCAATTTATTGTGGTATGCTGCTGCAACTGGTGGCACTGGTTCAATTACAGCACCAACTCCTTCTACAGCTTCGATTGGTACAATTTCTTATTTTGTAAGCCAAACTACTGGCTGCGAAAGCCCAAGGGCAGAAATAATGGTAACCACCGTTGCAGGTACAGCTGCACCAACTGTAACTTCGCCTGTTGTATATTGCCAAGGTGCTACATCGGCTGCTTTGTCAGCCTCTGGCACTGCATTATTATGGTACACTACTGCTAGTGGTGGACCAGCAGGTACTGCTACAGCACCAACACCATCTACTACTAGTGTTGGTAATACTATATATTATGTTACACAAACATTAGGTATTTGCGAAAGCCCACGTACACCAATAACAGTAACGGTAAATGCTACACCGCCAGCACCTACTGTAGTTACTCCAGTTAATTATTGTCAGAATATGGCAGCTACAGCACTAACTGCTACAGGCACTAATTTAAAATGGTATGCTAATGCTACTGGTGGGCCAGTTTTAGCAGGAGCACCTACACCTACTACAACTACCTTAGGCAGTACAACATATTATGTAAGTTCCACTATTGGCATTTGCGAAGGT
This sequence comes from Ferruginibacter sp., assembly GCA_013141435.1. Lineage (GTDB taxonomy): Bacteria > Bacteroidota > Bacteroidia > Chitinophagales > Chitinophagaceae > Ferruginibacter. Next base: position 161,940 of record JABFQZ010000001.1, read on the forward strand.
CCAAGGGCTGCTATCACTGTTATTGTTGCTGCAGTATCTCCAATGCCAACTGTAGTTTCGCCAGTAACTTATTGCCAAAATACTACTTCAACAGCTTTAACAGCTACTGGTACAAATTTATTGTGGTACGCTGGCCCTACAGGTGGTACTGGTAGTGCAACTGCACCAATACCAAGTACAACCACAGCAGGTAGTATTACCTATTATGTTACTCAAAATTCTACTTGTGGCGAAAGCCCAAGGGCTGCTATTACAGTTACTGTAAATGCTACTCCAGCAGCACCTACTGCTACTACAACTATAAACTATTGCCAAGGTGCTACAGCTACAGCCCTTACTGCTACTGGTTCTAACCTTATTTGGTATGCAAATGCAACTGGAGGTCCGGCTTTGCCTGGCGCACCAACACCATCTACAGCAACTGCTGGTACTACTAATTATTATGTTAGCCAAACTGTATTAACATGCGAAAGCCCTAGAACAATGATTGCAGTAACAGTTACTGCTTTACCAAGCTTGCCTACAGTTAGTACACCACTAACATATTGTATTGGTGCTACTGCTACAGCACTTACAGCTACTGGTACAAACTTAAAATGGTACACTGTACCTACTGCTGGTGTAGCTTTAGCAGGAGCACCCACACCAAGTACAGCAATAATAGGCTCTACAACTTATTATGTAAGCCAGACTACTGGTACTTGCGAAAGTGGTAGAGCGCCAATAATTGTAAACGTAACAGCTGTAACAGCTGCACCTACAGTTATTACACCAGTTGTATATTGCCAAGGCGCTACTGCGACAGCATTATCAGCTACTGGTACTAATTTGCTTTGGTATGCTGGCCCTTCTGGTGGTACAGGTAGTGCAACCGCACCTACAGTATCTACAACAACTGTGGGAAGTACTACTTATTATGTAAGTCAAACAGGAAACTGCGAAAGTCCAAGAACGGCTATAGTTGTAACAGTTAATCCTACACCAATTGCTCCAGTGGCTACTACTGCAATTTCTTATTGTCAAGGGTCGACAGCTTCAGCATTAACAGCTACTGGCACTGGTTTATTGTGGTACACATCGTTAACTGGTACAGGTTCTGCTATAGCACCTACACCTTCTACAACTGCTACAGGTACTACTACATATTATGTAAGCCAAACTACAGGTATATGTGAAGGTCCAAAAACTGCCATTACAGTTACTGTAACATCTGCGCCAGCCATTACTACCCAACCACAAGATATCACCTCATGTGCTACTACTGCTACATTTACTGTAACAGCTACTGGTACTGGTTTAACTTATCAATGGTATGTAAGTACAGATGGAGGATTAACATACAATCCTATTTTATCTGCAACATCTAACAGTGTAACATTAACAGGTCTTACACCTGCACAATCTAATAACAAATACCGTGTAATAGTTTCCTCAGGTACATGTACTGCTGCTACATCTAATGCTGTATCGGCAAGAGTAGGTACAAACCCAGTAGTAATACTTACTGCAGCTCCTACTACAAATTTTAACCCTTATACAAATGGAGGTTTATATACTACAATAAGCCCAGTAGGCAATTATACTTATCAATGGAGAAGAAATAGTATTTTATTATCTAACTCTGGTTCATCTATTACAAAAGCAAATGGTTTGTTAGATGAATTTGGTAGTTATGTTGTAACTGTAACAGATGTGGCAACAGGTTGTACAGGATTATCTAACTCGGTATCGGTTAGTGATATTGATGGTGCAAGGGGTCAATTATTTGTATCGCCTAACCCAACTACAGGAAAAATAAATGTAAGTTATTACAATAGCACTGCTACTGCTCAAGCCTTAATAGTGAATGTGTATAACGAAAAAGGTGCTAAAATAATAACTAAAGACATTACATTAGTAGGTAGATATGGCACCGCTAATGTTGACTTGTCAAAATTTGCTAACGGTACCTATATTATTATTTTAAGAGATGCTACTGGAAAAAAAGTTGCAACAAATAAAGTGATAAAATACTAAAAAAATACAATTCCTTTCTACATTAAAAGGCTGCTTGAAAAAGCAGCTTTTTTTATTGGACTAATTTGAACAATTTTATTATTTCAGAACAATTTTACTATTTCACACAGCGAAACAACGAAAACAAAGGTGCAGTTGAATAAAGTGAGTCTGCTGGGCATTCGATAATAATAAATTTGAGGTTAAAATCGGGTAAAGAATTTTGATTTATGATTCTTTACCCGATTTTATTTTTTTAATTTTGGTTCAAATTTCAAATTATTTATTGAGTATTTCAATAAATAATTTTCTCTATGAATAGATACTTTACTTAATAATGCTAATACAGATACTACCGAAGGCAAAAATATTTTACAAATTATGCATCAAATCAAAAACGAGGAATTGGATATATTATCAACTTAATTCGTAGTTATGATGTAAAAAATATAATACGGATTTTAACTTACACCATCTACGAGCATTTCTTTATTTATTTTAAGTATTAAGCCTTGCAATACTTTACCAGGACCACATTCCATAAAATTAGTAGCCCCATTAGAAATCATTGCTTGTACACATTGTGTCCATTTTACAGGTGCTGTAAGTTGTGCTATTAAATTATTTTTAATTTGTTCAGCTTCTACAACTGGGCTTGCAACTACATTTTGATAAACTGGACAAGTAGGTGTGTTAAAATTAGTAGCATGTATTTTTGCTGCAAGTTCTTCTCTGGCAGGTGCCATAAGTGGTGAATGAAATGCACCGCCAACAGGCAATACTAAGGCTCTTTTTGCTCCTGCTTCTTTCATACGAATGCAGGCTATTTCTATTCCTTTTATTGAACCGCTTATAACCAATTGCCCTGGACAATTGTAATTTGCTGCTACTACTATTTCTCCAGTTTCTTGCTTTATAGCAGCACAAATTTCTTCTACCTTTTCGTCGGCAAGGTTTAATACTGCTGCCATAGTACTTGGATTAGTTTCGCAAGCTTTTTGCATGGCACTTGCACGTACAGCTACTAATTGCAAAGCATTTGCAAACGATAAGGTACCATTAGCTACCAATGCCGAAAATTCGCCTAGGGAATGCCCTGCTACCATTGTTGGATTAGCATTTGCAATATTTTTAAATGCTGCAACAGAGTGTATAAATATAGCAGGTTGTGTAATTTTTGTTTGTTTCAAATCTTCATCACTACCTGTAAACATTACTTCACTAATTTTAAAACCGAGTATGTCATTTGCTTCTTCAAATAATGATTTAGCAGCATCATTACTTTCATATAAGTTTTTGCCCATACCACTATATTGTGCTCCTTGCCCTGGAAAAACGAATGCTTGTTTCATCTCTATATTTTTATTTTTTTTAATAATTTGTTGTAGCTCAATTTATGTATATTTTTTATAAAAAGAGTATTTGATTATTTTTGATATTTAACCTTAGATTTAAACTCTACTATATTTTTTTAAAATTCAAACCAACTCTATTGGTTTTATGATTAAATTTTATACTTATAATATTACAAAACTTTTGTTGGATTTAAAATTGCTCAAGTTTTTTTAAATACAAAGTTTTACTTTTTGTAACTTATATTAATATTATTAGTATTAATTTTGAAAAGAAATCAATGTTTAAACAATGTATTTTACTATATGAAAAAAATTATAACAAGAGCAAACGAAAGAGGTTCAATTAACCATGGTTGGCTAAAACCAGCACACTATTTTAGCTTTGGAGGTTGGCAAAATCCAGAGAAAGTTCATTTTGGAGCATTGAGGGTTTTAAATGATGATTGGATTGCTGGTGGTGGTGCTTTTGCTACTCATCCTCACGACAATATGGAAATTGTAACCATACCATTTACAGGTGCATTAAAACATAAAGATAGCACAGGTGGTGAAGGAGTTATACAAGCAGGCGATGTGCAAATAATGAGTGCTGGTAGCGGAGTGCTACATAGCGAAGCAAACGAAAGTGCTACAGAAGCTGTAACGCTTTTTCAAATTTGGGTTTTTCCTAAAGAAAAAAATATTGTGCCAAGGTACGACCAACGTAGTTTTAATGTAAATGAAAGAGAGGGTAAATGGCAAGTAGTAGTATCGCCATTAGAAAAGGATAATGCTCTATGGATAAACCAAGATGCTCGTTTTTCGATGGTAAATATAAAAGCTGGCGAAAAAATAAATTATGAAAATGCTTTTGCTGGTAATGGTGTGTATTTGGAGGTTATAAAAGGTACTATGGAAGTTGATGGTATAAAATTTGATAATAGAGATGCTGTTGGAATTTGGGAAACAGATAGTTTTGAAATAAATATATTAACTGATGTAGAATTATTAGCAATTGAAGTACCCATGCATTTTTAAATAAAAAACCGACACAATAAAGTGACGGTTTAGTTGCTAATTGTTGTTACCCCTAAAAACAATTAAATTTTTCTACAAATTTCAAATATATATTTATAATAATTTAATAATAATTGGTCATTATAGATTTTTAGAAAAAACACCTCCTGTAATATTTTTTACAGAGCTACAATCTTCTAATTTTGCAGCGTTGAAAGAAAACGTACCTGCAATTTTTGTTGCCGACAATTCGGTAATTACCAATGTTCCATTAGGCACAAACCCAGCTTGTGGAAAACTAACCCCACAACCTACCGAACTGTAAACTACTCCCGGAGCCGCAATACCAGGGCCATAAGTAGCACTGCCATGATTGGTGCCTAATCCTAAACTGTATGTACCAGTAGTTGTAATGCTACCTAGCTGAATTTGAATTTGTTTACCAGTAGCATCGGCACCCTGTATGGTTAGTACATTGCCTGTATAAAGAATGTTTACAAGGAAATTTGCTGTAAAAGCGCCACCATCTACAGTTGCAGTTACTGTACCAGAGCCAGTAACTGCAGCATCAGGCGTACTTTTTTTACATGCAGTAATACTTAACGTTAAAACTATTAATGCTAATTTGCTAATTGTGATAATTTTTTTCATTTTGCTATTTTTTTTTAATTTATTTACAATGCAAACATAAAGGCATATTTTGTACTGACATATACCGTGAATTACGTAATTTTTAAAAAAGATGTCAGCAAAAAACTGGAAGTCTCTTTTTTATCTTTTCGAACATTTTTATTGCTTTGTAATTCTTTGCTGTAAAACCTCCCCTGTTTTTAATACTATTTTTAAAATATAATTGCCGCTTACAAAATTTGAGACATCAATTGTGGGTTGTGCAGTTTTCCATTCGTTTATTTTTCTACCACTTACATCATAGAGTTGAAGTTGTGCAATTGTATTGTAACGTTCAATATTTATTATATTACTTGTAGGGTTGGGATAAATACTAATTAAAGAATTACTGCTCTGCAATTTTAAGAATACAATATTGCTGTACTCAAATTTACCATCTATATCTACCATTTTTAAACGGTAATAGTTGTTGCCACTAAATGGCGAAGCATGTGTAAAATTGTAAGTGAGATTTGTAGTGCTTTTGCCATTGCTCTTTATGTTTCCAATTTTTTTAAAAGTTAAACCATCAATACTCTGTTCAACTTCGAAATGTGAACTGTTGATTTCGGAAGCTGTTTGCCAAGTTAAATTATTTTTATCTTTTTCTATTTGACCAGTAAAAGAGATTAGTTTAATTGGTAATATTGAAGTAGGACAACTGATAGAAACAGGTGTTAATCTGGCTGAGGTAGTACCATCACCAATAGAACCATAACCATTGCCTCCCCAGGCCCACAAACTTCCATCTGCTTTTATTGCAAAAGAGCAACCATAGCCTGAAGAAATAGTACTCCAAGTATTAATAGTTCCACTTTGAATAGGTGTAGTAATAGTAGCATTATTACCTAACCCAAGTTGCCAACTATTATTATTTCCCCATGCCCAAAGTTTTCCATCAGTTTTAATAATAATTGTATGTCCAATACCAATGTCATTAATACTTTGAAAAGCTACATTAGTTAACAATTGAAATGGTGTATTAGTATCCACAAATGTTCCATTTCCTAGTTGCGCTTGGTCATTTCTGCCCCATATCCAAAGTGTAGCATCTGTTTTTACTGCTACAGTATATCCATTACCAGCGGCAATGTTTTTCCAATCAGTTGCAATTCCTAATTTTATTGGAATGTTGGAACTAACATTATTTCCTAAACCTAATTGACCATTTATATTGTTGCCCCATACCCAGAGTGTACCATCTAACTTAATTGCTAAGGAATGGGTTGAACCTACAGCAATGGTTTTCCAATCGGTAGCAGATCCAATCTGAATTGGAATATTAGAAGCCAAATTATTTCCGTTGCCTAATTGTCCGTTAAAATTAGTTCCCCAAGTCCAAATGGTACCATCTGTTTTCAAAGCAATTGTATGGGAGCCGCCAGCAGCAACATTTTGCCAATTAGTTGAAGTTCCAACTTGAATTGGAATATTTTTATTTGTATTATCACCAAGCCCGAGCTCTCCAGAAACATTGCCTCCCCAAGCCCAAAGTGTACCATCTGTTTTTATAGCAAATGAGTTTTCGTTTGAACTATTAATACTTTGCCAATTTGTAGCAGTTCCAATTTGTTTTGGAACTGTTTCATAAGAATTAATTCCAATTGTGCTTCCAATACCCAGTTGACCTGAAGCGTTTGAACCCCAAGCCCATAATGTACCATCATTCTTAATAGCAATGTTATGATAACTTCCACTAGCAATTGTTCTCCAACATTGTCCCACAGTATTGTAGCTAACCAAAAAAAATAAAACTGCAATAAATATATTTTTCATTTGAGTAATTTTTAAATAATTATAAATAACATTAATATAGTTTAAAAGGCAAACCCCTGCAATTCATCTCCGTCAGATTTGTAGTAAATCATTTTACCCAGTTCATCTAATTTGTAATCGGGGTCTTTTTTATCGCCAAGTATTATACTTCGTATTTCTTTGCCTGTATTTTTATCAAAAAGTTTTATACCTGCATCTTTTGCATTGTTGCTACCAAATTTTGTTAAAATAGACATGTAATTATTTGCTTCTTTAGTAGCTTTAAATCTTCGGCTGATAGAAGCAAAGCTACTTGCAGCTGCACCTGCAAAGCTTGCTGCATTTGCATTTGCATTTTTTATACTATTATCTAACGATGAGCTTGTGCTGCCATAATAACCTTTGGCATAACTCATAGATGCTGAGTTGGCTGCCGATGCTACTGCCATCATACTTGATGCTAGTCCACCTAAGCCACTTAATAATTTGCCAGCCATTGTACGCCCAGGAGCTGGCTCATACACATGCCATGTTTGTGTGCCATCGTACGCAAAAAGTGTAGCGTTTTGTGCAGAGGTAAGTAGTACTCCATTATCTCTTACTTGCAAACTAGTAGGGTCTTCTTTGCCATTAAATTTTATATCATCTATCCAAACTTTTACTTCGCCTTTTTCAAAATCAATTTTTTGTATTTTATCATCGGCAAATACATATCCTTCTTTATCGTTTCTATTTTCGCCAATACTATTATCTACTTTAAGACCGCCTTTTTTCCAAAGGTTTTTACCAGTTTCCATATCCAAAATATTAATTTGATCAGCTGCTCGGTAGTACAATCCTTGTGGTACTATTTGCAAGTCTCTTATTTCGCCATCTATTCCCATTGGTTTTTTTGAAATAGATCTGCCATCGTCTAAGTTTACAATGTTTATATAATTATTGCCTCTATCAGTTGCAGTTGCCAAAATGAGTTTTACGCCTACTAATTTGTATGCAATAACATCACCTTTTAGCTTTATATCGCTATCCCATTTTTGTGCTCCTGTATTTTCATCTAAGCATAGTAATGCTGCTCTATTTCTGCCAGAGCTACCAGCTCTTGATATTTTGCCAAACATACCACCACCGCTACTTGCTGCTTTTTTCTTATCGTTTTCTGTTTTTTCGGCAGTAGCTACAAGCATACCATGTGTATCGTATAATATGTTGGATAATGGGGATGGTAGTTCTACTCTTGTCCATACTTCTTTTCCATCGGCTACATTAAAGGCGGTAAGTATATCTTGGTTCCAAAAATGTATTACATTTGGGTTGTTGTGCTGAAAAAAATCGGCACTGGAGTTGGTAGCCATTTCTGTAATGCTTTGTTTTGGATCTATATCAAATGCATCGCTCTTCATATCTATACTATAAATAATTTCTCCGGTTTGTGGGTTTAATTTATAAATATTTTTTGTTGTAGCTACAAAAATTCCATCATTTACTTCTCCTGCTTCTGAAACAATTGTTTCTTTATTTTTTTCAAATAATTTATTTTGTTGCCATACCATTTTGCCAGTTGCTAAATCAAATTTTACTAAAGCAGGTTTTGCCATTTTATCGGTGCCAAAAAACATTACAGAATTACTTTTCATAAGATACAAACGTTTGGTAACAATCTTGATATCTGTTTCCGAGGAGTTTGCCATTACTTTGCCAGTGGTAACGTCTATAATTTTATGGCTGTTTTTACCCCAAAAATTTCCTTTTACTAGTGCTATATATGGCGTGCCTTCTATAGCTTGGTAATTTTCTTCTTTAATATTTTCAATATCCTCATCTTTCCATATTTCTTTACCATCGGTTGGGTTTACACCGTATAGAGCATCTTTTGTACATACTACCAAAATGCCAGCGTCGGTTATTTTGTACCATTTTAGTTTAGAGCCAAAGTTTTTTGTCCAATCGTTTGCAGTTTGTGCAAAGCTTACTACAACAAATAGTAATGAAGTAATGAGTAATGATAATTTTTTCATGTTTTGTTTTTTAAGTATTGTAATAAATAAAAATTGGTATTAAAAAAATTGGCAACCATACGTTCAATAGCGTTTTTTAGAAACCATTTATTTTTTTATTTTGATATTGCAAACATATAGGTATATTATATTTTGGCATATACCGGGAATTACGTAATTTTTATATTTATACTTGTCTTTATTTAGAGAAATGAAGAACACTTTATTGTAATATGCTCCTTATAAAAACATTTCATATAATTATGTATGGAGAAGCATGTAATTATGCACAAGTTTAATTTTGTTAATTGGTATTATTTAAATAAAAATATTGGGAAAAATGATAAAAGTAATAGTACTCAGTATAGAAGTGGCATTAGTAAAAATATCTTTTAGGCATATTGCTTTTGGCAGAAGCTGAAAAATATTAACAAACTAGAAATAAAGGGGAATAAGGATTCTTAAAAATAGACTATATAGTCGACCCTTAAAAAGTCGAATCTTCTTTTATTTTCAGATATTTTTCCACTTTTGTCTTGAAACAAAAGTGGAGCAAAAATTCAAGACTTCATAAAAATGCCTAAAAAATTGGTTGCATGGCTAAACAAAAATTAGTTCGAGCATTTGTGCATTACCCAGCAGTAGTAAGACTTACAAGCTTTAGTACAAAGCCAAACAGTGGTAACATTAATTTTTCTTTTACGCCATTCGCCCAATTTTTCTTAACGGCATTTTTATGAGGTCATTAATAGGAAACTGTTTTTAAGGGCAAATAAAAAACTACCAGTTATTAAGTATTTTATTTAATAATATGCAAGTTATTTTAAAGAAAATTTTTATGAAACTAACTGGTAGCGACTGATTCATACTTTTTGAGGGACGACTATATACTTATGAAAGAAAAAGATGTAATTTGAAATTATGTAAAATTTGTATGAGAAAATAGTTTTTAGTAAAATGCCTCGAATTTTTTGGGCGAATAAAGTTAATACCGCAATATATATTCTACAGAGAAAAAAAAGTATCAAATATTTTCTTTTCTAGTTTTGTATAAAGCCAAAAGTGTGAAATATTGTAAAAATAAAATAAGATTCTCCCTTTTGATAAGCACAAAATATGTACTACTTTTATTTTTCCATTGCTGCTTTTTTCATTTGCAATGCTGTAGCTTTTCCTAGGTAATTTTCTATTCTATTTTCTAAAAAATATATAAGCGGTGTAAGTACAATTGCCATTACAAATTTGTAAGCATAATTTACTAGACAAATTGCTAATACTCTTTGAAAACTCCAATCTTTTCCAATATAAAATGCTATAAATAATACTATAAAACTATCTACCAATTGCGATACTAAGGTAGAGCCTGTAGCTCTTAGCCATACTTTTTTTTCGCCAGTGGCTTTTTTTATTTTGTGAAAAACGGTTACATCTACAATTTGTGCTATTAAGAAAGCAACTATACTTCCTACAATTATCCATAAGCCTTGCCCAAAAACTGCATTAAATGCTTTGCCCATATCTGGCACTCCATCTTGTATGCCTGTACCATACCAAAAATTGGCTCCAGGTACATGTATTGCCAAATAAAACATTGCAAATGCATACCCAATAAGCGCTACAGCTATATATGATATTTGTCTTACTGCTTTTGGTCCATAATATTCATTTACAATATCGGTAATAATAAACTCTAATGGCCATAGTAAAACACCGCAAGTAAGGCTAAGCGATAAGCCACTTTGCCCAAGCAATGAAAAATTAAATGGCTCTGCACCAAATGTTTTTTCTAACGAAAAAATTTTGCCTCCAATACATTCTGCAATAAGTGCATTGGCTACAAAAAAAGCAGTTATAGCTATGAATAATTTTGTAGGTCTATTTTTTAATATTGATGTAATCATTTTACAATAAATATGAAAACGAAATTAAGAATGTTTTACTTAGATTTTACAAAGAAATACCAACATTGTATTGGTAATAAAATTAAATTAAACCAAATGTAAAATGCTGAAATATTGATTGCTTTTTTTGATACTTTTTTTAAAATAATTGTTGCAAAAAATATTGCATTTACAATTATTGCCACAAAAAAACCTAGTATAACAATGCTTCCTTCTAAAGCTGGTAATGGCATTACAGTTTCACCTTTTTTGTAGCCTAGTTCTAAAATTCGTAGTAAAGCTGAAAGTATAAAACAACAATTGCAAATGAATACAACTTTAGAAAATATACGCATATTTATTTTTTTTAAACTAATACACAATAAATGCTGAACAAGGATTTACTGTAGATGGGCTGCGGGATAGTAGCGAAAATACTTTTGTGAGGTACGAACAAAAGATTGTAGCGTATAGCCCGAAATGCTGTTGAATAATGATTGATAGACGATAGCGCCCAAAATGTTTTTTAAACTACCTTCCTCTTCCATAACCAAACCAATCGTTGCCATTGGCAAGTAGCATAAATGCTAATAAAATAACCATGCCTACAATTTGTGCATATTCCAAAAACTTTTCGTTTGGCTTACGGCCTGTTATCATTTCGTATAAAGTAAACATTACATGTCCACCATCTAAAGCTGGTATTGGCAATAGATTCATAAAGGCAAGTGCAATTGAAAAAAATGCTGTTATGTTCCAAAACCCTTCCCAATCCCAACCTGTGCCAGAGAAAACAGAACCCATAGATTTGAAACCACCAACCCCTTTTGCAGCACCTGTTTTTGGCGAAAAAATTAATTTGAATTGCTGCACATATTCGCTAAGTTTTGTATAAGCTAATTTTACTGCTGCTGGCAAAGACTGAATAAAATTATAACTTGTGTGCTCTATTTTAAATACTCCAAGGCTATCCATTTGCTTACCACTCAGTAGTGTTGGATTTATTTTGCCATCTTCGTTTACTTGTACTGGCATTGCTATTATTGCTCCTTTTCTTTCTACTGATAATAAAACTTTTTCATTTTTTTTGGTAGAAAAATACGCAGCAGCTTCATCAATAAATGAAATGTTTTGTGAATCTACTTTTATAATTTTATCCAAGTATTGTAGCCCAGCTTTTTTTGCGTTTGATGAATCGTCTTTATCAAAATCGCCAATAATGGTTGGTAAACGTTGCATTAAAAGTGGTGTTTTCGATTTTTTCTTTTCTACCAATTGTCCTATAAGGCTTACTGGTATTACTACATTTGCTGGCTTGCCATTTCTTTCTACAGCAATATTACCACCACCACTAAAAATTATTTTTTTAGTAATTTCGTCATAGTATTTAATAGTATCTCCATTTACGGCAATAATTTTATCGCCGGTTCTTAGTCCAATATTATACATTAGCGAATCAGAAACCCATATACCATTTTTTAAAGAAGAATTTGGTATTTTATCTTGTCCCCAAGCCATTAAAATACCTGCATATATTACAAATGCTAATAAAATATTTACTGTAACGCCGCCAAGCATTATTATTAAACGTTGCCAAGCTGGTTTGCTTCTAAACTCCCAAGGCTGTGGTGGTAGTTTTAGGGCTTCTTTATCCATACTTTCATCTACCATTCCTGCAATTTTTACATAGCCGCCAAGTGGCAACCAGCCAATACCATACTCGGTTTCGCCAATTTTCTTTTTAAATATAGAAAACCATGGATCAAAAAAAAGATAAAATTTTTCGACCCTACATTTAAACCATTTTGCAGTTATATAATGCCCAAATTCGTGTAGTATAACTAGTATAGAAAGTGATAATAGTAATTGCGCCACTTTTAATCCTACGCTACTCCAATTGATTGCTAAAAGTTCCATTAATTAAGTAATAAGTTTTGAATGTTAAGTTTTAAGTATTTTGATATTTTATAATATTTGAAAGTTTATAATGTTTAGATATGTGAATTCATCACTCATCATTAATTATTAATTATCTCTCACATTTTCATTATAGAAGCTGCAAATGTACGTGCCTCTCCGTCGGTTTCAAAATATTCGTCTAAAGTTGGGTTTTCTATAAATGGAATTTTATCCATTGTTTTTTCTACTACGGCAGTAATATCTAAAAAGCCAATGCGGTTTTGCAAAAAAGCCCATACCGCTATTTCGTTGGCAGCATTAAGTACACAAGGTTTATTACCACCAATTTTTAATGCTTGTATAGATAAATCAAGATTTCGGAAAGTTTTATAATCGGGTTCTTCAAAAGTTAAATTAGGATACTTTTTAAAATTAAATCTTGGAAAATCATTTTTAATTCTTTCAGGAAAACCCATTGCATATTGTATTGGCAATTTCATATCGGGTAAGCCCATTTGAGCTTTTATGCTACCATCTTCAAATTGCACCATACTGTGTATAATACTTTGTGGGTGTACTATAACTTCAATTTGCTCAGGTGTTAAATTAAATAGCCATTTCGCTTCAATCATCTCAAGCCCTTTGTTCATAAGGGTTGCCGAATCTATCGATATTTTTGCACCCATGCTCCAATTTGGGTGTTGCAAAGCATGCTCTCTTTTTACATTTACTAAAAAATTGGGTTTTTTACCCAAAAATGGTCCTCCGCTTGCAGTGAGTATTATTTTTTCTATTGGGTTACGAGCTTCGCCTACTAAGCATTGAAAAATAGCAGAATGTTCGCTATCTACAGGTATAATTGGCGACTGATATTGCATTGCTTGTTGCATTACTATATCGCCAGCTACCACTAAAGTTTCTTTATTTGCCAAAGCTATTACTTTACCTTTTTTTACACCTTTTAGTGTAGGTCGTAACCCAGCAAAACCTACAATTGCAGTAAGCATTACATCGTAAGTATCAAAATCGGCTACTTCTTCCAATGCTTTTTCGCCAGCAAATACTTTAATATTGGTAAGTGCTAATGCTTCTTTTACTAGTTCAAATTTTGTTTCATCGCCTATTACAACTGCATTTGGGGTAAATTCTAATGCTTGCTTTATTAATAATTCATGATTTGTTTGTGCTGTTAAAATTTCGGCCTCAAGCATATCATTGTGAGTACGTATTACATCTAATGCCTGCGTGCCAATAGAACCAGTTGAGCCAAAAATGGCAATTCGTTTTTTTTGAGCTATTTCGGGCATACTATTTTTTTTAAAATCTAAATTACTTTATTATTTTTATTTTAATGTGTTAATATTTATTGTAATTATTTCTATGAATTAGTTGAGTTTAAACTTTTTTAAATTGTAAACTTAATTATGGTACATTTCATTAAATAATTATTGCAAAAAATCATTTAACCCATCTGCAATTTTTCTGTCGTTACTCAATTTTGGAACCTTATTTTGCCCTCCTAGTTTCCCAATGCTTTTCATGTAAGCATTAAATCCGTTTTTTTGTACAATGCTAATTTTTAATTCTTGTAAAATATTACCAACAATCAAATCATCGTAATATACATTTTTACTACGCAAATTTGTATCAATTTTTTTTGCAAATGCTAATAAATTTTTAGGCATTTTTTCAAATTCTATAAACCATTCGTGATAGCTTTTACCTGCATCTGAAGATACAAATGGTGCAACTGTAAATTCGTTTACCAAAACTTCTTCATTTTCTAATGCCAATAACATGGCTGCTTCAGCCTCTTCTACTATTACATGCTCACCAAATGCAGATATATAATGTTTGGTACGCCCAGTTACTACAATTCTGTAAGGATTTGTAGATATAAACTTTACCGTATCGCCAATATTATATGCCCACAAACCTGCATTGCTACTTATTATGAGGGCATAATTTTCTCCAATGGTTACATCTTTTAAAGTTAATCTGGTAGGCATTTCATTTTGCAATTCATCTACTGGTACAAATTCAAAAAATATGCCACTATTAGTATTTAATAGCAATCCTTTTTCTTTTTGCGAATCCTGAAATGCAAAAAAACCTTCGCTTGCAGGAAAAATTTCTATTGTATCTATTGGTTTACCAATACTCTCCAAAAGCTTAGCTTTGTATGGCTCATAGTTTACTCCACCTTGTACCATTACACTAAAATTTGGAAAAAGATCTGCTATTTTTTTGCCAGATTTTTCTTGCAACTTATCAAAATACATTTGTACCCATGGAGGTATGCCGCTTATTAAAGCCATGTCTTCGTTAATAGTTTCTTCTACTATTTTTTCTAATTTTTCTTCCCATTCTTCTATACAATTGGTTTCAAACGATGGCATTTGATTGCTTCGTAAATATTTTGGCACATGGTGATTTACAATACCGCTCAATCGTCCGGTTGGTATATCGCCTACTCTTTCTAACTCTGGTGAACCACTCAAAAAAATAAGTTTGCCATTGGCAAATTTTGTGTTTCCGCTTTCTACCATATAACAAAGCAGTGCATTACGAGCTGTATTTATATGATTAGGTATGGAGTCTTTGGTAATTGGAATATATTTAGCTCCGCTTGTAGTACCGCTGGTTTTAGCAAAATATATTGGCTTTCCTTTCCAAATTACATTTTGCTTACCAGCTTTTATTTTATCTATGTAAGGTTTAAATGCTTCGTAATCCCTTATTGGTACATTCGTACAATAATCTGAATGGTTTTTTATTTCTGTAAAACTATGGTCGGTTCCAAATATTGTTTTTGATGCAGATTTTATTAAATTAGTAAAAATTTCATCTTGGTCTGCCACCGCAGTTACCATACTTTTTTTTATTTGTTTGTAAACATAATTGGCAAAAGGTTTTGCCAAAAACGATTTTAATTTCATGCTATAATTTTTATTGAATTTACAACTCTCAAAATTCTAAATAATTTTTTATGGAAATTTATAAATTTAGTTACAATTTCCACATGGCCAGTTGGTATCTAAATCTATTGCAGTAACAACAGTAATTTCATTTTGGTGTGGTGCAAAAACAATACGTACATGCTGCCCATCATGTGTTGTTCCTTCCAAAGGGTATGTTATTCCTTTTTCAGTTTCCTGCTCTTTATTGTAATTTATTAATCCAGTTTCTAATATTTCTTTTATTTCGCTTTCATCAATATGTCTACAATCCATACGGCATTTTGCATGGCGACTATATTTTATAGTTTTGTTACCTTCTCTTAATTGTGTATAAGCATCAGTTACATTTTCTACAGTTACCCTTTCTGTTATTTTTTTTGATTTGCCTCTTTGGTTATTTTTTATCCAAAATAAAAAAAGGGCTGCTATTAGTAAAATTAAGTACGAAACATTTTTATTTTTCACTTGTGCAAGGTATGCAATTATTAAAAAACTTAGCGAAATTGAATTAAAAATGTAAAATTGAAATGTTCTATAAAAACATTTTGTATTTATAGAATTTCTTTAAACACAAACTAAATCTTTTCTTATAATTATTCCCCAAAAAATAAACAGTAGAATTATTAAATAATGCATTTTCAATTTCGTACATTTGTAACACCAAATATTCACTACAATATTCTTTATATGACTTGGAAACTTTTTTTTACCTCATCTATCGGAAAAAAAATTACGATGGGTGCTACAGGTTTATTTCTAATTTCTTTTTTAGTAATACATGCACTTTTAAATTCTATGATTTTTTATAACGATGGTGGTGAAACGTTTAACCATTGGGGGCATTTTATGGGTAGTAATTTAATTATACGTACCATGGAAATAGGGTTAATGGCTTTTTTGTTGCTACATATAGTGCAGGGGTTAAAACTCTGGAAACAAAACACTGCCGCTAGACCTGTAAAATACATGGTTTCTAAAGCTGATAGCAAGAGCAAATGGTATAGCAAAAGCATGGGGTTATTGGGTACACTTATTTTAATATTTTTAATAATGCATTTTTATCATTTTTGGGTACCTAGTCGTTTTGGTGGCATGTTTAATGTACAAGCACTTGGCGAAGCTACACTTGGGCAAGAGTACAATAATCAAACTGTACATAATTTATATCAAGAAATGTTGAATGTTTTTGGTAGAAATTTGATGGTAGTTATTGTATATGTATTGGGTTGTTTTTCGTTGTGTTGGCATTTATTGCATGGTTTTCAAAGTGCATTTCAAACATTTGGAGTAAGCCATAAAAAATATACTCCTATTATAAAAACTATTGGTGTTGTATATTCAGTAGGTATTTCGTTGTTGTTTGCAAGTATGCCTGTTGCAATGTATTTGGGTTGGGTAAAATGAGATGTGAGTATTGAGTTTAGTATTTTAAATTCAAAACTTAATTTTTAATATTGGGCTTTAAACTTTTTATATCGCCTTAATTAAAGAAGAATAAAGATTTGCCTTAGAAGTGAGTGACACAACGATGATGACCATAGTTATTGTTTTTGATTGGACAAAAAAAATATTTTTTATAAGAAAAGGGAAATTAAAAATTTGATTAAAACAGGAATTTTAAAATTTCACAAACTTTCTCCTTTGTGAGGTAGATGTGAAGTAAAAAAAACATTTATGAATTCAAATATTCCACACGGCGAAATGAGCCAAAAATGGGAAGATTACAAAGGTCATGTAAAGCTTGTAAACCCTGCCAATAAACGAAAATTAGAAGTAATTGTAGTAGGCACTGGTTTGGCTGGAGCATCGGCAGCAGCAGCTTTAGGGGAGCTTGGCTATAAAGTAAAAGCATTTTGTTTTCAGGATAGTGCAAGGCGTGCACATAGTATAGCCGCACAAGGTGGTATAAATGCTGCAAAAAATTATCAAAATGATGGAGATTCTGTTTTTCGCTTGTTTTATGATACTGTAAAAGGTGGAGATTACCGTGCAAGAGAAGCAAATGTACACAGACTTGCCGAAGTGAGTAATGCAATTATAGACCAATGTGTGGCACAAGGTGTACCATTTGCTAGAGAATATGGTGGCTTATTGAGCAATCGTAGTTTTGGTGGAACGCAGGTGCAACGCACTTTTTATGCAGCTGGGCAAACAGGGCAACAACTACTTTTGGGTGCTTACAGTGCTATTGAAAGGCAAGTGGCTTTGGGCAATGTAACCATGTTTCGCAGGCACGAAATGTTAGATGTAGTACTTATAGATGGAGTAGCAAAAGGTATAATAGCAAAAGATTTAATAACTGGCCAATTGGAAAGACATGGAGCTCATGCGGTATTATTGTGTACAGGTGGATACGGAAATGTATTTTATTTGAGCACCAATGCCATGGGAAGCAATGTAACAGCAGCTTGGAAAGCACATAAAAAAGGTGCATTTTTTGGCAATCCATGTTTTACACAAATACACCCAACTTGCATACCTGTGAGTGGCGACCACCAAAGTAAACTTACCCTAATGAGCGAAAGTTTGCGTAACGATGGAAGAATATGGGTACCCAAAAAACAAGGCGATAACCGCAAAGGAAGTGAAATACCAGAAGAGGAAAGAGATTATTATTTAGAAAGAAGATACCCTGCGTTTGGCAATTTAGTACCAAGAGATGTAGCAAGCCGTGCTGCTAAAGAACGCTGCGATGCTGGCTTTGGTGTAGGTACTACTAAAATGGCAGTATTTTTAGACTTTGCAGATGCTATAAAAAGATATGGAAAAATAGAAGTTGGCAAAAAAGCCCTAACCAATGTAAGCGAAGCCGAAATTATTGTAATAGGCAAAGAAGTAGTTAAAGAAAAATACGGTAATCTTTTTGAAATGTACGAAAAAATTACTGGCGAAAACCCATACGAAATGCCTATGCGTATTTACCCTGCCGTACATTATACAATGGGAGGCTTATGGGTAGATTATGAATTGCAAACTACAGTAAAAGGATTATATGCTTTAGGCGAAGCAAATTTTAGCGATCATGGTGCAAACCGTTTAGGAGCATCGGCACTTATGCAAGGCCTAGCCGATGGTTACTTTGTAATACCATATACTTTAGGCAATTATTTGGCCGATGAAATACGCTCTGGTGCTGTAGATACTAACCAACAAGCTTTTGTAGATGCTGAAAAAATAGTGGCTGATAGGTTGAATAAATTGATGAACATTAAAGGAACACAAACGGTAGAAAGTTTTCATAAACGCTTAGGAAAAATAATGTGGGATAAGTGCGGCATGGCTCGTAACGAAAAAGGATTACAAGAAGCCATTGTAGAAATACAAGCATTGAAAAAAGAATTTTGGAGCAATGTTCGAGTGCCTGGCGAAATAAATGAAATGAACCCAGAGTTGGATAAAGCAGGTAGAGTAGCCGATTTTATGGAGCTTGGAGAGCTTATGTGTAAAGATGCATTGAATAGAAACGAAAGCTGCGGTGGGCATTTTAGAGAAGAAAGTCAAACCGACGAAGGCGAAGCAAAAAGAGATGATGATAATTTTGCTTATGTAGCGGCTTGGGAAAACAAAGGCGAAAGCGATTGGCAATTGCACAAAGAAGATTTGAGTTTTGAAATTGTAAAACCTACACAAAGGAGTTATAAATAAAAAGTAAACCATTAAATATAATTAGAAACTACAATGGAACATTACCACATGAATTTGACCCTAAAAATTTGGCGTCAGAAAAACAATAAATCAAAAGGTAGTTTTGAAACTTACCAAGTAAAAGACATTTCTAGCGAAATGAGTTTTTTAGAAATGTTTGATGTACTAAATGAGCAACTTATTGTAGATGGTAAAGAGCCAATAGCTTTTGACCATGATTGTAGAGAAGGTATTTGCGGTATGTGTAGTATGCATATAAATGGCGAAGCACATGGTCCGTGGGCACAAAACACAACCTGCCAATTGCACATGCGTGCCTTTAAAGATGGCGAAACCATTGTTGTAGAACCTTGGCGTAGTGGAGCTTTTCCGGTATTAAAAGATTTGGTGGTGGATAGAACCGCCTTTGATAGAGTAATAGAAACTGGCGGATTTATAAGTGTAAATACAGGAAATGCAGTAGATGCTAACGCAATACCTATCGATAAAAAGAATGCCGATGAAGCATTTAATGCAGCATCTTGCATAGGTTGTGGAGCATGTGTAGCCACATGTGTAAATGGAAGTGCTATGCTTTTTGTAAGTGCTAAATTATCGCAATTGGCATTATTGCCACAAGGTGCACCCGAAAGAGAAAGTAGAGCTTTAAATATGGTAGCTCAAATGGATAAAGAAGGGTTTGGTAATTGTACAAATACCTATGCATGCGAGGCTCAATGCCCAAAAGGTATTTCGGTTGCTAATATTGCCCGTATGAATAGAGAGTATTTGAGCGCTGGTTTAGGTACTGAAGCATAAATGTTGGCAATAATGTGGTGCTATTATTTGTTAATTCATTCCATAAACAGTTAATGCCAATTCTATTTTATAAAAGGTATATACCATGCACTAAAGATGGCATAATTTCGTAAATTTGCAACAAAAAAATGCTTCCCACTTTAGATTTTTTAATATCCAACACTACCAATATTTCGCTTAAAAATATTGCACAAAAAGTAAAAGACAGTGAGCGCATTACCAACGATGAGTGCCAAATACTTTTTGAGCAAGCCGATTTGCCATTTGCTGGAGTATTAGCCAATTATATCAGGGAAAAACTGCATGGCAACAAAACTTATTTTAATCGTAATTTTCATATAGAGCCAACCAATGTTTGTGTATTTAGTTGCAAATTTTGCTCGTACTCAAAATTATATGCACAAAAAGAAGAAGGCTGGGAGCTTAGCATAGATCAAATGCTTGACATTGTAAAAACTTACGATAATAAGCCAATAACCGAAGTGCATATAGTAGGCGGCGTGCACCCAAAAATGAATATAGATTATTTTATAGAGCTCATACAAAAAATAAAAGCGCATAGGCCAAGTTTGCATATAAAAGGATTTACAGCGGTAGAGTTAGATTATATGTTTAGAAAAGCAAAACTAACTATAGCACAAGGCATGAAGGTATTAAATGATGCTGGCTTACAATCTTTGCCAGGTGGCGGTGCCGAAATTTTTCATGAAGATATACGCTCACAAATTTGTGCCGATAAAGTATCGGGCAATGGCTGGTTGCAAATACACGAAGAGGCACACAACTTAGGTATGCATAGCAATGCAACCATGCTTTATGGCCATATAGAAAAATACGAGCATTTGGTACACCACATGAGCCAATTAAGAACCTTGCAAGATAAAACAAAAGGCTTTAATACATTTATACCATTAAAATTTAGGAATAGCAATAACGATATGAGCCATGTAGCCGAAAGCAGTATCACAGAAGATATGCGCTTATATGCTATTGCAAGAATTTACTTAGATAATTTTCCTCATTTAAAAGCATATTGGCCAATGCTTGGCAGGCAAAATGCACAACTAAGTCTTTCGTTTGGTGTAAATGATATAGATGGCACCATAGATGATACTACCAAAATATATAGTATGGCTGGCAGCGAAGAGCAAACACCTACCATGACCACCGAAGAACTTGTAATGCTTATAAAACAAGCAAAACGAACGCCTATAGAAAGAGATACTTTGTATAATGAAATAAATATTTTTGAGTAATAGAGTATACTACATAATATGTAAATGTTGATAGGTGCTTCAAAATAAGTTACTTAAACTAACACAAACCACAACCTTTTTTATACATACATTTGCATAAATATTACTGTTGTAAAATAGCTAAACCACACATACTATGGCACAAGATGCATTTAAAAAATTTATAAACCCTAAAAAAAATAGTGTTGTAAAAGAAGAATATAGGCAAGAAAAGAAAAAAGCTTTGAAAGAAAAGCGAGCCTATTTTGAAACCAAAAAAGCCGAAGAATATAAAGCTAGGCAAATTAAGAGAGGCGTATTACCTCTTGAACCATCTACCAAAAAAGTGGTTTTTGAACCAAAGAAAAATGGTGGCAAATCGATTGTACAAACTACTCAAAATCAAATTACAACAGATGTTGTAATGCCATTAAATAAGTTTTTGGCACATTGCGGAATATGCTCTCGTAGAGATGCAGTAGCAGTTATTGCTTCAAATACTGTAAAAGTAAACGATACAATTTGTACCGAACCTGGCTACAAAGTTCAACCTACCGATAGTGTAGAGTATAATGGTAAAAAGTTATTTGTAACCAAAAACTTGGTTTATATTTTACTTAACAAACCCAAGGATTATATAACTACTACCGACGATCCTCAGGGTCGTAAAACCGTTTTGGATTTAATACGCCAAGCTACGGTAGAAAGAGTTTACCCAATTGGCAGGTTAGATAGAAACACATCTGGAGTTTTATTGCTTACAAATGATGGAGATCTTACACAGAAACTATCTCACCCCAGTTTTGCTATTACAAAAATATATCAAGTAAAATTAGATAAGAATTTAACCAAAAATGATTTCGAAAAAATTCTAACTGGCCTTGTATTAGAAGATGGATTGGTACTTGTAGATAGTCTTGCTTATGCCGATGCAAAGGATAAATCTATAATAGGTATAGAAATACATAGTGGTCGTAATCGTATAGTGCGCCGTATATTTGAAAGCCTTGGTTACGATGTAAAAGGCTTAGATAGAGTAATGTATGCAGGGCTTACAAAGAAAAATGTAGAGCGTAGCAAATGGCGCTATCTCAGCGAAAAAGAAATTCGAGTACTGAAATACATGAACGAATCTAAAAGAGGAAAAAAGCAAGTAAATGATTTAAACACTATAAATGAAAATAAAAAAATACTAGATATTGAAATAGATAAAAAGAAAGGGAAAGATTTTACAAATGCTGAAATAGATGCAGCTTTAGAAAATACAATTGTATTACCAAAAGCGCCCAAAAATAAGAGGGAAATAAAAACACCTCAACCCAGAAAATTTAAAACCCATTCCGAAAAAAAAGCAGCAGCTTTAGCTAAAACAGAAACAGTCGGTAAAGCAATAGTTTTAAAAAAACAAAAATCTGTAAAAAATAAATAAAAATAAGGCACAATAAGTAATTAAAAAACTTTGTTTCGTTGTGCGAAACTAATTAATAATGTCAAAAAATAAATTCGAAATAATTTTTGAAAACAATGATTTTGTAGCAATAAATAAAGCAAGTGGGTTGCTAACTATACCAGATAGAGAACAAACTGAAAAATCATTGAAAGAATACCTACTAGAAAAATACGGTAACATTTTTACTGTACATAGGTTAGATAAAGATACAAGTGGTTTGATAATATTTGCCAAAACCGAAATAACTCATAAATACCTTTGCAAAATTTTTGAAGATAGGGGAGTAGAGAAATTTTACTTAGGAGTAGTAAAAGGACAACCAATAGAAAATGCAGGAGTAATAGACGCTCCAATAACTGATCATCTTACTCGTAAAGGTACAATGACAGTGCATCGTAGCGGAAAAGAATCTAAAACAGGGTACGAAGTGTTAGATGGAAATGTAAATTATTCATTAGTATCGTTTCAACTATTTACTGGTCGTACGCATCAAATAAGAGTACATTGTAAAGAAATAGGTCACCCACTTACTTGCGACCCACTATATGGTGACGGCAAGCCAGTGCTTTTATCATCTATCAAAAAAAATTATAAACTTGGTAAGCATGATTTGGAAGAAAGACCAATGATAAATAGACTTGCTTTACATTCGTACAAACTCAATTTTGAAGATATACATGGAGCCAAAATTGAATTGTGTGCCGAAGCACCAAAAGAATTTAGAGCTTTAATGCAACAATTAAAAAGAAAATAAAAGCCTTCCTAAAAAGGAAGGCTTACTGATTAAAATTTAACCCCCGAAAAACCTAATCAATATTTGGTTGTGCCGTATATCTTAAATATGGCTTTACAATTTTTATTCCCTTTGCAAATTTTCTTTCAGCATCTGCAGTGCTTACTGCAAGCGATACTATTACATCTTCGCCTTGCTTCCAATCTGCTGGTGTAGCCACACTATAATTTGCAGCTAACTGCAATGAATCAATAACCCGTAGTACTTCAATAAAATTTCTGCCAGTACTTGCAGGATATGTAAGCGATAGTTTGAGTTTTTTATCGGGTCCAATAATAAACAACGATCGTACTGTAAAAGTTTCCGATGCGTTTGGGTGAATCATATCATACAAACTTGCAACATTCTTTTCTTCATCGGCTATTATTGGAAAATCTACCGTACAATTTTGTGTTTCGTTAATATCTTTTACCCAATCTTTGTGCTTTTCTAAGCCATCTACACTTACTGCAAGTACTTTTACATTTCGTTGTGCAAATTCGCTTTTTAATGCCGCAGTACGCCCAAGTTCAGTTGTACATACTGGTGTATAATCGGCAGGGTGCGAAAATAATACACCCCAACTATCACCCAAATAGTCGTAAAAATTTATATCTCCTTCAGTTGTTTGTGCTGTAAAATTTGGAGCAGCATCTCCTAATTGTAAACTCATAGTCTTTTTTTTTATTCTGCAAATATAATACTCTACTAATTAAATAGACTACTAAATTTCTATTTTTTTTAATTTTAAAAACAATTTTAATTTCAATAACTTAAGTTGCAAATAATCATCTATTTTTATGCTAAAATGATACTCTAGTTGTATGCTATCAAATAAAACAATATACGGTTTAAAAGCACTTGGTTATTTAGCAAAAAAATATGGCGATGGTCCAATACTTATTTCTGAAATAGCAAAAGAAAAAAAAATACCTTTAAAATTTTTAGAATCGATTTTACTTCTTTTAAAAAAAAATAATATTTTAGAAAGCAAAAAAGGAAAAGGTGGTGGATATTATTTGGCGGTTTCTCCAAAAAAAGTTTCAATAGCTCAAGCAATAAGGATTATAGAAGGACCAATTGCATTAGTACATTGCGTAAGTTTAAATTTTTATGAAAAATGTGAAGATTGTAATGAAACTAATTGTGGTCTTAGAAAAACAATGACAGAAGTAAGAGATGCAACATTAAGAGTACTTACAAAAAAAAATTTAACGCATTTGTCAGATGGGTTTATTTGCTAGATGCTCTTTTTAATAGCCCTTTCCCAAATCGGTTTTTCACATCATCAATACTTTTATACAAATCATTTTTCTTTTCGTTATTTGCAAACAAATTTGTTTGTACCGCATTGCCAGTAAGGTCGCTTAAACGTACGCCTAGTAATCGAATAGGTTCTCCTTTTTTGTGTAATTTTTTAAATAATTCTTTTACGATAGGTATAATATCTTCATCGGCACTTGTATAATCTATAGAAATTTGTTTCTGAAAAGTTTCAAAATTTGGGTATCTAATTTTTACAGCCACACAACCAGTTACTTTTTCTTCTTTTCTAAGTTCGTAACATATTTTTTCAGTAAATCGTACAAGTTCAGCATTTATAAATGGTAGCTCATACACAGGTTTATCAAAAGTATTTTCGGTAGATATTGATTTTGCTTCATGATAATTGGTAACAATTCCATTATGCAAACCATTACATTTTGCAATTAATTCCAACCCAAAACTGCCAAGCCTTTCTTCCAATAACTGTGCAGACACATTAGCAATATGCCTTATTTTTTGTACACCTAAATAGGCAAGCACTTCTTGTGCATGCTTGCCCACTCCTGGTATTTCGGCTACAGGTAAAGGTGCTAAAAATTCTTTTTCTTTTCCAAAAGGTATTTGCAAATAACCATTAGGTTTAGCTTGGTTGGTAGCAATTTTTGCCATCATTTTATTGCTCGATAAACCAAACGAAATTGGCAAACCTGTAGCTTGCATTATTTCATTCCTCAAATCAATTGTCCATTGCAGCGGATTAAAAAATTTATCCATGCCAGTAAGGTCTATATAAAATTCATCTATCGAAGCTTTTTCAAAAAGGGGAGCTTTATCGGCAATAATTTGTGTAACCCAGCGGCTGTATCTACTATATTCGCCCCTTGTACCATGCACAAAAATTGCCTGAGGGCAAAGCTGCTTCGCCCTAGCCGATGGCATAGCAGAGTGTATGCCAAATTTACGAGCCTCATAGCTACAAGCTGCTACTACTCCACGTTCCGAGCCACCTACTATTACAGGCTTGCCTTTAAGCATTGGGTTGTTTAATATCTCTACCGATACAAAAAACGAATCCAAATCAAAATGTGCTATAATGCGTTGCTGTTTTATTGCTAAATTATTTTACGCTAAATATTGTTAGTATATTTTTATTTCTTCTTTAGGTTTTAATCACTCCTAATTCATCATCTATCCATAAATTTCTAGCAACCCATCTGGCACATCTACATACACTTTTTTATTTTTATTATCCATTTTTATTAAGTTAGCTTCATGTATAGGTATTAGTGCCTCATTGCCATTATATAAGATAGTACAAAGTATTTGGTGAGGCATTTCCATTACCTCTATTATTGAGCCAAGGTCAGTTTCTCCATCAATTATATTATAGCCAAGCAATGCAATAGGCGCAGCTTTTGCTTTATGATTATTAAAATCATCTTCTTGTAACCACACTTCTTTTGGAGTTAATTTTCTTGCTATTTCTAAACTATTTATGCCTTCCAGCTTTATGTATATTTCTGTATCGCTTTTAGAAGTAATTTTTTCAATAAAATGTGGCAAAAAATTATTTTTTGGCTGCTCCAAAAAAATTGCTTCTACACCTTTCAACAAAGTTTTTTTTCCTAAACTATGTTGCAAAATTAACTCTCCAGTAATGCCATGGCTTGCTGCCAATTTCCCAATTTTAAAATATTGCATATAGCAAATTTATTTTATAGTTTTCAAACAAAATTTATTTTTTTCATTTGGGGCTATCTGCATTATTACTATATTCAACATTAGTTGGCGCTTTTCGTTACAATCTTATATTGCCCCAAATGCAGGCAATATAAGGATTTACACTACAATCCCCAGCCCATCATCAGCATATCTTTTATCAACATTTATGGAAATTATTTGTAATTGTATCTTATAACCAAACGGCCGTTTTTAATTTTATATTTTCATTATTTAAAAACTACTATTATGAAATCAGATGCAATTTTAAAAGCCGATGTACTCGATATTATTTTTGAAAACAAAAATAAATTATATGGAGCCTATGCACTACGAAAATTTTACAACAATAGACTGTACAAAGCTTTGGTAGCTATGTTTGGCTTAGTAATAATATTCATTTCACTAAGTTTTATAAAAAAAACATCACATGTAATTTTCAATACAGGCGGTACTATTTGTATTTTATCTGCACCTCCAAAAAATAAAATATTGGATAAAAAGAAAATTGAAATTCAAAAACCAAATGCTTTTACAAAACCATTGCCTGCACATTCTACCCAAGCATTACCAACCAATATAAAAATTGTAAACAAAACAGATGTTGAAAAAATCCAAAATTTCAATCCAAATATCCAAATAAGCGATGTAGATTTTATAGGAATACCAGATGTTGTAGCAAAAGTAAATACCGAGTTAACAAAAGGTTTAGATACATTAGCAACAAAACCAATACCAAAAATTTTTGTAGATAAAGAAACCCCTACCGAAATTGCAGAAGTAATGCCACAATATCCTGGCGGAATGCAAGCATTACGCAAATTTTTAGAAAACAATTTGCACAATCCCCAAGATTTAGATGAAGGGCAAATAATAGCAGTAAAAATAAAATTTGTAGTAGGCTACGATGGCAAATTAAAATCATTTGAAATAGAAGAAGATGGAGGTAAAGCCTTTAACAATGAAGTAATACGTGTACTTAAAATTATGCCACAATGGATACCTGGAAAATCAAAAGGAGAAAATGTATCTGTCTACAATACAATACCAGTAAAGTTTGTGGCTACCGAATAATTTTAATTTTTTTATTACTAAATTGCTCTTTTTAAAATTAAAATATGGCACTCGAAGAATTTGAAAACGAAAAACTTAGCACAAGACAAAAAAGCATAGTGCTTATGCAAAGCATAACCAATTATGTAATGGGAGCAGTTATTTTTGCAGCAGGCATTTTAATTTTTTTTCCTCAAGGAAAAATGATAGACTTTGTAAGCCGATACGATCCTACACTAATAAAAATATTTGGCATAGTTTGTTGTATTTATGGTTCGTTTCGTATTTTTAGAGGTTATCAAAAAAAATATTTTAGATAAATTTAGTATGAAGATTAATAAATTGATATTGGTATTTTTATCTTTTATCCACTTTTTTGTTTTTATTTCATGCAATGAAGATGTAAAAAAAACTAAACCCACTGATACTCCAAAAAGCGGCACAATAGATATTAGTGTAGATGAATCTTTTGAACCAGTAATGAAAGAGCAAATTACCATGTACGAGGCATCAAACCCTGGCACTAAAATAAATGCACATTACAAATCCGAAGCCGATTGCTTAAAAGATTATTTTAAAGATTCAATAAACAGGCTAATTATAATTACCAGAGGTTTAAAGCCAAACGAAGAAAAGTACATGTTTGATTCCTTAGGTTTTAATCCTGCTTGGAACGAAATAGCAACAGATGCAATTGCAGTAATTATAAATAAAAACAAT
Organism: Ferruginibacter sp.; assembly: GCA_013141435.1. Taxonomy (GTDB): domain Bacteria; phylum Bacteroidota; class Bacteroidia; order Chitinophagales; family Chitinophagaceae; genus Ferruginibacter. Next base: position 190,101 of record JABFQZ010000001.1, read on the forward strand.
ACCGATACATTTTTCTCTTTAGATAATTTAAAACAAAGGCTAATTGGTAAATTTAAAAGAGAACAAACACTTGTTTTTGATGGTTTAAATAGAACAAGCACAGTAAGGTTTATACAAGATTCTATTTTAAAAGGAAATAACTTTGATACAAGTGTTGTAAAAGCCGTAAAAAATAGCGATGAAGTTTTCGATTATATAGCCACACACCAAAATGCAATTGGCTTTGTAGGTATAAATAGAATTGGAAACCCTGAAGATGCAAAACAATTGGCCTTATTAAAAAAAGTAAAAATTGCACTAATACAATGCGATTTATGCGATAAAAAGCCATTTATTTTGCCAACACAGCAAAGCATTTTAAATAGGCGTTACCCTTTGGTACGAGGTTTGTATTACATTAGCAAAGAAAATTATACTGGCTTGGGCTCTGGGTTTATAGCATTTTTAAAATACGAAAGAGGACAATTAATTTTTAGACGGTCTTATCTTGGTCCAATTATGAATTTTAATGTTCGTAATGTTAATTTAAACAGAAATCCCGAAAAAAAATAATCACTAATTCTATTTATTGCTACAAATTCTTTAAAATTGTATTTATTAAAATCAAATTGAAACAATGACAAAATTGAAAACGCTTTTAATGGTTGTATTAACCATACTTTTTACAGTAAATGTAACAGCACAAACAATCGAAGATGGGAAAAAATTCTTGTACTACGAAAGGTATAAAAGTGCCAAAGAGGTTTTTCAAAAACTTTCAGCAGCTAATGCTGGAGATGAGTCTGCGGTATATTACTTAGGGCAAGCATTAATTGGCTTACAAGATATTGCTGGAGCTAAAACTTTGTACCAGCAAAAATTATCGGCTAATCCTAACAGCCCTTTATTGCTTGCAGGTATGGGGCATATTGGTTTGTTGGAAGGTAATGTAGCAGATGCAAAAAGCCGTTTTGAAACAGCAATAAACCTTAGTGGTGCAAAGCGAATAGATGTTTTAAATGCTGTTGGTGCACCAAACAGTAATCCCGAAATAAAAAATGGCGATGCAAATTATGCAATAGAAAAATTAAAATTTGCTACAACTTTAAAAGGCTTTAAAGACCCCGAAGTATGGGCAAATCTTGGTGATGCTTATAGAAAAAATAATGAAGGTGGTAGTGCTGTACAGGCTTACCAGTCTGCATTAGCAATCAATCCAAATTATGCAAGAGCAATATATCGTACTGGTCGTTTGTATCAGTCGCAAGGTATATCGCAAGAGTCTTTGTATTTGGGGCATTTCAACAATGCAATTGCTAAAGATCCTAATTATGCACCAGTTTACAATACACTTTTTAATTATTATTATGAGTCAGATGTAACTAAAAGTGCCGGTTATTTAGAAAAAGCATTAGCAGTATCAGATGATGATCCAAGCGCATGTTTATTTAGGGCTCGTATGAAATTTGCACAAGGATTGTATGCAGAATCTATTGCAAAATGTAATGAGTGTATTGCTGCTGGTGGTACTGTGCCAATACCTAATTTATTTGGGTTAAAAGCATATTCGTATTTAAAATTAAATGATTCGGTAAATGCAAAAGCAAGTTTTGAAGAGTATTTTAAAAAACAAGATGTAAATAAAATTGGAACTGGAGATTATTCTACATATGCATTTACATTACTAAAATTTGCAGGTAGCGAACAAATTGCTGCAACTTATATTGAAAAAGCTGTAGCATTAGATTCATTAGAAAAAAACAAAGCCGACTATTTAAAAGTAATGGCAGACTATTACAAAGGCAAAGGAAATTTTGCAGAAGCTGCTAATTGGTACAATAAAATTTTAACAGTAAAAAAGAGTTATAATAATGTAGATTTATACAATGCAGGCTATAATTATTACAGAGTAAATAATTATCAAGCTGCCGAAGCAGTTTTTAATAAATATATGGCAAAGTACCCCGATGATATGTTTGGGTTTTATATGGCAGCAAAATCTAGTGCTGGTATAGATTCTACAATGACATTAGGCACAGGAGCTGCTGCTTATTTAAAAGCTATTGAAGTTGGCGAAAGAGCAGCCGATAAAACTAAAATAAAAGATCAAATGATTGGAGCATATACTTATATGATGCAATATGCTTTTAATATTAAAAAAGATCAGGCTGCTGCAATTGCTTATGCCGACAAAGCGTTATTACTAGACACTTCCGATGCTAATTCAATAAAAAATAAAGAATTTGTAACTAAAAATAGTCCTAGTACAAAACCATCCGTAACAAAACCAGCAGTAACAAAACCATCAGTAACAAAACCAGCTGCAAAACCCTCAACAACTACAAAACCAAAAGTTGTTGCCCCAGTAAAAAAAAAATAATAGCTAAAAAGAAATAACAAAAAGGCTCTGAAATATTCAGAGCCTTTTTATATATAAATTTTTTCTACCTATGGTATATTCACTTTGGTAGCGTATTTTTGTAAAAATTATAAAAAAAGTATGCAGTTTTTTTTTCTTAAAATAATCGAAAATAGCAGTATAAATTATCTTCCAATTGTTTTGCAAATTATTTTTGCAATGGGTTTTGTTGGTACAATGATATTACTATCAAGTAAATTTGGACCAAAAAGAAAAACAGCCGATAAGCTTCAAAATTTTGAAAGTGGAATTGAAATAAAGGGGAATGCCCGACAGCCGATGGCTATAAAGTACTTTTTGATAGCAATACTTTTTGTTTTGTTAGATGTAGAAGTAATATTCTTTTACCCTTATGCAGTAAATTTTAGAGAATTTGCTGCAGATCCTACAATGAGCTGGCATACTTTTTTAGCAGTACTTTTATTTGTAGCTTGTTTTTTAGTTGGCTTTATTTATATATTTAAAAAGGGTGCATTAAAGTGGGAGGAATAAAGATATTAGCTAATTAGTTAATATGCTAATTGTAAGAAAAAAAAATAAAAAAAAGCAATCTTTAAAAGATAAAATAATTTAATTAAAATAATCATTTAAAAATGCTATTCGATAAAAAGCTTTATAGTTAAGAAATTAGCAAATTGGCAAATCAGCACATTAGCAAATTAAAAAATATGCGTCCAGTACAATATAATAACACCGTAAAATTCGCTGGTATTCCCGAAGGATATATGGGCGATGGTTTTATGGCCACTAGTTTTGAAAAAGTAGTTGGCCTAGCTCGTAAAAATTCAATTTGGCCATTGCCATTTGCTACAAGCTGCTGTGGTATAGAGTTTATGGCTACTGCTGCCAGCCATTACGATTTAGCAAGATTTGGCAGTGAGCGTATGAGTTTTAGCCCACGCCAATGCGATTTACTTTTAGTGATGGGTACAATCTCAAAAAAAATGGGTCCAATTTTAAAACAAGTTTATTTGCAAATGGCTGAGCCTCGTTGGGTAATGGCCGTAGGCGCATGTGCAAGTAGTGGTGGCATTTTCGATACCTATTCTGTAATGCAAGGCATAGACCAAGTAATACCAGTAGATGTGTATGTACCAGGCTGTCCTCCAAGACCCGAAGCAATTTTAGATGGGTTTATGAAAATACAAGAGCTAGTACACAACGAAAGTTTGAGAAGGAGAGAAAGCGAACAGTATAAAGAATTGCTTAATAGTTATGGAATACAATAAAAAGTACTTAGTTTAATTTTTTATAAATACAATGGCATTAACAAACGATATAATACAACAAAAACTTACCAATAAATTTGGAGATCAACTTAGTCAATGGCAGCAACCTTATGGTATGCTTACCTTTGTTGCCGAAAAAGATATTAATATAAGAGTATTACAATTTTTATATGATGATGAAGAATTGAAATTTCAATTTTTAACCGATTTACAGGCAGTACATTATCCTGATAATACAGGAGCAGAATTGTGTGTAGTATATCACTTACATAATCTAAAAGATAATGTTCGTATTCGGTTTAAAGTATTTACTGATATTGGTAAGCCAGATGTTTTTACCGCTACGGCATTATACGAATCAGCAAATTTTATGGAAAGAGAAACCTACGATTTTTACGGAGTAAATTTTGTAGGTCATCCAAATTTAAAACGAATTTTAAATGTAGATGAAATGGATTATTTTCCGTTGCGAAAAGAATTTCCATTGGAAGATCAAACAAGAATTGATAAAGACGATGAAATGTTTGGAAGGTAGAACTTTCTCACAATGAAACAGAGGAAAAGAAGTACACAACGACTTCCTTTGTGGTGTAGAAATCTTAATATAGTTGTGTAAAATAAATATTATAAATGAATAACGAGCATATCATTTTACCAGAAGGGAGTTTAGAAAAACAAACCACCACCCTAAATCTTGGACCTACTCACCCTGCTACACATGGTGTGTTTCAAAATATTTTGGAAATGGATGGTGAGCGAATTTTAAAAGCTACATCTACAGTAGGGTATATACACAGAGCTTTTGAAAAAATTGCAGAACGTAGAGCTTTATATCAAATTACGCCTCTTACAGATAGGTTAAATTATTGCTCATCGCCATTAAATAATATGGGTTGGCACATTACTTGCGAAAAATTATTAGGAGTACAAACCCCCAAGAGAGTAGATTACTTGCGCATAATCATCATGGAGCTTGCACGTATAAGCGATCATTTAATTTGCAATTCTATTGTAGGTGTAGATACAGGTGCATTTACAGGTTTTTTATATGTAATGCAATATAGAGAATTGATTTACGAAATTTATGAAGAAGTTTGTGGCAGTAGGCTTACCACAAATATTGGCCGCATTGGTGGCTTCGAAAGAAATTTTACACCAAAAGCATTTGAAAAGTTAGAAAAATTTTTAAAAGAATACCCTGAAACCTTAAAGGAGTTTGATAACCTACTTCGTCGCAACCGTATTTTTATGGATCGTACCACAGGCGTAGGACCAATATCCGCCGAAAGAGCTTTAAACTATGGTTTTACTGGTCCAAATTTACGAGCAACTGGTGTAGATTATGATGTAAGAATACACACACCATATAGTAGCTACGAAGATCTTAATTTTACAGTGCCGGTAGGTACCACAGGCGATTGTTACGATCGTTTTTTAGTAAGGCAAGATGAAATGTGGCAGAGCATAGAAATTATAAAACAGGCATACCAAAAAGTACAAGAGTTTAAAGGCACAGATGCTGATATTTACCATGCCGATGTACCTGCATATTATTTGCCCGAAAAGAAAGATGTATATACAAAAATGGAAGCATTAATTTATCATTTTAAAATAATAATGGGCGAAACAGAAATGCCAGTAGGCGAAGTATATTCATCGGTAGAAGGCGGTAATGGAGAGCTTGGTTACTATTTAATAAGTGATGGTGGACGCACACCTTATCGTTTGCATTTTCGCAGACCATGTTTTATTTATTATCAAGCATATCCTGAATTAATAAAAGGAAGTATGCTTAGCGATGCAGTTATAACAATGAGTAGTTTAAATTTGATAGCCGGAGAGTTAGATGCCTAATGATAATTTTAATGATTAATTAATAATGGATAAGGATAGAAAAATACAAATAGTAGCTAAGCAAGTTTCCTTTAGTGAAGCTGAATATAATGCTATGATGTATATTTCAAAATTATTATTTGAAGAAAGATTAAAAGAAGCTTTTGATTTAAGAAAGTTAAACTATTTTGGTAGTAAAGAGTTTGATTTGCCTAGAATACAAAAAGTAAAAAAAACTTTTTTAAATAAGCTCTATGAAAAATAGAATGCCCGAGTTTCAAAAAGATTTTGAAGATTTTATAATGTTGTGTAATAAATAAGATTTGCAATACTTGGTAATTGGTGGTTTTGCAGTAAGTATTCATGGATATCCTCGTACTACTAATGATTTGGATATTTGTATAAATAAAAATGAAGCTAATGCATCTAACTTTTACAAATTTTAAATGATTTTGGATTTGGCTCATTGAATTTTAAAATAGAAGATTTTTTGAAAGATAATATGATAACTTAACTAAGTTATGAACCAATTAGAATTGATATTTTGAATGATTTAAATTGAATTAATTTTGATGAAGCTTTTCGTAATAAACGAATCGTTCAAATGAATGGAATACCAACTAATTTTATTGGTTTCAATGAGTTGATTGCAAATAAAGAAAAAGCTGGAAGAGATCAAGATTTATTAGATGTAAAAAAATTAAAAGCACAAAATAAAAATGAGCATTAAATTTTCGGAAGATAAAATAGCTGAGGTATCGAAAATTATTACCAGATACCCCGAAGGCAAACAAAAAAGCGCCTTACTACCTGTATTGCATTTAGCACAAACTACTTTTGATGGTTGGCTAGATGTGCCAGTGATGGATTATGTAGCCACCCTTTTAAATATTGAACCCATAGAAGTGTATGAGGTAGCTAGTTTTTATAGTATGTTCAATTTAAAACCCGTAGGCAAATATGTATTTGAAGTGTGCCATACTGGGCCTTGTATGATTAACGGTAGCGATAACATTACAGATTATATAAAGCAAAAACTAAACATAAAAGTAGGCGAAACAACTGCCGATAAAATGTTTACATTAAAAACTGTAGAGTGCCTTGGTGCTTGCGGTTATGCACCTATGATGCAGCTTGGGCAACATTATAGAGAGCATTTAACTAAAGAAAAAGTAGATGCAATAATTGAAGAATGTAGGAATGCAACAATAAGGAATAACTAATGGGAATTACAAATGCAATATTAAAAGTAAAGGAGCACCGTAAATCAGTTAAGGTGGCTGAAGTTAACTTTCTGGTTGATAGTGGTGCTGTATATAGTTTAGTGCCTGGCAAAATTTTAGATGAATTAGAAATAGAACCCTACAAAGAAATGAGTTTTTCATTAGCAGATGGAAGCACATTAAAAAGAAAAGTTTGTAGTGCTTATTTTGAATTTGAAGGAGAAGGTGGTCCTGCCCCTGTTGTATATGGGGAGGTAGGTGATGAACCTTTGCTTGGAGCAACAACATTAGAATCATTGGGGTTAATTTTAAATCCATTTACACGAACATTGCATCCAATGAGGATGTTAATGGCGAAATTGAAAAAATAATCATGCAAGCAATTATACCATACATCAATTTTAATGGCAACGGAGCCGAAGCATTGGCTTTTTATGCTACTGCTTTAAACGGAAAAACAGTGCATTCTCAAACATTTGGCGAAAGCGGAATGCCAATAGCTGAAGATGCAAAAGATAGAATAATGCATGCATTATTTGAAGCAGATAAATTGCAGTTTATGATTAGCGATTGCCAACCTGGGAAAGAAGTATCAAGTGGCACACAAGTGCATTTATCTTTAAATTTTGATAATTTAGAATTGATAAACACAACATTTACAAACTTGGCCGATGGCGGAAAAGTAACAATGGAATTGCAAGATACTTTTTGGGGTGCAAGGTTTGGAATGTTGGAAGATAAATTTGGCGTGAATTGGATGTTTAATTTTGATTATCCGAAGGAGAATAATTAATATATATTCATGAAGAGAAATTGGGAATTAGTCTTTTTAGATATTTTATTTGTATGTTTTTTTGCTTATGGCATTTACAGATATGTGTATGAAACAAATAATAGAGTTCTTGTATTAAGGTTAAGTCTTTTACTTTTTGCTTATGTAGCTTATGATCATTATAAGTTGTATAAAAATCAAAAGAGAATATATTGATAATAGTGATTGAATAATAAAAGCAAAATAGATAACTGAAGATGAAATTTGCGACGCCACTGAAGCCGAACAATGAACAAATGTTCAAAACAAAAAAAATAATAATGCGTAAGCATTTTAAATAAAATAAAAATCCTTTGCGAACTTTGTAATCTTAGTTCCTTGGCGTGAAATAAATATGAGTAAAAAATTATTATTAGCAAAAGCACATGTACCTGGTATTCGTACTTACGAAGTGTACCGGCATGAAGGTGGTTATACAAGTGTAGAAAAAGCACTTAAAATGACTACCGATGAAGTTGTAGAGGAAGTAAAAAAAAGTGGCTTACGGGGTAGAGGTGGTGCAGGGTTTCCAACTGGTATGAAATGGAGTTTTATAGCCAAGCCCGAAGGCGTACCTAGGCATTTGGTTGTAAATGCCGATGAAAGTGAGCCTGGTACTTTTAAAGATAGGTATTTGATGGAGTTTATACCTCATTTACTAATAGAAGGTATGATAGTATCGTCGTATGCATTAGGCAGTAACGTAAGCTACATATATATACGTGGCGAATATGCTTGGATAACCAATATTTTGGAACAAGCTATTGACGAAGCCAAAGCTAACGGATGGCTCGGAAAAAATATACAAGGCAGCGGATTTGATTGCGAAATTTATGTGCAGCGTGGAGGAGGAGCATATATTTGTGGCGAAGAAACAGCACTGATAGAAAGCCTAGAAGGCAAGAGAGGAAATCCTCGTATTAAACCACCTTTTCCTGCTGTAAAAGGAGTGTGGGAAAGACCAACAGTAGTAAACAATGTAGAATCTATTGCAGCAGTAGTACCAATTATAAACGAAGGTGGGGAAGAGTATGCAAAAATTGGCATTGGGCGTAGTACAGGTACCAAACTAATTTCGGCATGTGGTAATATAAACAAGCCGGGTATTTACGAAATTGACATGACCATTTCTGTAGAGGAATTTATTTACAGCGATGAATATTGTGGAGGTATTGCCAACGGTAAAAAACTAAAAGCATGTATTCCGGGTGGATCAAGTGTGCCCATTTTACCTGCAAATTTATTGCTTACAACTGCTAAAGGCGAAAAGCGTTTAATGAACTACGAAAGCCTTAGCGATGGAGGTTTTGCTACAGGTAGTATGATGGGTAGTGGTGGATTTATAGTGTTAGATGAAGATCAATGCATTGTTAGAAATACATACACACTAGCTCGTTTTTATCGCCACGAAAGTTGCGGCCAATGTAGCCCATGCCGTGAAGGTACAGGGTGGATGGAAAAGATTTTACAAAAAATAGAAACAGGAAAAGGAGAGATGAGCGATATAGATTTGCTTTGGGATATTCAACGCAAAATTGAAGGAAATACCATTTGCCCACTTGGCGATGCTGCTGCATGGCCTGTGGCAGCGGCTATTCGTCATTTTAGAGATGAGTTTGAATGGCATGTAAACAATCCTACTTTGTGTTTGACAGAAAATTATGGATTGAGGCATTATGCTGATAAAATACATGTGCCGGTGTAATTGCACGCAAAGTATTTAAGAAAAGCAAAGGGGCAAAAGTTAATTTAATATGATAAGTTTATCTGAAAATGAAATTTCGAAAATTGTTGTAGATGTGGCTTATAGAATTCATAAACAGTATGGGGCAGGGTTATTTGAAAGTGTTTACGAAGAAATATTTTGTTACGAATTAACAGTTTTAAACTTGCCTTTTGCTAAACAAAAGGCATAAAAGTAGTTCATGAAGGTGTAGATATGGGTATTGGCTTTATCCCTGATATTATTGTTTTAGATAAATTAATAATTGAATTAAAATCTGTAGAAAAATTAGCAGAGGTTCACTCCAAACAATTATTAACCTATTTAAGATTAACAAATATAAAACTTGGCTTGTTAATTAATTTTAATGTGCCTTTAATAAAAGATGGAATTCACAGAATTGTAAATAACTTATAAAACTTAACGCACTTTGCAATCTTATTTGCTTTGCGTGGAATTTATTATGTCTGAAGAAATAAAAAAATCAACATTTACCGTAACGGTAGATAACATTACATTAGAAGTGCCACCAGGTACAACTGTACTTAATGCTGCACGTATGATTGGTGGCGATGTTACACCTCCGGCCATGTGCTACTACAGTAAGTTACAGGGTAGTGGTGGCAAATGTAGAACATGCTTGGTAGAAGTAGCAGCAGGCTCCACAGCCGACCCAAGGCCTATGCCAAAGCTAGTAGCAAGTTGTCGCCAAACAGTAATGGATGGAATGATTGTAAAAAACATTACCAGCGAAAAAGTGCAAGATGCTCGGGCAGGTGTAGTAGAGTTTTTGTTGCTCAATCATCCATTGGATTGCCCTATTTGCGACCAAGCCGGCGAATGCCATTTGCAAGACTTAGGTTACAATCATGGCAAAGCTGGCACTCGTTACCAATTTGCACGCCGTACATTTAAAAAAGAAGATATTGGACCATACATTCAACTGCACATGACAAGGTGCATACTATGTTACCGTTGTACTTATGTAGCCGATCAAATTACCGATAACAGAGTACATGGCATTGTGGATAGAGGCGACCATGCAGCAATTTCAACCTACATAAGCAAAGCTATCGACAATGATTTTAGTGGAAATATGATAGATGTATGTCCAGTAGGTGCATTAACCGATAAAACTTTCCGATTTAAAAACAGAGTTTGGTTTACAAAACCTGTAGATGCACATCGCAATTGCGAAAACCCAAAATGTTGTGGCAAAGCTACATTGTGGCTAAGAGGTAATGAAGTATTTAGAGTAACGGCACGTAAAGATGAATGGGGCGAAGTAAAAAGCTATGACGGAAAAACAGGTTGGATTTGTAACACTTGCCGTTTCGATAAAAAACAAACAACAGATTGGACAGTTGAAGGTGTTACAAAAACAAGCCGCCACTCAGTAGTAGGTGTAAATAAATATGAAGTGTTGAATAAACCTAAAGAAACCATGACAAAAGTTATGAATGGAAGAGATCCAAAATTGTTAATGAATATTCATGAGGTAAGCGAAGTAAATCCTACTAAATAATGATAACAAACTAACAAATAAATTTATTGAAAGATGCAATTTTATTTGCAACCAAAATCGAAAAATACATAACCGAAAAAATTGTACTCTAAAATATGTTCCTTACAATAGCAATAGCCACCATAATCGAAAAACTAATACTCATTACAATAGTAGTAATGGGATCGCTTGTAATAGCCATGTACACTACATTTGCCGAGCGTAAAGTAGCAGGGCTTTTGCAAGATAGACCAGGGCCAAACCGTGCAGGTCCATTTGGTCTATTTCAACCATTGGCCGATGGGTTAAAACTCTTTTTTAAAGAAGAAATAATACCAAACTTTTCATCTAAAATATTATTCGTACTTGGCCCAGCTCTAGCCATGATGACAGCAATAATGACAAGCGCAGTTATACCTTGGGGCGACAAATTACAACTTTTCAACAAAGATATTTCCCTACAAATAGCCGATATAAACATAGGAATACTATACGTTTTTGGGGTAGTAAGTTTGGGCGTATATGGCATAATGATAGGCAGTTGGGCAAGCAACAATAAATACTCCTTAATGGGCGGTTTGCGTGCCGCATCACAAATAATAAGTTACGAATTACCAATGGGTATAGCACTCATTGCACTACTTATGCTCACAGGCACACTAAGCCTAAAAGAAATGGTGGTACAACAACAAGCTGGCTATTGGAATATTATTTACCAACCATTAGGCTTTTTAATATTCATCATTTGTGCATTTGCCGAGTGCAATCGTACACCTTTCGATTTGGCAGAAGCTGAAAGCGAACTAATTGGAGGTTACCACACCGAGTATTCATCCATGAAACTGGGCTTCTATTTATTTGCAGAATATATAAATATGTTTATAAGCAGTGCCGTAATGGCTACACTATATTTCGGTGGGTACGATATGCCGTTTTTTAATGAAGCTGCACATGCCAATTGGGGCAATTGGTTAGCACTTATTGGTATAGTTGCTTTTATGTTTAAAATAATAATATTTATATTTATTTTTATGTGGGTTCGGTGGACAGTACCAAGGTTTAGATACGATCAACTAATGAACCTAGGTTGGCGTATTTTAATACCATTGGCACTATTTAATATGCTAGCAACAGGTACAATAATTTTAGCAAAAGCCAATCACTTATTGTGGTGGTAATGTATTTCAAGTTGAAGGTTAAAGGTTAAGTGTTGAATATAAAATACCAATCTCAATACACACATCTCAATACTAATATCTAAAATCTAATATTGGGCTTTCAACATCAGTTCTTTGTAAAACATTTGTTCGGGCTATTCGCTACAATCTTTTTTTGTTTCAAAAGCAAACAAAAAAAGTATTTCCGCTACTATCCCGCAGCCAATCAACGGTAAATCTTTAATCAACATTTACAGCGCAAAAGTAAAAACTGTGTTCACTGTTATCACTGTTTCGCTGAGTGAAAAAAAAAATCCTAAATTTGCAAAAACTAATAAATAAAAACTTGAATTTAAACCATAAATAATTAGCATAAATCAACATATTATTTCAAAAAAATTAAAAATTACTGCTCACACATTATAGAGCAATTAGAAAAAGAAATATAAAATGCAACCATTAACAAACAGAGCAAAAAGCGTAAGCAGAAAACCACTAAGTTTTTTGGAAAGCATTTATTTGCCAGCCATATTTAAAGGCATGCTTATTACCTTTAAGCACATGTTTACAAAAAATCCAACAGTTTATTATCCTGAAAAAAAACGAGAATTTAGCCCAGTATTTAGAGGCTTACAAATATTAAATAGAGATGAAGAAGGTCGTGAAAACTGCACAGCATGTGGTTTGTGTGCAGTAGCTTGCCCAGCCGAAGCCATAACAATGGAAGCTGCAGAGCGTAAAATTGGTGAAGAACATTTATACCGAGAAGAAAAATATGCAGCCACTTACGAAATAAACATGCTGCGTTGTATATTTTGTGGCCTTTGCGAAGAAGCTTGCCCAAAAGATGCTATTTACCTTAGCGAAACCTTTACCCCAGCAGAGTATAACCGCAAACAATTTATATACAACAAACAAGAGTTACTAATACCAAACCCAATTACCAATAAAGAAGCATACGAAAAAGCATTAGGAAATCGACCAAAAAAAACAACAGTTAACTCATAAAAATAATGGCAACAATTTTATTTATAATATTATCAATAGTAGCAATAGGTAGCGCATTAATGATGATTACAAGCAAAAGCCCCGTAAACAGTATATTGTGGCTTATAGTAGTTTTCTTTGCAATATCGGGGCACTATATTTTATTAAATGCACAATTTTTAGCAGTTGTTAATATCATCGTTTATGCAGGTGCTATTATGGTATTGTTTTTATTTGTAGTAATGCTAATGAACCTCAATGCCGAAACCGAACCAGCAAAAAACCAACGACAACAAATAATTGCAATAATTACTGGCGGTTGTTTTTTATTGGTATTGTTAGCAGCATTTAAAACCGCCACAAGCCAGCAAGTAATGGTAGGTGCTGGTAATGCAGGGCTAATAAAAACACTTGGCAAAGTATTGTTTACCAATTATATTTTGCCATTTGAAATTAGTAGTGTGCTTTTTTTAAGTGCAATAGTAGGTTCAGTAATAATAAGTAAAAAAGAATAATATTTAGATTAAAGATTCAAGACACAGGATTCAAGACACAAGATAGTAGATGAAATACACAACCCCAAGGGGTTCCTATTTATTACCCACGGGTAAACCCTGTGGAATTATAAAATTAAATTATGGATATTAAATATTATATAGCATTATCTCTTACTTTATTTACCATAGGTGTAATAGGAGTGCTAACTAGGCGAAATGCCATTATTATTTTTATGTGTGTAGAGCTTATGCTCAATGCAGTAAACCTTTTGTTGGTAGCATTTTCCAACATGCATAGTTTAAGCGTAGCTGCAAAAGCATCACCTACTTTTGCAAGCGATGCACAAATATTTGTATTTTTTATAATGATAGTAGCTGCAGCCGAAGTAAGTGTTGGTCTATCTATTATAGTAATGCTGTATAGAAACACACATAATATAGATGTAAACTTTTTAAACCGATTAAAAAACTAAAAATGTATATTTTTATGAGCCACAGTAAGCTTGTGATTCATACCTAATATCTAGTATTTAAAATGACAAAATTATTAATTATTCTTATTCCTTTATTGCCATTAATAGGGTTTCTTATTACCGGTTTAGGAAGAAATTTTTTATCAAAATCGGCATCAGGTTTTATAGCAAGTGCTACAATTTTAGCATCATTTATAATAAGTATTGCAGCTTTTTTGCAAGTAAAAAATGGTAATCTAATTCATGCCCATTATTTTAATTTAATAAATATTGATGCTTTAAAAATAGGTTTCGATTTTAAAATAGATCAATTATCATCTTTATTTTTATTAATTATTACAGGCGTAGGATTTCTAATACATGTGTACTCTACATCATATATGCACAATGAGCCAAGCAAAGATTTTGCAAAATATTTTGCTTACCTAAATCTCTTTGTTTTTTCAATGTTACTATTGGTATTAGGCGCCAATTATGTAATTATGTTTTTTGGTTGGGAAGGTGTAGGGCTTTGCTCTTATTTATTAATTGGCTTCTGGTTTAAAAACAATGATTACACCAATGCAGCAAAAAAAGCATTCATAATGAATCGTATTGGCGACCTTGGATTTTTGCTTGCCGTTTTTTGGTTAATTGCAAGGCTTGGTACCGTAAGTTTCGATGAGGTTTTTTCTGTAACCAATGTAGCCAAACTTAGTACTTACGATTTTACTGGCATTACTGCATTATTATTTTTAGGAGCATGTGGTAAAAGCGCACAAGTGCCTTTATACACTTGGTTGCCCGATGCAATGGCTGGTCCAACACCAGTAAGTGCTTTAATACATGCCGCTACAATGGTTACTGCTGGTATTTATATGATAGCTCGTAGCAATATTTTATTTACAAATGCTCCTGTTACGCAAAATATTATTGCACTATTTGGGTTAGCTACAGCATTAATAGCTGCTACCATAGCATTAAAGCAAAACGATATTAAAAAAGTATTGGCATACTCTACTGTAAGCCAATTAGGCTATATGTTTTTGGGCTTAGGAGTTGGTGCTTATACTGGAGCCGTTTTTCATGTAATGACACACGCATTTTTTAAAGCCTTATTGTTTTTGGGTGCAGGTAGTGTAATACATGCTATGAGTGGCGAGCAAGATATGAGAAATATGGGGGCACTAAAAAAACACATGCCTACAACACATATAACTTTTTTAATAGGTTGTATTGCCATAGCTGGCATTCCTCCTTTCTCTGGTTTTTTTAGTAAAGACGAAATACTTGCAGCAGCTTATGCCGAAAGCCCAATAATTTGGGGAGTAGGCGTTTTGGGTGCTTTAATGACGGCTTTTTATATGTTTCGTTTATATGCCATGACTTTTTTGGGGTCATTTAGAGGCACAAATGAGCAAGCACATCACCTACACGAAAGCCCAAAAGCAATTACAATACCTTTAATAATACTTGCTTTACTTGCAATAGTTGGTGGCTGGGTTGGCATACCCGAAGTGTTTATAAAAGGTGGTCATCATTTAGAAGAGTTTTTGCAACCAATATTTGCTCAAAGCAATGCAATAACCCAAAAGTATGAAACGAGCCATAGCACAGAGTTTATGCTAATGGGTATATCGGTTGCAGTAGCTTTAGTAGCTTTAATATTTGCAATAGGTAAATTTAAAAATTATAAAAAAGAAAACGAAGTAACATCTTCAGGTTTTGCTAATGTATTAGAAAACAAATGGTATTTCGATGAACTTTATACAAAAATAATTACCAATCCATTAAAATCTATTTCTTGCTTTTTTAATAATATTATAGAAAAAAAAGGAATAGATGCTGTGGTAAATGGTACAGGCAAATTTGTTAATTATAGCAGCAGGCAATTGCGTTGGTTGCAAAGTGGGCAAGTAGGAGCGTACGTATTACTAATGGTTTTAGGTATGTTGGTATTATTTATTTTACAACTCTTTATAAAAAAATAGGCTTTGGGTACATATATTACTTTTCCAGAATTATTACTGTGGTTGCCATTATTGGCAGGTATATTTATTTTTACTACAAAATCCGAAAACACAGCAAAAATCATTGCATTGTTTGGGTCATTTGCAGTGTTGGCTGTATCGTTGAGTACATTGGTGTTTACAACCTCCAGTTATTATTTTGTAAATTATATTTGGCTAAGCAATTTGGGTACAAGTTTTTATCTATCGTTAGATGGTAGCGGAAAAATACTTACACTTTTAACAGCTGTATCATTTCCAATTATTTTTTTAGCTACATATAAAAACACATATAAAAAGCCCAATGTTTTTTATGGATTAATGATGCTTGCCCAATGCGGATTAATGGGTGTTTTTTTAGCAAAAGATGCTTTGGTGTTTTATTTCTTTTGGGAGCTAGCACTTATACCTGTTTATTTTTTAAGTAGTATTTGGGGTGGCGAAAAACGCATACAAGCCACATTCAAATTTTTTGTATATACATTTATAGGGTCGTTATTAATGTTGGTAGGCTTTATATATGTGTACTTACACACAAGCCCACGTATGTTCGAAGATGGTACGCAAGCACTTCACTCTTTTTCGTTGCAATCTTTTTATACAGCTACTTTAAGTGCTGCAGAGCAAAGTTGGTTGTTTTTATTATTTTTTGTAGCCTTTGCTATAAAAATGCCAATATTCCCTTTTCATACTTGGCAGCCCGATGCATACGACCAAGCTCCTACACCTGTAACAATGGTACTTTCGGGCATAATGGTAAAAATGGGTTTGTTTGGTGTTATAAAATGGTTAATACCTATTTTTCCTTTAGCAGTTACAAAATATACTACTGCAATAATGGTACTTTCTATTGTTGGTATTATTTATGCAAGTTGTATAGCCATGATACAAGATAATTTAAAAAAATTAGTTGCATATTCATCGATAGCACATATAGGATTAATGTGTGCTGCAATTTTTGCAATGAACCAAATAAGTTTGCAAGGTGCAATGGTACAAATGTTTAACCATGGTATAAATATTATTGGGCTTTGGATAGTAATTTATTTAATAGAAAAGCAAACTGGCGTAAAAAATATGTCGCAGCTTAGTGGTGTAGCCCACAAAGCACCAGCACTTACAATTATGTTTGTAATAATTGCTTTTGCTAATATTGCACTACCACTTACCAATGCCTTTATAGGTGAGTTTATGATGTTTGCTGGGTTATACAAATACAATGTATGGATGGCGGTTGTTGCAGGCTGTAGTATTATTTTAGCAGCAGTGTATACTTTAAATATGGTACAAAAAGTTTTTTATGGCAATACAAATTCAATTACCGAAAACGTAACAGATATTTCATTAAACGAAAAATTGGCTTTAGCTATAATAATAATTTTAATCTTTGTATTTGGTGTTTATCCGCAACCAATGTTAGATTTGGCAAAAGATGCAGTTGTAACCCTAATTAAGAACTAAGTAAAGTTTGATTGAAGATTTGTAAATTTGTAAATATGAGTTTATTAGAATTAAATACAACAATTGTAGATGGATATGTAGGGTTATTGAATAACCTAAGTACGGCTAATAAATTAGATTTGATTTCAAAATTGTCTAGTTCTGTTAAAATAGACCTAGCAAAAAGGAAGTCTTTCATTAAAAAAGCATTTGGGGCTTTAGATTCAAAAAAAACAGCTGAAGAAATAATTGATGAAATTAAATCAAGTAGAGTTTCTACAAGAAAAATTGAGTTGTTTTGAAAAAGTATTTAATAGATACTAATATTGCTATTTTTTATATGAAGGGTAAGTTTGCTCTTCAAGATAAGTTTGACTTAATTCCTTCAACTAATCTATTCATCTCTGAAATTACATTAGCAGAATTAAAATTTGGAATTGAAAAAAGTGAAAAACCAGAAAAGAATAAAAAAGTATTAGATTTTTATTTAAGTGGGGTGCAAATACTTCCAATATTTCATTCATTAGATTTATATGCTAAAGAAAAAGCAAGATTACAAAGCCTTGGAACACCTTTAGATGATTTTGATTTGTTAATTGGAGTAACATCTGTTTACCATAAAATGATAATGGTAACCAACAATTCTAATCATTTTAAAAGAATAATTGGAATTAAATTAGAGGATTGGACCAAATAGCTTTTAGATGAAAAAGTTATGAAAATGAAATATGTTTTTTTTCTTTTCCCAAAAAGAAAAAACAACAAATAATAATTGCCACCGAAGATTAATCAAGGATTAGTAGCTGGAAACAAAAAATAAAATAAAAAATAAAAAATTGATGTTGATATTTAAAAGATTACTAAGTCTTGTATCTTAAATCTGGCATCTAAAAATCTAATTATGAACGCAATTATATTATCAGCAGTTATAGGAATAGTATTAATGTTTGCTAGTGTATTTATTAAAAGCAAAACAGCGCCAAAAAATATTGCATTGGTGGGTGCAATAATTTTGTTTGTTGCAAATGCGCTTGAGCTTAATATATTTAACAAAGGCATGATTAGATTTTTTGATATAGATGCCAAAGAAATGCTAAACGTAAATAATTTTAGTTTGGCATTTTTAGCTGTAATATTTTTAAGTACTATTATTTATTTTTTACTAAATACTAAAGAAATAGAAAAAGTAGGGGAGCATGTTGGCGAATATTTTGCCCTAATATTTTTTGTACTTTGTGGGGTTAGTATCTTAGCTACTTTTAATACTTTGCTAATGATGTTTATTGGTATAGAAATAATGAGCATACCATTATATATACTTACAAGTAGCGATAAAAGAAATTTAAAAAGCAATGAGGCAGGTCTTAAATATTTTTTAATGGGAGCTTTTTCTACAGGTATTTTATTATTAGGTATTGCATTTATTTATGGCGGTAATGCCAATGGTTCATTTTATATAAACAATATTCAATTAGCCAAAGGACCATTAAATACTATGCTTGCAGTAGGTGTAGTATTTATTACAATTGCCATGTCTTTTAAAGTTTCGGCTGCTCCATTTCATTTTTGGACACCCGATGTGTACGATGGTGCACCTACAGTTTTTACTTCTTTTATGAGTACTATTGTAAAAGCAGCTGGTTTTTTTGCATTTGTACGCTTGTTCGAAGATGCCTTTGGAGCAGTACATTACCAATGGCAAGCATTAATAGTTTTTATAACCGTTTGTACTTTAATTATTGGTAATATTGGAGCAGTTTTTCAGCAAAGTGTAAAGCGCATGTTAGCATACTCCAGTATTGCCCAAGCTGGTTTTATGTTGCTTGCTGTATTTGCTTTAAACGATAAAGCCAAAGAAGGTTTGGTATTGTACACAGCAGCATATTGCTTTGCTACAATTGGTATTTTTGCAGTACTTATAAAAATGAAAGATTATACCATCGATGGGTTTAATGGTCTTGGTAAAACCAATTCATTATTGGCATTTTGCGCTACAATATTTTTATTATCTTTTACTGGCATACCGCTTACTGCTGGTTTTATGAGTAAGTTTTTTATGCTTACTGCCGCAGCTGAAAATGGGAGTCATTTTTGGTTGATAATTGTAGCCGTTATTTTTGCTGCAATAAGTGCATACTATTATTTTAGAGTTATACAAGCAATGTATTTTAAAGAGCCTACCGAAAATGTAATAGAACCTACAGAAATTACAACCACATTTAAAGTTGTATTAGTGCTTACTGCAGCCTTAATTATTGCACTTGGTATTTACCCAGAGTTTGTAGTGGGGTGGATGTATCATTAAAATATTATTTTTACAAGCCTTTTTAGGCTTTTTTTATTTCAAACAAAGTAAAAAAAATCTTTTTTTTTACTTTGCTTTTTATCTCAATAAATTCTTTTGGGCAACAATCAAATTTGCAAAACACCGAAGATAGTATATTAAAAATAGCTACTTCTGCAAAAACAGTAGAAGCCAAATGCAACAGCTATATGGAAATAGCCAAGAAATATACTGGACTAAATATTGACAAAGAAACGGAGTACATTAACAAAACAATTTGCAATATATGGGTATAACTGCTTTTATAATTACATTATTTATAGCATTAGTTGCAATGGGAAAATTTAAAGTAAAACCATGGTTGATACGTGGGCTTGGTTTTTTATCTTTCATTTTATTGTTTGAGTTTATTGTACTCTTAATTGATGGACAATTGCATACACTCACTCATGGAGAACCCTTGCCAATATTAGGTATAAAAATTATAATTATTGCTTTTCTTATGCCTTTTCATCATTGGCTAGAGCATAAGGTTTTAAGCTATTTATTGCGCCATTCTCAAATTTTATCTTAACCTTACCAATTGTACTTTGTCAAAACCGTTTATAAAAACTAAATAAACTTCTTCAATAATTGGTTTATCTTTATTGTAGCTAAGATATAATTTAATGACCAATAAAGACTCCGCTTTACTTTCCTGGAAAAACGTAAAAGGTAACAAACTTCGTACTGCCATTACAATCATAATAATGGCACTTGGTATTTTTGCGCTTATCCTTATTATTACAGCTATAAAAGCAGCAAGTAATGGGCTTACATCAAGCTTTTCTACCATGGGTGCCAATTCTTTTGGCATACGTTTTAAAAGCCGAAACCTAAATTTTAATGGGAATAATAATACCACAAAAAAAACCAAAAGGGGCTTAAAAGAAAAAAAATCCAACGAAGGCATTCCTATAAGTTACAATGAAGCAAGAGAATTTAAAGAACGGTACAGTTTCCCTGGTACAAAGGTTGGGCTTACATTACGTGGGCCAAATAATATTGTAACCAATATAGGTTCTAAAAAAACAAATCCTGATGTAAGTATTTCGGGTGGAGATGAAAATTTTTTAGAATTAAACGGTTATAAAATTGCCTATGGACGAAATTTTACACCTGCCGAAGTAAATGTAGGTAGAAACGTTTGTGTAATAGGAAGTGGAATTGCTCAAAAATTATTTCCTACAAATAATGCAAAAGCTATAGATGCTATAATAAACGTAGATCATATTCCCTATAGGGTAATAGCCGTATTAGAAGAAAAAGGAAGCAGTGCATTTTTAAATACAAGTAGAGTAATAATAACCACTATAAATAATATTCGAAGACAATATGCAGGTCAGGCATCATCATTTGCTATAGGAGTAATGGTAAAAGATTTAAAACTTATGGATATGGCATCTGGCGAAGCCATAGCTACCTTTAGACCAATACGAAAACTTGTAGTAACAGACGATGATAATTTTTTTATTGATAAAAGTGATAGTGTAGCACAATCGTTATTAAAAAATTTAAGTTTTTTAGAGTATGGTACAATTGCTATAGCTTTTATAACCCTTGTTGGCGCTGCCATTGGGCTTATGAACATAATGCTGGTAGCCGTAAACGAACGTACAAAAGAAATAGGACTTACTAAAGCTTTAGGTGCTACACGAAAAGATATTAGAGCTCAGTTTCTTTTCGAAAGCGTAATTATTAGTTTGCTTGGCGCTATTGTAGGTATAGTATCAGGTGTATTAATCGGCAATATTGTAGCCATCTTATTAAAAACTGGATTTGTAATACCTTGGTTATGGGTAGCTATTGCAGTAATTGTTTGTACAATTGTAGGGTTGTTAGCAGGCTTAATACCTGCAATTAAAGCAAGTAAGTTAGATCCTATTGTAGCTTTGCGATACGAATAGGGATTTTATTCTAACATAATCTTTGTTTAATTATTCACAAATTAAAATTTGCTATTTTGCTTACAACTCTTTATTTTACTGCATTGTAAGCTATTTTTACGTTTTTTTATTTTTTTAGATTATTGTGGAAAACGTATATTGTAAAAAAAATAAATTTTTATTTACTTTTTTTTACAATATTTTAGTGTTTAGAAAAAATGATAAAAACTATTTATTTTCAATTTTGTTTTTATCATTATTTCATTAACTTGTGGTTTCAGAAACAAACGTTTTTGAAATTTATTTTTTAATAATTATTTTTAACAAAACACATTTTTAAACCTCACTTTCAAAAACTTGAATCTTATGGCAGACGTAAAATCGGTATCATCCGCACAAGCAAAAAAATCTGGTAATTCTATTTCATGGTTAGCTCCATTAATTTGTATAATCTTAGGTTATATTATTTGGCGTTTTGTTTTAGGAGATGCCTCTCATTTTAAAACTGGTAAAGAAGGCGGATTTTGGCCTGATAGAGAAGGAGCAACTAGTGGCTTATATAAAATGTACCAAGGTGGTATTATTGTGCCAATACTTATTGGTTGTATGCTTACAGTATTTACTTTCATTATTGAGCGTTTTCTTACCATTGCAAAAGCAGGTGGTAGTGCAAGCAATGCCGATTTTATTAGAAAAGTACAATACAACCTTGCTAATAAAAATGTAGATGCAGCATTGGCAGAATGCGATAAGCAAAAAGGAAGTGTAGGTAATGTAATGAAAGCAGGTTTACATCGTTATAAAGAAATGATTGGTAATAATGAACTTAGTACCGATCAAAAAGTAATGGCAATACAAAAAGAAGTAGAAGAAGCTACATCTTTAGAATTGCCAATGTTAGAAAAAAACTTAGTATTTCTTTCTACAATTGCATCTGTAGCTACTCTCTTAGGTTTGCTTGGTACAGTTATGGGAATGATACGCTCTTTCTCAGCATTAGGCGAAGATAGTGGTGGTGGTGCAGCCGCTGGTAAATTATCGCAAGGTATTTCTGAAGCATTGTACAATACGGCATTAGGTATTGGTACATCAGCTTTTGCAATTATATTTTATAACATTTTTACTACCAAAATAGATGGTATTACTTATGGTATAGATGAGTCTGGTTTTACTTTAACACAATCTTTTGCATCTCTATACAAATAATTTGTATGGAATGTTGAAATAATTGCATCTTAATATAAAACCCTTGCCTAGCATTTTTTGCTAGGCAAGAATAAAGTAAACCTCTAAATATAATATTAATGCCAAAAGTTAAAATACCAAGAAAAAGCACAGCTGTAGATATGACGGCAATGTGTGATGTGGCATTTTTGTTGTTGTCGTTTTTCATATTAGCAACAAAACAAAAACCACCCGAAGTGTTGGCAGTGTCTGTTCCAAGTTCTGTATCTACAAAAGTTGCATCAGATAAGGCAATACTTATAACACTTACTAAAGATGGACGTACTTTTTTAATGCTTGGCGAAGATGCTAAAAAAGCAGAAGTATTGGCTAATATAAATGAAGTAAAAGGGTTAGGACTTACGCCTGCAGAGCTTACCAAATGGGGTAAACAACAATTTATAGGTACACCTTTAAATATGGTAAAAGGTACTTTAGCTTTAGCTACTGAACCTAATGCTGCATTGGCTCCAGGTATTCCTATTGATAGTGCCAATAATGAAATGGCCGATTGGGTACGTAGTATTGCTAATGTGTTTGCTGCAGCATCTGTAGATCAAAAAGATTTAGAAAAAATACTTTTGATAAAAGGTGATGGTGAAGCATTATACCCAAAATTTAAAATGATAAAAGAAGCCCTTAAGAAAAATGAAATTTTTAAATTTCAAATAGTAACTAATGGTACACCAGCACCTATAGGCTCCGAGTTATACATTGAAAATAAATTAGGGGTTAAACAAGATTAATTAAAAATTTAAAAATATTTTGACATGGCAGAAATGGATACCTCTGGCGGGGGCAGTCATAAAAAAGGCCCTGGCGTAAAAAAGGCAGTAAAAAAATCTACAAGGGTAGATCTTACGCCAATGGTGGATCTTGGTTTTTTGTTAATTACATTTTTTGTATTTACAACAACCATGAGTCAATCTACCGCAATGGCAATGAACGAACCTAAAGACAATAAAGACCCACTAAACGAAAAAGAAGTAAAAGAATCGGGGGCAATGACTATTTTGTTGGGCAAATCAAATCAAGTATATTATTACATGGGTAAGTTAGACGAAACCCGTCTTTCGGAGCAATTCAAATCAACGGATTTTAAGGCTATACGTCAAATAATTACCGATAAAAAGAAAGCTACACCCGAAGGAGATTTAATGTACGTAATAAAAGCTGCCGACGAATCTACTTTTGGTAACTCTATGAATATTATAGATGAAATGACCATTTGTGGTGTAAAAGCTGGGCATTATGCCGAAGATAAAATTTCGGATACCGAAAAAAAGCTAATTACAATGACCGAAAGCACCAATAACGTAAAATAGTTTATGGAAATTATTTTATTTTGAATCTAATTATTAAACAAGTTTTACATGGAAGCAAATAAAATTTTAAATGCCGATATACTCGATATTATTTTTGAAGGCAAAAATAAATCGTATGGGGCTTATGAATTACGCAAAACATACAATTCTCGAATTGTGAAAGCAATTATAGGAATGGGGGCTTTATTATTACTATTGGGAGGTAGCATGTTATTAGCCAAAGTGGTAAATGCTAATAAACAAGTATTAAACACCGAAGAAGTATCAATGGCAGAAGTAAAAAAAGAGGAATTAGCAGCACCACCACCGCCACCACCACCACCACCACCTAAGCCTCCACCACCACCCGAAATTAAACAAATTCAATTTACTCCGCCAGTTATTAAAAAAGACAACGAAGTAAGAAAAGATGAAAAAATTGAGGAAATAAAAGATGATGCAGCTATTAGTACTAAAACTGTAGTTACAGAAAATACCAAACAAGTAGTGCAAGCACCTGTAGAGGTTAAAGAATCTCAAGTAGCAGCACCACCAGTAAAAGTGGTAGAAGAAGATAAAGTTTTTCAAAAAGTAGAAATTGAAGCCGAGTACCCTGGAGGCGCAGGAGCTTGGAGAAAATACTTGGAAAGAAATTTAAGTGGAGATGTGGCTACTAGTGCTGGTGCACCTACAGGTGTTTATCAAGTTATTGTGCGTTTTATTGTAGGTAAAGATGGCGAAATTAGAGATGTAGTAGCCGAAACTAATCATGGCTATGGTATGGAAGAAGAAGCTGTAAAAGCCATTAAAAAAGGGCCAAAATGGAGTCCAGGTATTCAAAATGGCAATCAAGTTACATCTATAAAACGCCAACCAATAACTTTTCAGGTAACTGGCGACGAATAATCAAGTAAATAATAAATTACAAAAATGCTTCCAATAATATTTGGAGGCATTTTTTTGTACCGAAATATATTTAGGAAGGTATAATATTTTTTGTTTTAAAGTACACTAACCAATAAGAAAAAAAGCTTCTCATTCAAGAGAAACTTTTTTCTTATTAAATTTTATATTTTTTGTACAATTAATGAAAAACGCCTTGTTCTAACGTTTTAGCTTGATCTATCATTTTTTGTAATTGTTCTGCCGAAGGTACTCTTCCACTAAGTTTTTTTTTATCATTTACTTCTTGCATTTTTGCAGCAAGGTTAGCAGCATTACGGGTTGCAAACTCCTTTACTGTATCTACACCTGCTGCTTCTAATAATTCCGAAAACTGACCAGCAACACCATCTATACGATGTAAATCGCTGTGGTTTACCCAAGTTAAAATTTTTCCTTCGTCTATACCAGTTGCATCTGCAAGTGTTTTTCTGCCAGCTTTGGTGGCAGCTTTTGCAAGTAAATCTGCTGTTGTGTTTATGCCAGCAGCGGTTAATTTTTCGGCATAAACTGGACCAATGCCTTCGATGTCGATAATGTTGTAAGCCATAGAGTATATTTTTAGACTCTAAATGTAAATTGATTTTTGAATTTAAAAAATTATTTTACTAGTTATTTTATAGATTTTTAAAGTTTCACTATTATTAGAATAGGTTAAAGCCTCATTTTACTTTTTGTATGTACATCAGCATTTACCAATGTAAGATTTATATAATACCATTGTGATTAAATATTTCACCCAGCGAAACAGTGATAACTACGTACACAACGATTTTTGTGGAACAATTTAGTTTTTACAATGGTATAACATTGATTTGTTGGCTATTTGTTTTATAAATCACATTGGTAAAATCTGTTTTATAATTACCACCTAAATAAAAAACCATAAACTTTTTAGGTTTATGGTTTTAATATTTAATAAATGCATTTTAATCTATTTAATGCCAAATACTTTTTTTACTTCTTTAATGGCATCAAGTTTTTCCCAAGTAAATAATTCTACTTTTTTCTTTAAAGTTTTTCCATCAGGAGAAACAAAAGTTTTTTCTATTGTTTCTGGTGTACGACCCATGTGGCCGTAAGCAGCAGTTTCGCTATAAATTGGGTTGCGAAGTTTTAATCTTTGCTCTATAAAATATGGGCGCATATCAAAACAAGACATTTTCATTATTTTATCGGCAATTTGACCATCTGTCAATTTTACCTTAGCAGTACCATAAGTAACTACATTTATACTAGTTGGTTGTGCTACACCAATTGCGTAACTTACCTGAACCAATACTTCGCTACAAAGCCCTGCTGCTACTAAATTTTTTGCAATATGTCTTGTTGCATAAGCTGCACTTCTATCTACTTTACTTGGGTCTTTTCCGCTAAATGCACCACCGCCATGTGCACCTTTTCCGCCATAAGTATCTACAATAATTTTTCGACCTGTAAGCCCTGTATCGCCGTGTGGACCACCAATTACAAACTTACCAGTTGGGTTTATATGGTATTTAATTTTATTATTGAAAAGATGTGCGTATTTTTTATATTTTGCTTTTACTCTTGGTATTACAATATTAATGATGTCTTTTTTAATTTTGGCTAACATTACTTCGTCTTTTCCAAAATCGTCGTGCTGTGTAGATACTACAATTGCATCAATTCTTACAGGAACGTTGTTATCGTCATACTCTAAAGTTACTTGGCTTTTAGCATCGGGGCGAAGGTATTTTATTGCTTTATTTTCTCTACGTACTATGGCCAATTCTTTTAAAATATCATGAGATAATGCTAGGGCTAATGGCATGTAATTTTCGGTTTCGTTGGTAGCATATCCAAACATCATACCTTGGTCGCCTGCGCCTTGTTCTTCTTTCTTTTTTCTATCTACACCTTGGTTTATATCGCCACTTTGTTCGTGTATAGCACTTAAAATGCCGCAAGAATTTGCTTCAAACATATACTCACTTTTGGTATATCCAATTTTGCGTATTACTCCACGAGCAATTTCTTGTACATCTAAATATGCTTTACTTTTTACTTCTCCAGCTAATATTACTTGCCCAGTAGTAACCAGTGTTTCGCAAGCTACTTTACTTGTTGGGTCGAATGCTAAAAAATTATCTATAAGTGCATCACTAATTTGGTCTGCTACTTTGTCTGGATGTCCTTCACTAACGGACTCTGATGTAAATAAATATGACATATATTTTTTTGATTTTTAAGATTGCAAAGATATGGAACGAATTTTTATAAAACAAAGCCCTTTATTTTCATAAAAGGCTTTGTTTATTTTTTATTTTACTTCTTCAAATTCAGCATCGGTTACATTCTCACTTGCATCAGCATCTTGAGGTTGTGCATCAGCATGTTCAGCCCCAGGTTGTTCGCCTCCAGCTTGTGTATCTTTATACATATCTTCGCTAGCAGTAGCCCATGCAGCATTTAACTCAGTAGTTGCTGCATCAATTTGTGTAGCATCTTGTGTTTTATGTGCAACTTTCAATTTTTCTAAACTAGCTTCTATTGGTGCTTTTTTCTCTGCAGGTATTTTTTCGCCGTACTCTTTTAGTTGTTTTTCTGTTTGAAAAATTAAACTATCAGCTTGGTTTATTTTATCTACTTTTTCTCTTTCGGCTTTATCGCCTGCTTCGTTAGCTTTAGCTTCATTTTTCATTTTTTCAATTTCTTCTTTGCTAAGTCCACTACCTGCTTCTATACGTATTTTTTGCTCTTTGCCTGTGCCTTTATCTTTGGCACTTACGTGTAATATACCATTGGCATCTATATCAAATGTAACTTCTACTTGTGGTACACCTCTAGGTGCTGGTGGTATTCCATCGAGGTTAAAAGTACCAAGGCTTTTATTTTGATTGCTCATTGGTCTTTCGCCTTGCAAAACGTGTATTTGTACACCAGGTTGGTTATCGCTGGCGGTACTAAATGTTTCCGATTTTTTTGTTGGTATAGTTGTATTGCTTTCTATTAATCTTGTCATTACGCCACCCATGGTTTCTATACCTAAACTTAATGGAGTTACATCTAGCAACAAAACATCTTTAATATCTCCACTTAATACAGCGCCTTGTATTGCTGCACCAATTGCAACTACCTCATCTGGGTTGACACCTCTATTAGGTTTTTTACCAAAGAATTTTTCTACAATTTCTTGCACTTTTGGAATACGTGAGCTACCGCCTACAAGTATTACTTCATCAATTTGCGAAACATTCATACCAGCATCTTTCAATGCTTGTTCGCATGGTTTTAAACAACGGTCAAATAATTTATCGGCAAGCGATTCAAATTTAGCCCTTGTAAGTTTTTTTACTAAATGCTTAGGCACACCATCTACTGCCGTAACGTATGGTAAATTTATTTCAGTTTCTGTGCTAGATGATAATTCTACTTTTGCTTTTTCGGCAGCTTCTTTTAAGCGTTGTAATGCCATCGGATCTTTACGAAGGTCTATTGCTTCATCAGCTTTAAATTCATCGGCCAGCCAATCCATTATTACTTTATCAAAATCATCGCCACCTAAATGTGTATCGCCGTTAGTAGATTTTACTTCAAAAACACCATCGCCTAATTCCAATACAGAAACATCAAATGTACCACCACCTAAGTCGAACACGGCTATTTTTTGATCTTTACCTTTTTTATCTAAACCATAAGCTAATGCTGCTGCTGTAGGTTCATTTACTACACGGCGTACATTTAAACCTGCTACTTCGCCAGCTTCTTTTGTAGCTTGACGCTGTGCATCGTTAAAGTAAGCCGGTACAGTTATTACCGCATCGGTTACTTCGGTACCAAGGTAGTCTTCGGCAGTTTTTTTCATTTTTTGCAACACCATGGCACTTATTTCTTGTGGAGTGTACATTCTGCCATCTATGTCTATACGTACTGTATTATTGTCGCCTTTTACTACTTTGTAGCTCCAATGTGTACTTTCTTCAGTTACTTCATCAAACCTGCGCCCCATAAAACGTTTTACACTGCTTATGGTATTTTGAGGGTTAGTAATTGCCTGACGTTTTGCAGGGTCACCTACTTTTCGTTCTCCATTTTTTAAGAAGGCTACTACCGATGGTGTTGTACGGCGACCTTCGTCGTTTGCTATTACTACTGGTTCGTTGCCTTCCATTACCGAAACGCAACTGTTGGTTGTTCCTAGATCAATTCCTATAATCTTTGCCATTTTATTAAATTTATTTGATAAGCAATTTGCAATAGTTGTGCCAATAGGAGAAGTATGCAAAAATGGCAGGTTTGATAAAGTGAAAGCTGTATTAGTGAGCTTATTTTTCGAATAAAGCTATTGTTTTATCGTTTAGGTAAGGTAGCAATTGATTAAAATTTGAATTTAATACGTATCTAAAAAAATTAACATTACTTATACTTGAAGGTGGATTTTTATTCTGTAAGTTTCTTACTGCACAAAAATTATTAAAAGTAGATGTAGATAGGTTTTGTGGAGAATATCTATAGCCGTGGTCACTCATTAAAATTATAATTGCATTTGGATCTCTATTTTTAATTAATTGTTCGTATTCAATTATTTTGCTGTTGCAGAATTTTAGGTAAGAAATGTATTCCCCTTTGTTTAACCAATTGTTTTTTTTAAATAAAATATTATTTGGAACTTTTTTTCCAAGACTATCAAATAAAAAAGGAAAATGTGGCATTAAAAAATGTGCATATACAAATTGTGGAGATTTTATATTTTTAATTGAATAATTTAATCCTATTTCTACTTTATTGTTATATATTGGTAAATCACCTAAGAATATTTTTTGAATAAAATTGGTTGCATATTTGCCAGTAACAAAATTGTATCCAATATCTTTTAATAATACATTATGCAAAATTTTGTTTGTAAGTACTCGTTTGTGTCCAAGTAAAAATTGGTTACCTCCTATACTTTTATTTGCACCTATTTCAAAAAGGGAAAAACTTTTTATTGTATATCCAATGTTTTTAAAAGCAACAAAAATATCAGCATTTTTTATATCTAACATTTGTTTTTGGGTTTCTTCCCAGCCTACAATAGTAGAGTCTTTTATATTTTTTATATAATTCATATTTAGCATCGATGCCATACTAAATTGAGTAATGCTATAGTTAGAGAAAGTAGGTAGTATAGTAAAACTATCAGATTTTAATTTATTATAAAATAAGGAATTATCGTACTGAAAACTATCTTTTAACGATTGTAAGCCTGCATATTCGTCAAAAAGTAAAAAATAAATATTAGGGGTGTTTTTTATATGGTTAATATTTATGCCTATAGTATTTTTATATATTTTCGCTGGTATATTTATTTGTTTTTTAATAATCATTACTGTATCGAACAAACAATAAATTATTAGTAGAATATTAAAATAGAAATTTGCTTTAGTTAGAAATTTTTCTTTTTTTAGGCAAAATATTATTACAAAAATGATAATTAAAAATAAGAAAGGAAGAAAGATTGTGTAGTTGTTTAGAAATGGAATTTTAGATATATTTTTTTTGACCACTTCAAAAAATAAATAAATTGAAGCTAAAAAAAAAGTAACAAACCCAGCATAAGTTATTGATTTGCTAATGAAATAAATTACCAAAAAAAACAATGCTATTATGCAAATTGAAATAAAAAAAACTTCAAAGCCTTCATAAAAAGTAATGTACCCAAAATTCTCATTTGAACCATGTAGGCAAAAAAATGCTGCTATTAAAAAAGTATAAAATGGTATAGTTTTTAATCGGTTCACTTTATTTTCGTTTCATTAAAAATAAAACCCTATCGGTTTCCCCTACTTTTTTTTCTTGCAAAAAAATAAAATAGGCACTAAATATTTCTTTAAACTTTAGTATGTTATAATCATCAAAAATATCTTCCCTATTTTTTAAAAGTAATTGAACTTTTTCATCTGATTTTGGTACAAATTCTATTACTAAATACATGGTAATTCTAGCAAGCCATTTTGCAATAAAACTTAATGGTACATTGTTTGCTATTGCTAAATGATGTATTAATGCTAATGCCAATACTAAATCAGTTTGAAGCCTATCTGTCATTGAATTTCTCTCTGCATTATTCCAACCTATGGCAGGAGATGGTGTATTAATAACATTTACCAAAGGCAAAATGTTTTTTATTTTTTTAGCTCTACAAATATTGTACAAAGTATTTATACAATTAGAATCGGCATCTGTAGCTAAAATAAATTTAGCTTTATCTGTTAAAAGTATTGCAAAATGCCCGTCGTTTGCACCAAAATCTATTACTTTTTCAAATTGAATTATATTTGAAAATTCTTCTACCAAATTGCTTTTAGCCTTTAAATAATCATTGCCTAAAATTGTTTCAGTATAGTAATTATTCCAAACAGATTTTATTTGTTTTTGTTTTAAATTTATTACTAAAGATAATAATCCATTTAATAAAGTAACAAAGTTTTGCTTGCTAAAAGATTTTTCTTTTACATTTTTTTCCGATTTTTTTTGTGAAATATTAGCTTGAAGCCAAATGTGCAAATATACTTGTACATTAAGCATAGCTTTAAAAGGCAATAGTTTTTTTGTAATTTCTAACGGAATACCAGCAGGAAATATTTGTAATAATTTTCCTAAATCTCTATGCCCATAATGCATCAATAATAATAGGCTTAAAAAATTTTCACAAAATTGTCTGTACGCTATCCAAGGTTTATTATTTTCATAAATTTCAAAAGAAAGTGTATCAATAAAAACAGGGCGGCCATTGTAAAATTGAATATTAAAAGGTGTTGCATCTTTTAAATACATACCATGTTCAAGAGCTTGTAATGCAATTTTTAAAGTTACAATTGCTGCATCTCTCCACATATCAAAACTCCACTCGTATGGGTAACTTATAAAAGGTATTTCTGTTGGTTTTATAACCTTACAGCCAACAATTTCTGTTTCTTCCCACAAAGAAATATCCACATCAATATGTGGTATTAATCGATTTGTATTTATTAAATTGGCGTACAAGCCAGATTGCATTAAAGTATTATAATGATTAAAGTATGAAGGTTTTATTAAGCGATAAATTGCATTATTCTTTTTAAAAACAAAACCATCGTTATCTCTATAGGAAGAAGGTAGTGGATGAATATTGTGCATAATTTTACAATTCGTTATCTAATTCATCATTAGAAATATGGTCATTTTTTTTCTTTTTACCAGTAATAAATAATTTTACTTGCAACCAAGCATTTTTAAAAAAGAAAAGCGAACCTAATATAGCAGCTATAATCATTTGTACAATATAACTGCCACTATTTGGGTCTATATATAATAAAATACTTTGTACCATAAAACAAATGTAAACAAAAAATTAGGTTTGTTTAAATGTAAAATACTTTTGGGTAAGGTAACTTAAAGCAATAATAATAATGGTAATAAGTACTTGTGCAAAATAAGTATTCATTTTAAGTATTTCTATAAACATTGTTTGTAAAAATGCAGCTATGCAAAGATTGGCAAAAAAAGATAAAAAGTATCTAAAAAGTTGAATATGGCTTTTAATATTTGACTCCGTAAAAACCACTAATTTATTTAAAAGAAACCCTACACAAAAAGTACATAATGATGAAAATATAAGTGCAGCCTTATGTGCTTTAAAAGACATAAACCATATATCTATCACATCATTTACAAATACATAACGGTATAATATAAAAAAAACCAATAAGCCAATAATAGTATTTCCTCCTCCGCAAGCTGCATACCTAAAGGTTTGCAAAGGCATCAGCTTTTTAAAAGGTGGATAAAATGCATCTATTATATTGGTAAGTATTTTCAAATAGTTGTTAGCTGTTTATTTAATTATGAGTAATGAATTATAAACGATGAGTAAGTTTTAGAAAAGTAACAAAATTAATAATAGCAATAACTTTGAATATTTTTTTTTTGCTAGTTGCCAACTTGCTCATGCCTTCTGCCTACTACTACCTATACAACTCTTCTCTTACTTCTTTCACTCTTTCATCGGTTAAATATTCATCGTAGGTCATCAATTTATCTATCATACCGTTTGGTGTAATTTCTATAATACGATTAGCTACGGTTTGCATAAACTGATGATCATGTGTGCTCAAAAAAACTACACCTGGAAAATTTACCATACTATCATTAAATGCAATAATACTTTCCAAATCTAAATGGTTGGTAGGTTCATCTAGCATCAAAACATTTGGGTTTTGAAGCATCATTTTACTAAGCATACAACGTACTTTTTCGCCACCACTTAGTACATTTGTTTTCTTCAAAATTTCATCTCCAGTAAATAGCATTTTACCTAAAAATCCACGTAAAAAATCTTCATCTACATCTTTGGTTTGTGGTGGTACAAATTGGCGAAGCCAGTTCATTAAATTTTCCTGACTGCCTTCAAAAAATTCTTTGTTATCGTTTGGTAAATATGCACTGGTAATAGTTGTGCCCCAAGTATATTCCCCACTATCGGCAGTTGCTCTACCATTTATTACTTCAAAAAAAGTGGTTAATGCCAAAGGATCTTTACTTAAAAATGCCACTTTATCTGTTTTAGCAATATCAAAATTTAATTTGCTAAATAAATATTTGCCATCGGCTTTTTTCGATAAATTTTCTACTTTAATAATATCATTTCCTACTTCTCTTTCTGGCTTAAAAATAATGCCAGGGTATTTTCTACTACTTGGTGTAATATCTTCAAAAACCAATTTATCTAATGCTTTTTTGCGACTAGTAGCTTGCTTACTTTTACTTGCATTGGCAGAAAAACGAGCAATAAACTCCAATAAATCTTTTTTCTTTTCTTCAGCCTTTTTATTTTTATCCGATGCTTGCCTTGCTGCTAATTGCGAACTTTCGTACCAAAATGTATAGTTACCTGTATAAATTTTTATTTTTCCTTTATCCACATCAGCTACATGTGTACATACGGCATCTAAAAAATGACGATCATGGCTTACAACCAATACTATATTTTGATAATCGGCCAAAAAATTTTCTAACCAAGCAATTGTTTCCACGTCTAAGTTATTGGTAGGTTCATCTAACAATAAAATATCGGGATTACCAAAAAGAGCTTGTGCTAGCAATACACGTACTTTTAAATTGGCACTCAAATCTTTCATTAGTATTTGATGTACTTCATCTTTTACACCAAGCTCACTCAAAAGTGTTGCTGCATCACTTTCGGCTGTGTAGCCACCCATTTCGCCAAATTGTTCTTCTAGCTCTCCTGCCTTTATACCATCGGCTTCGTTAAAATCTTCTTTTGCATAAATGGCATCTCTATCATGCTGCACTTTCCACATTTTTGCATGTCCCATAAGTACGGTGTTTATCACCGATACTTCATCAAAGGCAAATTGGTTTTGTGCTAGTACTGCCATACGTTCGCCTGGCGAAATGCTTACTGTACCTTTGTTTGGCTCTATTTCGCCACTTATAATTTTTATAAAAGTAGATTTGCCAGCACCATTAGCGCCTATTACACCATAGCAATTGCCTTTTGTAAAGCTGGTATTTACTTCGTCGAACAAAACCCTTTTGCCATAAGCTAGGGTTACATTATTTACACTTATCATAATTATCTAAAATGGGCGCAAAAGTAACGAAAAACATTGTTTTTTTAGCATTTTTTTAATCTACTACAATAAAAATCATTAGCATTTAAAAAATTGGTTTTTATTATAGTTTCAAGGTTGAAAAAATTATACATTGGTGTTTCTAAAAATACAATGGCAAATTTTAGCACTAAGAACACAATGAACAACTCCTTATTTGTGTCAACTAAAAACTTTTTGTTTAGTTCAAAACTTGGCTATGCTTTTGGATGCGCTTTTTTATACACATCTTTTAATTTTTCAATTGTATTATGAGTATATATTTGTGTGGCTGCTAGGCTACTATGTCCTAAGAGTTCCTTTACAGCATTAAGGTCAGCTCCATTGTTCATTAAATGAGTGGCAAAACTATGGCGCAAAATATGAGGACTCTTTTTGTGTATAGTAGTTACTTCTGCTAAATATTTTTTGGCTACATTATAAACATATTTTGGGTCTAATATTTTTCCTTTTTCCGAAATTAGAAGTACATTATTTTCTTGCTTATCAAAAAGTTTGCGTTTTTCAGCAATGTAATATTTAATATTAAAAATTAATGTTTTGCTTATTGGTATTAATCGTTCTTTATTTCCTTTGCCAAGCACTTTTACATTGCTATTGCTTACATCTATTTGATGTTCGCAAAGGCTTATTAATTCTGCCTTTCGCATACCAGTATTGTATAATATTTCTAACAATAATTTTTCTGTAAGGCCTTTAAAGCCATCGGCAAAAGAAATAGTTGTAAATAAGTTTTTGGTGTCTTTTTCTTCTACAAACTGAGGTAAACGTTTTGGCATTTTTGGCGAAATAATTGCCGTAACTGGGTTTACCTTTACTATTTCTTTTTTTAATAAATATTTAAAAAACGAACGTAACGATGAAATTTTTCTGTTTAAAGATCTTGAAGCCATATCGGCTTCTTTCATACTAGCAAGCCAAGAGCGTATATAACTTGCTTTTATACTTTCGATATTACTTTCAGTATAATTAGAGCCTATAAAATTAAAAAAAGCAGTTAAATCATTTTCGTACGAAATTATTGTATGATTACTATATCGTTTTTGAAAACGAAGATGTTCTAAAAAATTATATTGTAGTTCCGAAAAAAGTATATTCATAAAAAAACTGATGATTAAAGTTAGGAATAACTTACCATCAGTTTTTTAAATTTATAAAAAATAAATTAAATTAATCGAATTTACCGTCGTTAAGCTGTTGCTTATATACGGCTTTTAGTACCTTCATACGGTTACGTATAGATGGTTTAATGAAAGCTTGTCTTTCTCTAAGTTGCAAAAGCGTTTTACTTTTTTCAAACTTTTTTTTGTACTTTTTAAGCGCTTTGTCTATGTTTTCGCAATCTTTAGAATCTATTATTAACATGTTTTATATACCTCCTTTTGGTGATTTAGGATTGCAAAGGTAAGGGATTTCAATAAAAAAATGATTTTTTTGAAATTTTATTTAAAAACGTACGAATGTAAGCACCAAAATGTGGTTTCAATAGCATTCTGTTCGAAACTAATATAGTAGAAAAAAAGTTATATTTTTGCAAATACAATTAGTACAATTTTTATTTTTTTTGTGTACCAGCTTTCGATTTTCATGGCATCGGCATTGGCGTCGCACATTTCAAGAGCATATCATTGTGCATCATTTTAAATAAAATATGTAGATATTACACTATATAATTAAATGCATGAAAACCATAACCACAATTTTTATTTTATGCCTTAGTATATTTTCAATTTTGGGCTTCACAAATTTTGCAAAAAGTACAATTCCAATCTCCAAAACAATCCTTGGCAAAAAGCTTTTTTTTGAAAAAATATTGTCAAAAGATTCTACATTAAACTGTGCAAGTTGTCATAATCCAAAATTTGCATTTGCCGATACAGTTGCTTTTAGTATTGGTGTAGGTGGCAAGCTAGGAAACAGAAATGCGCCATCTGTTTTAAATATGAAAAACCGACCATATTACTTTTACGATGGAAGAGCAGCGTCATTAGAAGAGCAAGCACTAATGCCAATTGCAAACCCATTAGAAATGAATTTGGCAGTAGCCGATGCAGTAGATAGACTTAATAAAAATAAGGAATATCTTAATTTATTTTATAAAGTATTTAAGCAAAAGCCCACAGCCCAAAACCTATCGGCTGCTTTAGCCGCTTACGAAGAAACCCTAGAAACCGTAAATAGTAAATACGACGATTGGGCAAACGATAAAATAAAATTAAGCCCAGCCGAAGAAAGAGGTAAAACATTATTTACAGGCGACAAGGCCAAATGTTTTGACTGCCATTTTGGACCAGATTTTACAGGAGATGAGTTTAAAAACATTGGCTTATTTAATAGCACTTTTATAACCGATAGTGGCAGGTACGATAAAACTAAAAGCATAGCCGATATTGGAAAATTTAAAGTACCAGGCTTACGCAATGTAGCCGTTACAGCACCTTACATGCATAATGGTATTTTTAAAACATTAGAAGAAGTATTGCATTATTACAATAATCCAAATGGTATTTTTATACACCCACAAAATATTGACCCTGCCTTGCAAAAACCACTTGGTCTTACTAAAAGAGAACAAACGGATATTATTTCTTTTTTAAAAACTTTAACAGATAAAAAGTATAAAAAAAACGCTTAACAAAATATTAGGCATTATTTTAGCAGTATCATTGTACAAGTAATTTTATTTGTACTTAAATATAAAAAATATGGAAGCAATTAAACCCAAAATTTTATTGTGCGAAGATGATACAAACCTTGGCATGGTATTAAAAAATTATTTAGAGTTAAATGATTATGATGTAACACTCGAAAGAGATGGAAGACTAGGGCTTGCAGCTTTTCAAAGAGAAAAATTTGATATTTGCTTGTTAGATGTAATGATGCCAAATATGGATGGCTTTAAAGCAGCAGAAGAAATAAGAGATGTAAACCCCGATGTGCCATTGTTTTTTTTGAGTGCAAAAACAATGAAAGACGATATAATACAAGGTTACAAACTAGGTGCCGACGATTATATAACTAAACCTTTTGATAGCGAAGTACTATTGCTAAAAATAAAAGCAATATTAAAACGCAACGAAGAGCTACACAAAGAAGAAATAAATGCCGAGTACGATTTGGGTACATACCATTTCAACCCAAAACTTAGAGAGTTGGTTATAAATGGCAAAACACAAACCTTATCGCCTAAAGAAAACGAATTGCTAAAAATGCTTAGCGAATATAAAAACGATTTACTATCGAGAGAAGTAGCACTTAAAAAAATATGGGGTAGCGATACTTATTTTAATGGAC
This sequence comes from Ferruginibacter sp., assembly GCA_013141435.1. Classification (GTDB taxonomy): domain Bacteria; phylum Bacteroidota; class Bacteroidia; order Chitinophagales; family Chitinophagaceae; genus Ferruginibacter. The sequence continues at coordinate 227,954 of JABFQZ010000001.1, forward strand.
GAAGTATGGATGTGTACATTGCAAAACTTCGCAAATATTTAAAAGACGACCCAAAATTAGAAATTGTAAACATTCATGGTAATGGGTTTAGATTAGTAGAAACTGCATAAAAAGCAAAAAGGGTTAATAAAAAAACTGTCGCAATAAAATGCGACAGTTTTTTATTGCCTATAATCTATTTTTAGTAAAAAGAAATTTCAATTTTACTAAAAATGTAGTTTATGAGGAAGTCTCAAAACCAAAATTAAGGCTCTGAGAATCGCTTAAACGAAAACTTTCTCCATCACCTTACCGAATAAAAAGAGGCTGTCTCGTACTTTTGAGACAGCCTCAAATGCCGATGATACAAATAAATAGTAAAATCATGCTTTAGCCGATATTGGACTATATTGTTTGTCCAAACGCTATAACTAATTTTATTTACGAATGTTTACTTTTGTAATTGTTCGTAAATAATATGTTGTGGCTTTGATTTTATATTGGTTTCTCAAAAAAATTGCAAACCATTAGTAACAATGATAAGCCTGTAAACATTAATTAAAAACCATTTTTTATGATAGTAAATGCTGTAATTACATTTTTAGAAACTATTGCACCGCCAATACTGCAAGAGGCTTATGATAATGCAGGTTTGCTTACAGGTAATAAAAATTTACATTGCACTGGAGTGCTTATTTGCTTAGATTGTACCGAAGATATTGTACAAGAAGCTATTGATAAAAAATGTAATTTAGTTGTTGCTCATCATCCAATTATTTTTAATGGAATAAAAAAAATTACTGGAAAAAATTATATAGAACGTACCATTATAAAAGCAATAAAAAACGACATAGCAATATATGGCATTCATACAAATTTAGATAATGTGGTACATGGTGTAAATGGAAAAATTGCCGAAAAGTTGGAGTTAGAAAAAGTTAGCATATTGGCACCCAAAAATAATGTTTTGCAAAAGTTGATAGTTTATGTGCCAAAAGAAAATGCCGATTATTTGGCAGATACATTATTTAAAGCTGGAGCAGGACAAATTGGAAATTATAGCAATTGCAGTTTTAAATCTTTTGGCATAGGATCGTTTACTCCAAATGAAGGAGCTGAACCCAAAACTGGAGAAATTGGCATAAACGAAAAAGTAGAAGAAATAAAGTTGGAATTTTTATTGCCAAAATGGAAACAAGAAGAAATTTTGCAAGTAATGAAAGCCAACCACCCTTATGAAGAAGTAGCCTACGATTTGTTAAATTTAGAAAATGTGCACCAAGAAATTGGTAGTGGAATCGTAGGATTTTTGCCAAAAGCAATGACCGAAACTGATTTTTTGCAAAAACTGGCAACAATTTTTAAGGTAAAAGCAATAAAACATACTGTTTTTACCAATAAAGTAATAAAGAAAGTAGCACTTTGTGGTGGTGCTGGTGTTTTTTTGCTGGCTGCTGCAAAAGCAGTATCAGCCGATGTATTTGTAACTTCGGATGTTAAATATCATGAATATTTTGATGCCGAAGGGCAATTACTTTTGGCAGATATAGGGCATTATGAAAGCGAACAGTTTACAATTGAGCTTTTATTTGAACTTTTAAGTAAAAAATTCCCTAACTTTGCAGTCCAAAAAACAGGTGCGAATACCAATCCTGTTCAATATTTTGTCTCTTAATAAAAAAATACAAGAAACACTATGGCAGCAGCTAAAGAATTTTCAGTTGAAGAAAAATTAACTTCGCTTGTACGATTACAAAAAATTGATAGTAAACTAGACGAAATTAGAATACTAAAAGGAGAATTACCTATGGAGGTAAAAGACCTTGAAGACGAAATTGAAGGATTGCATGCCCGTTTGAACCGTGTAGAAGAAGAAGTAAACGGCATTACCGAATTTATAAACGAACGTAAAGCAGGGATAGTAGAAGCTAAGGCGCTTATTGCAAAATATGAAAAGCAAAGCGAAAATGTAAAAAACAGCCGTGAGTTTGATGCTATTAACAAAGAGTTGGAAATGCAACAGCTAGAAGAAAAACTTTGCGAAAAGCATATAAAAGATGCTAATGAAGAAATAACTGAAAAGGCTTACCAATTAGAATCGGCTAAAAAAGCAATTGCTACTAAAGAAGCTAACCTAAATGGGAAAAAAGGTGAGCTTGAAAAAATTATTACAGAAACTGAAAAAGAAGAAAAGCATTTTAATAAAGATATAGATGCTGCTAGAGCTCATGTAGATGAAAGATTACTATTGAGTTACGATCGTATCAGAAAAAATTATAGAAATGGTTTAGCTGTAGTAGCTGTAGAAAGAGATAGTTGTGGTGGTTGTTACCATGCCATACCACCTCAAAAGCAAAGCGAAATTAAATTACACAAAAAAGTTATGGTTTGCGAAAACTGTGGAAGAATTTTAGTTGATATTCAACTAAACGATGGTGTAGAAGTAAAATAACAATAATATTTTTTACACAAAGCCTAAAGTTTATACATAAAACTAAAAAGAGCCTCTTTTAAAGAGGCTCTTTTTAGTTTTATAAGATATGTAATTAGTCGTCCCTCAAAAAGCATGAAACAGTGGCTACCAGTTAGTTTCATAAAAATTTTCTTTAAAATAACTTGCATATTATTAAATAAAATACTTAATAACTGGTAGTTTTTTATTTGCCCTTAAAAACAGTTTCCTATTAATGACCTCATAAAAATGCCGTTAAGAAAAATTGGGCGAATGGCGTAAAAGAAAAATTAATGTTACCACTGTTTGGCTTTTTACAAAAGCTTGTAAGTCCTACAACTGCTGGGTAATGCACAAATGTTCGAACTAATTTTTGTTTAGCCATGCAACCAATTTTTTAGGCATTTTTATGAAGTCTTGAATTTTTGCTCCACTTTTGTTTCAAGACAAAAGTGGAAAAATATCTGATAATAAAAGAAGATTCGACTTTTTAAGGGTCGACTAATTAGTGTTTATTTTTTGATTACGCCTTAAACAATACAAAAACAATTAGCATGAAAGTATTTTTCATTTTTATTTAAACTTAAGATACTTGTATGAGTCTTATTAAAAAAAGAATATAATATGAAAAATAAAATAGCTTTAATTGTATTATTTGCATTAGTATCAATACAAGTTGTAAATGCACAATTTTTAATAAAAATTAAACCCACAGCACCTAGGGTTATAAGGGTTATAGCACCATCTAGGCAGCATGTATGGGTCGATGAAGATTGGATTTGGCAAAACAATACTTATATATCAAGAGGTGGCTATTGGGCAGCACCTCCGCACCACAACTCAATTTGGAAACAAGGACATTGGAAAAATGCAAGAAGGGGTTGGATATGGATACCAGGGCATTGGAAATAGCACTTAATTTATAAATGTACAAACAAGGTTATAAAAATTTGCTATTGCTTTAATATAGCCAAATAAAAAATGCTTTCTCTATAATAAAGAGAAAGCATTTTTTTATGCGGAGAGCTAGGGATTCGAACCCCAGGACCTGTAACAGTCAACAGTTTTCAAGACTGCCGCAATCGACCACTCTGCCAGCTCTCCGCTGCAAAAGTAAGGTTTGATTTTTTAATTACAAAACTGTTTGCATACTTTTCTGAAATTTTTTGAATATATTTTCTAAAATTTTTGCAAAAGCCTTTATGTGCAACGCTTTTAGCTTATTATTTTATTAAATATTTTATATTTTATTGTTTGAAAATGACTTTAACTTTGCAAAATAATAAGACTAAAAAATAAAATTCTGATATGAAATATGAAGTAGGCGATAAAATAGTTGTAAATGCTACCAATGAAGATGGAATTGTGTTAGAAATTATGACCGAAAAAATGGTAATGATAGAAGTAAGGGGCGTAAAATTTCCTGCATATACAGATCAAATTGATTTTCCTTATTTTAAAATGTTTTCGCAAAATAAAATTTTTGAAAAGAAAAATATAGTTATAGAAAATAAAACAACAAAAAATGCTGTATCTAAAATAGAAAATGGTGTAGGTGTATTTTTAAAATTTGTACCCATTTACGATAAAGATATTTTTGATGATGATGTGGTTGAAAAATTAAAAATATACCTTATAAATAAAAATAATGAGGATTATAGCTTTAATTATAATTTAATGTTTAATGGCGAAAGCTCCTTTGAGTTAAAAACTGTTATAAATGCTAATACAGAGCATTATTTGCACAATGTAAGTTTTGAAGATATGGGAGAAGGTCCAAAATTTGAATTTGATTTTTCGCTTACAAAAGAAGATAAAAAAAAGGCATTAGCACATGAAGTTTTTTTTAAACTAAACGGAAAAAAACTTTTTAAAAAAATTGAAGAAATACAATTTAAAAATGAAACAAGTTTTGAATACGAATTATTTTTGCACTATCCAGATAGGGTAGAGGTAGATAAAGTAGATTTGAACTTGCTTAGTGGTGCAGGTTTTAGAGTATATGATGCTGCTAAAATTAAAGACAACATAGGTGTAGCAAGATCGGTTGTGGACTTGCATATAGAAAAATTGAGCAATGATTGGAACCATTTATCAAATTTTGAAATACTAACATTACAATTAAATAATTTTGAAAAATATTATAATTTAGCTGTAGTAAATAAATTAGAAACCTTAATAATAATACATGGTATTGGCGAAGGTGTATTAAAAGATGAGATACATGATATTTTGAAATTGAAAAAAAATGTAAAATCTTTTGTAAATCAGTTTCACCCTCTGTATGGCTATGGTGCAACCGAAATATATTTTAATAAATGGTAATAGCAGTATAATTTAGTGATATTTTTTTTGATACCTATGTGCACTAAAATTTATTATTACAATTAGCTTTTATTTTTTTGCTGCAATAAATGAATTATTTTATCAAGTTTTTCGGTTTCTATTTTGCTTAAATGTTTTTGCAAAGCTTCTATTTCTTTTTTTGCTTCAAGGTTAGTATGGTAGTCGTTTTCGGCTTGTATTCTATCTCTTTGGCTTTGCCTATTTTGTGCCATCATTATTATTGGAGCTGCATAGGCAGCTTGCGTAGAAAAAATTAAATTTAGAAGTATAAATGGATACGGATCCCAATGTTTTACAAAAGCAATAATATTTAGCAACATCCATATTATTACAACTCCTGTTTGCCAAATAATAAATTTCCATGAGCCCATGCCAGCGGCAATTTTATCTGATAAGCGTTGGCCAAAATTTAATTCGCTTTCATGTTTTTCGTGCCATGTATTTTTAGCCATTATTATTTTTTATTTGTGAAATAAAAATGCTTCCAAAATATTTTCATGGAAGCATTTTTAAAATTATCTTTATCTAATCTATAACCTCGATACTCTTAAGCCCTCCCCATTTTTCTTAAATGTAAAGAATGCGAAAGTAAGGCATGCCTCATTTTTTTGAATTCAATATATTTTACATTAAACTCTTCGCAAGTGCTTTTTATTATTTTACTAATAGCAGGGTAGTGTATATGCGAAATTTTAGGAAATAGATGATGCTCTACCTGAAAATTTAAACCACCTACAAGCCAACAAATTAATTTGTTTTTTGTAGCAAAATTAGCAGTTGTAGCTAACTGGTGTATAGCCCATTCATTTTCAATTTCGTTATTATTTTTACCAACTGGCACCGGAAAAGTTGTTTCCTCTACTGTATGAGCTAATTGAAAAACAACACTTAATACTAAGCCAGCAAACATGGCTAATACAAGAAAACCTACAAGCCAAGGCAAAAAACCTACTTTGTAAATGGGTAAAGCAACCATTATAAAAAAGTAAAATACTTTAGCTGCCCAAAATGCAAAATGATCGAACTTGCTAAATTTTTTAATTGGAATTTCACCTACTTTTTGTTTGAAATACTTTGTAAAATCAGTATATGATACCCATGCAAGTAATAATAATGTATATAAAAACCATACATATATGTGTTGAAAACGATGTACTTTGTATTTTTTTTGACTTTCGCACAGGCGAAGCAATGGCTTAATTTCAATATCATCATCCATACCATCTATATTTGTATAAGTATGATGTATAATATTGTGTTTGTTCATCCACATTAGCATACTTGCGCCAAGCCCATTTACCGAAAATGCTGCAATTTTGTTCCAAAATGCACTGCCACTAAAACTACCATGCCCACCATCATGCATTACATTAAAACCAATGCCAGCAGTAATGCCGCCCATTACTAAGCATTCCAAAAGTGCAATCCAATTTGGTGGTGTAAAAAATATTAGATGCACATACAAGGCTACGTATAAAACCCAAAATAATATTGCTTTTAAATATAATGCAAAATTACCAGTAGTTTTTTTATTGGTTTCTACAAAATAATTATTTACTCGTAGTTTTAGTTCTTTGTAAAAATCGGTACCATTTAGGTTTTTAAATTTGGGGGTAATGGCCATTGAGGTATTTTTTAATTTTAATTTTTTGTAAAAATTGTATCTACAAAATTATTAGGTATTCCTTTTTATTATAGCATCTAAATTTGCTATACCAATTGTTTTTTTTGATATAAAACCTTCGGCATATTTTACGCCTATCATTTTACCAAACATTGCAGCCCTTGCTATTACAGCATCTAAAAACTCTGGAGTTGAAATGTATGTTTGTTCCGAATTTTTATTTGTAGCATCATAAAATTGTGTTTTATATGCTTTTATCGATTCTATTTTTTGTTCAAATACAGTACTTATATCTACTACAAAATCGGGTTTTAAATACCTATCTTGTATATATTGCAAAACATACTTTGGTCGCCAAGGTTTTTGTATTTCATTATTTTCAAAAGTTTCAACTTTTATTAAGCCCGATAAAAATGCAGCATCTGATACCAAATTTGCACTTCTGCCATGGTCAGGATGCCTATCTTCGGGTGCATTGCAAATAATAATTTCTGGCTTGTACTTTCTTAAAACTTCTATTATTTTTCGTTGCTGTACTTCGTTATTTTCAAAAAAACCATCAGCCATTTTTAAATTTTCTCTAGTATCTACTTTAAGTATTTCAGAAGCAATATCGGCTTCCGTTTTCCTAGTTTCTATGGTTCCATTTGTGCCTAGTTCGCCTTGTGTAAGATCTATTATTCCTGTTTTTTTACCATTTAGTTTTTCTATTAAAAGTACTCCAGCACAGCCAAGTTCAACATCATCGGGGTGTACTCCAAATGCAAGTATATCTAATTTCATAATATAATAACCCTATTTATTAACAAAAATACACTAAAACTATTGCACTTATTTGCTAAAGATTGCACAATATGAAAACATTGTGCATAACTAATTAACTACATGGCTTTTGAGTGTGGAGACGATTCGTAACCATACATTCTTTGTACTTCTTTTACTAATTTTTCTATGGTCAAATCATCGGTATCGGGGTCGTAAGATTGTTTTAAATTGCTATCAAAGAAAAATGCTATTGTTTGATAAAATCGGGCTGTTACTCCACCTTTCATTTCCTTTATTATTTCATAACAATTATTACCCGTTTCTCTATTTATTAATTTCATTAATACTTTACCTTGGTATATCGATAAATTTGTAAGTGGTGTTGTAAATTCTTTTTTTAATTCTTTCTCTCTGGTTTTTATGTATGTTTTTCTTTTCTTTTTATCTTCTACAGTTTCTAAATTTTTATTAATATCATTCATAATAGCACCAGCTCTTTGCGCATAAGGGTAAGTAACATATACTGCATTGCGTAATCTATTATATTTTGCAATGGCTAGCTTTTGAGCCTCGGTAAGTTTTGCCGAAAAAAAAACTTCTTCTAAAACTTTGTAAGGTAACATTTCGCCATTGTACAAAATAGCTTGCGTTGTTATAGTATCATTTACGCCAATTGCTTGGGCAAATATATTTTGCTTGGTATAAAAAAGTAGTGCAATTAAAAAAATATAGTGTTTCTTTTGAAAAACCATTTTATGATATTAATAAAGTAAAGTTCGTTAAAATTGCAATATAAAAATACAAAGAATTCATAATAATACATACTACAATAAATATATGTTTTTGTATGATTTTATTTTTTTTGTTTTATTATACATATTAACATTTTTTTATCTAAAATGTGTTACCATTTTCTATCAATATTTTTGGATGGTAATAAATTTCTGCATTTATAGAATTAGAAATTAAACAAAATTTATTCGTTTTTTTGATTGCTAAAATTGCATTTTCTTTTAATGATTCGTTTGCAATATATATTGTTGGATATAAATTTATTAGAGTAAACATGTATCTTCTTTTTACAACTTCTATTTGCCCTATAATATTACTTTCGTATTTTGTAATGTTCAATTTTATTTTTTTTGCATAAGCTAAATATGTTGTAAAATAGCTACTACTTATAGCACTTAGAAATAAGTGCTCTGCTGACCAATGTAAACCAATACCTCCAAATTTTTTTGGAATTGCTATTTCTATTTCACTAGCTATGTCATCTACCGAAAGTGTTCCAATTTTATTTTCTTTTGAATTTAGTTGTACTTCAAAAAGAAAATGTTTGTATGTTTTGCCCTTCATTACAATAATTTTAAATAAAACAAGTAAACTAAGGTTGAAATTTTTCTTTAATTAGTTTATGATATCTATCATGTTTTTTAATGTGTTTGCTCATTAAATAATTATTGAGTAATAATTAAAATTGCATTATAAAATTAAGTGGTTGTAAAAAAAATGAAAATTTTTTGAGTATTTCAAATGCATAACACAAATGTGATTATACTCATAAAAATATTTGGTTATTTATTATAATTTCACTGATTACCAATTTTAAAATATAAAAATATGCTCAAGTTTTTAACATTATCAACGATTGTTTTTAGTTTCGGATTATTTAGTTGTGCCGAAAAAGATGAACAAAATGCCAATATTTCAACTAACGAAACAACAGCACAAATCACTACTGGACAATCTGGAGTAAAAGACACTACATCTAACCCAAACATTGTGCAAGTGGCGGTTGGTAGTAAAGATCATACTACTTTGGTAACGGCAGTAAAAGCAGCCGACCTAGTAGATGCGCTTAGTAATGCAGGACCTTTCACTGTTTTTGCACCCACCAATGCTGCATTTGATAAATTACCAAAAGGTACTGTAGAAGGGTTATTGAAACCAGAAAAGAAAGCGGATTTAGCAAATATACTTGGCTACCATACTTATGTGGGGAATTTAAAAATTGAGTATATGAATGATGGGCAAGAGTTTGATATGGTATATGGAGGCAAAGTAAAAATTACAAAAAAAGATGGTAAAACATTTGTGAATGGCTCCGAAATTGTAGCTACCATACCTACAGCTAATGGTATAATACATGTAATTGGTGATGTGTTATTGCCTAAATAAAATAACAATATATTGAAAATATTTGGCTAGCTCAAAGTGTAAAATTTCTTACTAAGAATACAAGACAAAACAACGTAATTACGTTGCGAAAGTTTAATTACTTTACTTGCTGCAAGAAATAAATAAATTTTGAGTTAGTCAAATTTTTATATACCACCATATCTAATAAAAGTACCAAGTGCCAACATGGTAATGGCTATTAGGTTTATTAAAATAATATGGAGGGCTAAAAAGGCTAAGTTTTTTGCACTCAATTTTGGAATAATAAATATACGTGCATGAATGGCTAAACCTAAGGTAATAAAAAGTAAAATTAATTTTAACGAAATTACTTTTTCGATACTGTTTGAAAAAGAAAACCAATTGGAAATGGTAATATTATAATGATATGCCATTAAAATACCTGTAATAATTTGAACCAATAAAGCAGGAATACCAATGGGCTCAAATTTTTTTTCAAAGCTCTCTATAATCTTTGTGTTTTTTTCTCTTAAAGCCTTTGGTAAATAACCAAGGAGCAATATTATATGCCCACCCACCCAAATGGCCGCTGCTATTAAATGAATTATTAAATAGAAATGTATCATATTAATGTAAAATCTTTATTTGCATTACAGTAGCTATACTTGTAGCTCTTTGCTTTATTAATTCGGCATTATCGCCTTCAAAAAGTTCATTTACGGTTTTGGTAAAAAGCTTTACCCATTGGTCAAAATGCACTTTACTCATTGGGCTTTTTTGGTGCATATTATGGTGCTGCACCATTGGGTTTCCTTCGTAAACACCAGTACTGAAAACAATGTTTTCCCAAAAATTATACATTATGGGCAAATGTTTGTCCCAATGCACTGGTATTACTTTGTCAAAAAAATAACCAATGGTTTCATCTACTTTTACTTTTTCGTAAAAAGTATTTACCAATAATTCTATATCTGCTCTGTTTTGAATATCTGATTTCATAATAATTTTATCCTTGAGTTAATAAACATAAAGCATCATCCATACATTCTATGGAATGTGTTTTATTCATTGGAATATCAATATCATCGTATTTATTTAGTTTTTTAATATTTTCGTCTTCTTTATAATGCACACAACCATATAATACTAAAAGCTTTGCTGGTAATGCCGTTTTATGCTCTTTTAATAACATACCTTTTTTTAAACCTATTGCTAATACTTTAAAATGTTCGCCTTTGTGTATTACTTTGGCTACAGGGTGTGTGGAGGTTTCTAACTGTACTAATACTTCATTAATTATCATAAGTCTTTTCTTTTAAATTTAATGAGCGATATGCTAAAAGGTACAACAATCCATAAAATTAGCAATGTAAATGAAATAACCAAACCAATACTTGTGCCAAAAAAATCTTTAAATATTGCACCAGTATAACCCATCATAGCCGATACATCAAGTTGCAATAGTATTAATATTCGGGATAAATCTATTGGGCTTAATGCGGTAATGCCTACCATAATTTTTTCGATTGGATAATCGGAAAACTGAAACATTAAAAATAAAACCACTCCATCGAAAAGTAATGCAAAATATAGCCAAAGTAAAATGGAAACACCAATTCCTTTTGCTTTGTCTCGGCACAAAATGGAACTTAAAAAGGCTATTGCTACAAAAATAATTGTAATTAATATACCTACGGATAGCATCATAAATGCTTTTAAAAAATCTACATAAATTAAAATAGGAATACCAGCACCCACAATAAAAGCTATTGCTAAGCTACTGGCTAAACCTGCAAATAAACTCCACCAAATTTTACTTCGCTTTATAGGATGGCTAACCAACAACTCTATAAACTCACTACTTTTATAAATGTAAATTGTAGAAAATAATATGGCTACTAATGGCACTGTAAGCAATATAATATTTAGCAAAGTGAGCAACCCTTTTGATGCATTGTCTTCTAAACTAAATGTACTCCACGAAAATAATGCAAGTATAATTGCATACGCAAGTACAATTTTGTTTTTTACAATATCTACGATTACATATTTTAATATTCTATTCATACTTTAGGTAGCTTTAATACTTGAATAATGGCTTTAGAAATTTTATCTACACCAGCTTCTTTCTTTAATGTTTCAACCGTTTTATGAAATACAATATTACCCTCTTGCATAAACATAACTTGGCTTACCAAATCGTCTAATTCGCTAAGTAAATGCGATGTAATTAAAACCAACTTTCCTTTAGCTTTTTCAGCTATTATTTTTTCTTTTAAAATCTCGGAAGCTAAAGGGTCCAAACCTGCAGTAGGCTCGTCTAATATTAATACATCTGGATTAAATAAAAACGCCAATACAGCACTTACTTTTTGCGTAGTGCCACCACTTAAAGTACTCATGCGTTTTTGCAATATTTTATCTATTTCAAATTGTTGGTACAAAGATTCATCTAATAATGTAGCATTATTTCTTATGCCTTTTACCATACTAATAATTTGGCCAATAGTCATGTTTTCGGGGTACTTACCTATTTGCGGCATATAGCCAATATGCTTTCGGTAATTAATATCTTTTTTTATAGATTTTTGGTTAAAAAATATTTCCCCACTATTAGGTAATACCATACCCAAAATACTTTTTATTAATGTCGTTTTACCACAACCATTTGGGCCAATAAGGGCAATACATTCGCCTTTATTAAATTGTAAATTAATATTTTTTAGCACTTCTAATTTGCCAAATCTTTTACAAATATTTTTTGCTTCTATCATAATCTTATAGATTGCATTAAAGGTTTTAAATCTACAAAATTATCGGGTGTGAGGCTTGGTATTAATTTTTCGGACTTGTCTAAAAGAGACACCATAAAACTACGGTATAATAACATGGCAGGCGGATTGTTTTCTACAATTACCGAGTATAAACTAAGTGGATGGTATGGTACATCGCCAATTTTATCTTTGTTTAAATCGTAACCTTCATATTTATCCCAAAAGTTTTGATTAAATGTATTTAATGTTAATGTGCCATTGGTACTTACATCAAATGTGTTGCCAATAAAATTATTATGGTCTATAACATTATCCATACAATTGGCTTGTATTTTCATTCCCCAACCATTAGCTTTAAAAACATTTTTTTCAATTAAAAAACGATTTGTACCGTCCATAAATATTGCTGATGTATTTTTGGTAAATGTGTTGCCTTGCATATAACAATCCGATATTTCTTTTAGCAAAATACCGTAAGCTGCATCTCCCCAGTTTTCGGCAAAAGTATTATTCATCATTATTATTTTTTTAGAAAACATTACGGCCACACCAGCACCATTGTTTTTAAAATAGTTTGTAAAGTAAGCATTATCGTTGCTAAACATAAAGTGCAGGCCATATCGTATATTTTTAAACGAAATATTGCGCCAAATAACCGAATGAGTTACAAATTCAAAATAAATACCATCTCTATTGCCCGATAGATTATTGCCTATTATTTGTAAGCTGTCGCTTTTCCAACAATGTATGCCATTACCTATTTCTTGCTCTTCTTTGCCAAAGGCTTCAACAATATTATTTTTTATTAAAATGTTTTTGCAATATTGTATATATATACCAAAAAAGTTGTCGTATAAATAATTGTCCAATATATTTATATCATGACTATTGTAGAGCTTTATACCACCTGGGTCGTCTAAAGTTGCAAAGCTAGAATGTTGAATTTTGAAACCTTTTATAGTTACAAAATTTGCCTTTACGGAAAGTACTTCGTATCGTTTATCGCCATCTAATATGGGCATATTTTCGCCAATAAAATATATAGATTTATTGATGAGTATATTACCTTCTTTATATAATCCTTGTTGCACTATAATTGTATCGCCATTGGTAGCAAATGCAATTGCTGCCTTAATGGTGGCAAATTGTGTTTGTTTGCCGACAACAATAGTTTTAGCAAATATTACATTAGATAATAATAAAAATGATATGTAAACACAAATTTTTTGCATGATAGAAATATACTGCATGGTTCTAAAACAATTTTTATATGTTGCTTTAATTTTTAAAAATATCTGCCCATGTTAATACTACAGTATTATTTTTATTTGCAAATGCAGTAGCTTCCTCTTTGGTATTAAATGCTGCAGTATTACCTCCCATAGGACTTTTTATTTCATCGCTTTTTACATAAAATGCTTTAGTAGCATCTATTAAAATATTGGCTAGCATGTAATCATTTACGAAGTATTTTTTTACTATAACTTTTGTATTTTCTTTGTTATAGTTTAACATACATTTTATGTCGTCGAATTTATAAGCTCTGCTTTTTTGTGTTATTATTTCTGCTGCCAATCTATTGTTTGCAATTGTCATGGTACAATAATCGCATTTATCTTTGTGCAATAGTATTGGCTGAGCTTCGGTGTTACTGCAACTGGTAAAGGCGCTTGCTGCTATAAAAAATATAGTAGCAGCTAGTGCAGTTTTTTTCTTAAATATTTTTGTTAATAATTTTGTTTCTATTAAAACGGCTGCAAGTAATAATACGCCACCTATTATCATTAACCATCCGCCCATATCGGGTACAGAAAATGCTCCAAAATTTAGTAGTTGCTTATAACCTATAAGTGGTGGTTGGTAACTCATACCAGGCACTATAATTGCTGCTGTAGGGTCTAAATTGTGGCCATAGTTATACTCCCAACGCCAAAAATCGACCATGGCTACAATACCAAAAATTACAAATACCCAAAACGAAAAAAATAGCAATTTTTTTTTGCCAATTATGGCTGTTACTAACATAAGTAATGCAAAGAATCCGAGTAAATATTGTAATATAGAAAACTCTATAAAATTTTCGGCATGTAAGGTTTGCATACCAATATAATGGTTTAGGCCATTTATAATATCTACTTGTCCGCCCAATTTATTGGCAAAAATTTGCAGCATCAGTCCTTCGGGGTATTGTGGTGCTGCTAACTCTATACGCCATAGTGGTACAAAAATTGTAATTGCTAATAAAATTGCCGATACAAATACTAAAACTTTTGATAAAATATTTATTTTATTTTTCATTTTCTTCTTTTTTATTTGTGTTTTTTTGCCACATATTATATGCTACTAATCAGTTTTTTTTGCATCAACTTTTATATTGTTTTTTATTTTTTATTGCCTTTGTTAGCAATAAAAAAAGCTTATTTTTTTGTATGTTGATTAAAAAACTGTTGCTTAGCCTAGCCCTGATAGGAGCGGAAATATTTTTTTTGTTGCCTTTTGGCAAAAAAAATATTGTAGTGTATAGCAGGAAACTACTGTAGAAAAAATTGCTAATGCCGCTGCTTCTATATTTTAAATTTTATTAAAAAGGAGCAGTTAGTAAAAAAAATAACTGCTCCTTTTGGTTTTATATTTTCCTGTTTTTATTTTATTTCAGGTACAGGTTTTCCTAGGCTAAAGGTAATAGGTACGCTGCTTCCAGCAGGCGATACACGTACGTATCCTTGCATTTCTTGATGCAATGCGCTGCAAAAATCGGTACAATACATTGGGAACATTCCTACTCTATCTGGTACCCATTTTAGGGTGCAAGTTTCGCCGGGCATTATTAAAAGCTCCGCATTGTTGGCTCCTTTTATGGCAAAGCCATGTGGTACATCCCAGTCTTGCTCTAGGTTGGTTACATGAAAATAAACTTCGTCGCCAAGTTTTATACCTTCTATATTATCGGGTGCAAAATGGCTGCGTATAGATGTCATATAAACATGTACTTTATTTCCTTCACGTACCACTTTGGCTTCGGCTTCGCCATTGGTTTTGTAGGGGTGTATATTATCGGCAATTTTGTATATTTTTAATTGCCCATTGTTTCGTATTAAATCGGCTGGTGCGGCTTGTGCATAGTGTGGCTCTCCTATGGTTGGAAAATCTAAAATCATTTGCATTTTATCGCCACTTATATCAAATAATTGTGCACTTTGTGTAAGCTCTGGTCCTGTTGGCAGGTATCTATCTTTTGTAATTTTGTTGTAGGCTATTAAATATTTGCCCCAAGGTTTTACGGTATTACCACCCGGAATACATAAATGACCAACTGAGTAAAATGTAGGAGCTCTATCAAGCACTTTTAAATCTTTTATATTCCATTTTACAATTTCAGACGATACAAAAAATGATGTGTATGCGTTGCCTTTGCCATCGAACTCAGTATGTAAAGGGCCAAGGCCAGGTTTTTTTACTTCGCCATACAATGCAGCTTCGTATTTTATTACAGGTATGCCTTCATAATCGCCGTCGAATGTTTTATCTGTTATGGCTTTTTGCAATTTGTCGTAACTAAATACTGGTATTAAAGCTGCTAGTTTTCCGCTACCTACAATGTACTCGCCAGTTGGGTCTACATCGCAACCATGTGGCGATTTTGGGCAAGGTATAAAATAACAAATGTCTTTAAAATCTTTTATGTCTAAAACCAATACTTCGTTTTCTATTTTAGATGTGGCAGTTTGTGTAGCTTCATTAAACACATTGTGAGCATACTTTACAGCGGTTTTAGTGCCTTTGCCTGCTTTAATGTACTCTTCGGCTTTTTTCCAGTTTACAGCCATAATGAAATCTTTATCTTTTTGGCTTGCGTTTACTTCTAGTAATGTGCTTGCTTGCTCGGTATTATAACAACTAAAGAAAAACCAGCCATGCGATTTGCCTTTGCCTGCTCTTGCCAAATCAAAATTTACTCCAGGTGTACGTAATTGAAATGCAATTTTCATTTCGCCAGTTTCGGGAGCTATGCTCACAAAGCTTAAATGCCCTTTAAAATTCTTTTTGTATGAATTAATGGGCACATCACCGTTATCTGCATCGCTGGGTACGCTAAACCTTGTGCCTGCTACAATATACTCAGAGTTTTCGGTGCCAAAAGGCGAGCTATGGTTGCCACCGCTATTGGGTAATTCTATAATTTCGGCAGTACGAAAAGTTTTTAAATCTATACGTGCCAATCGGGGAGTATTGTTTGCATTTGCAAAAGCCCATTTGCCATTTTGCTCTCCTTTTGTTTGAGATAATTCTATGTGATGCAAATCGTCCCATGGTACAAAACCATGCGAAGTATTTAGCATTGGTTTTGTTTCTTCATTGTACCCCCAACCTTTTTCGGGATCAACAGAAAATACAGGTATGTATCTAAATAAACGACCACTTGGCAAACCATACACACTCATTTGCCCACTAAAACCACCCGATACAAAATTGTAAAACTCATCGTATTTGCCAGGTGCTACGTATGCTTTTGTAGCATCACCACTTGAGGCTGTTGCAGTATTTTTTGGTTTGCAGCCATTAATACCTAATGTTATTGCAATTGCTGTAAAGCAAAGAGCAATGTTTTTTATTCGGTTCATTTTTTATGTTTTTTAGGTTATTTAACTCCATCGTTTTTACGCATAAACTCTACTATATTTCTAGCATCTTCATCTACTAAGCTTTGGTTTGGCATACGCACCAAACATATTTCTAATTGTGCCTGCACTTCGGGGTCTTTATTTATCATTGGATCGGGGTTGGTAATAAAATTCATAATCCAATGTGGGGTTCTTCTTGTTGTAACACCTTTCCAACCTGGGCCAACTAGTTTTTCATCTGTAAGTTTGTGGCAAGATGTACATTTTGTACCAGATATTGATTCACCTTTTGTAGCCATTGCTGCATCTAATGCACCTATTTTTACATTGCTTTCATCAAACTTTCCTTCACCTCTTTTGGGGTCGTAAGTGGTTGGTTGTTCAACCATGCTTTTTGGCGTTTCTCCAGTTGTGTTTTCAGATGATGAGTTACCACCACACGAAACCACAAAAGCAACAATTACACTTAGTACAAAAATCTTCTTCATAAATAAAATATTTGAGTTAGTAAATTTTAATATGCAAGATTAAGCCTGTTGCTGATTAAGTTTTATGCGTAGAGTCATATTTTAAACATTCATTTTATGTGTTATTAAAATGAAATTGTAATCTTAGTATAAAATTTGAAATTGCGGTTAAAAATATGAGCAATATCATGTTATGTATTGATGATAATCATATAAAAAGAGTTGTCAAAAAAATATTTTTATTTTTTTAAGGCAAACATTTTTAGTTATGATAGATATTGATTTGTTACTAGCTTTTGGAGCTACTTACAGAAAAGCATCGGTAGGGGAGATTATTTTTTTTGAAGGCAATGAGTGTAACTTTTATTACCAATTAGTTTCTGGTAAAGTTAGATGGGTAAATGTAGATGATAATGGAAAAGAATGTATTCATTTTATTGTAAACGAAGGAGAATCATTTGGAGAATTGCCACTATTTGATAATGAACCTTATGCCGCTACAGCAATAGCTGATAAAGATAGTGTTATAATTAGATTACATAAAAATACTTTTTTGACCTTGCTAAAAGAAAATGAAGTTTTGGTTTTTGCATTTGCTAAACTGTTGGCAAAAAGAGTTAGACAAAAACTTACTATAATAAAATCGTTGGCCACACACTGCCCCGAAAATGTTATAGCTACTTTATTAAATAATTTGAAAGCAGAAAATAAAAACTTTTGTACAAAATGTAACCAGCTTAAACTAACAAGGCAAGAAATAGCCGATATGACTGGCTTGCGAGTAGAAACTGTTATACGTACTATGCGAAATATGCATCAAAAAGGAGAACTTGTAATAGCAAAAGGAAAAGTATTTTGCAATAGTATGATTGAGGTCATATAAATAATTTTAGTGTTGCCTTTATTTTGAAAATAAACGAATGGATATTTATTATAAAAAATGGTTGCAAATTTCTTTTTTAAATTTATTTATTGTAGCTGTGTTAGGTTTTTTATTACGTTATAAAATAGCTTTTTATCTGCCTTTTATTGATCAAAAAAATGTACTGCATAGCCATTCGCATTTTGCTTTTGCAGGTTGGATTACGCAAACATTTATGGTTTTACTAATAAACAATTTGACTACCTCTGAAGTAAATAATGTTAGTAAAAGATACAATTGGTTGCTTTATGCCAATTGTATTACAGCATTTGGTATGCTTATTACTTTTTTTGCTAATGGATACAATTTATTTTCAAATATTTTTTCTGCACTTTCTATTTTTGTATCATTTTATTTTGCCTTACTATATTGGAAAGATTTAAATACCGAGCCACAAAAGAAAGTAAGCCATTTATGGATAAAAGCTTCATTAGTTTTTTCTGTAATTTCGTCTATTGGTGTATTTGGTTTAGTATATATGATGGTTAATAAAGTAATGATTCAAAATTGGCAGTTAGCATCGGTTTATTTCTATTTACATTTTCAATACAATGGTTGGTTTTTATTTGCAGGGTTAGGTTTGCTTGTAGCAAAATTAGAAATGGAAAAAAATAATATCATTAATTTAAAAAGAACATATTATCTATTTGTAGCTGCTTGTGTACCTGCATATTTACTATCGGTATTGTGGGTAAAACTGCCAATATTTATTCACTTAATTGTAGTAATAGCTGTTATTGCACAATTAATAGGCTGGGCAATATTAATAAAAGTTATTAAGCAAAATATAGCTTTTGTACAACATCATTTTACAAAATTTGGCAGCAATTTACTATTATTGTCTGCTATTGCTTTTACGATAAAATTAGTTTTGCAATTTGGTTCTGTTCATCCGGCTTTAAGCCAATTATCGTATGGGTTTAGACCTATTATTATTGGATATTTACATTTGGTATTATTGGCAATTACAAGTATTTTTCTTATTGGATATATTGTTTCTTTTAACTTAATTAGAGTAACTAAATATTTAAAAATTGGTATTGTCATTTTTGTAGTTGGTGTTATTGCCAACGAAATTTTATTGATGGTACAAGGTGTAGCCGCTTTATCGTATCATGTAGTACCACATATCGATATTTTGCTTTTAGGAGCTGCCTTTATGCTGTTTGTTGGAATTTTTGTTATATTTCTAAATACTATATTTAATACTGTAAAATAGAATTTGTGTTTTTAAACAAAATGAGTATGACGAAAATCATACTTATTAGTGATTTTGATTAGTTTTTATTATTTGGTAGATTTTATTTTGCACACTCAATAAAAGTTTACTCATTAAAACGGCTACTTCTATAAAAATAACTTGCTATCATTGTGGAGAAAATTGCAATGAAGTAGATATTGAATTGGAGGAAAAACATTTTTGTTGTGAAGGTTGTAAACAAGTTTTTCTTTTACTAAACGAAAATGATCTTTGTGTATATTATAAGTTTGACGAAAACCCTGGCATAAAAGCAAAAGGTAAATTTGTAAGCGAACGTTTTGGTTATTTAGATAATGATGAAATTGCTAATAAATTGGTGCAATTTAGTAGCCTTACACAAATAAATGTAACCTTTTCGTTACCCCAAATGCACTGCTCCTCTTGTATTTTTTTATTAGAAAACTTACATCGTATAAATGAAGGTATTACAAAATCGCAAACAAATTTTCAGCGAAAAGAAGTATTTTTAATATTTAATCCTCAAAAAATTTCGTTACGAAAAGTTGTAGAGCTATTGGCTTTTATTGGTTACGAACCATCTATTAGTTTGCAAGATGTAAAAGCAAAAAAGCAAACATCATTTGATAAAAAGAGAATTTATAAAATTGGTATAGCTGGTTTTTGTTTTTCTAATATAATGATGCTTAGTTTTCCAGAATATTTTTCGGCAGGTAATTTGGATCAAATAGGATTAAAAGAAACTTTTACTTGGTTAATATTTGCTTTATCGCTACCAGTGTTTTTTTATAGTGCTTCTGGTTTTTTTATAACAGCATATAAAGGCTTGCGACAAAAAGATTTGAATATTGATACACCAATAGCACTAGCAATATTAGTAACTTATGTAAGAAGCTATTATGAAATTATTACTGGTACTGGGGTTGGTTATTTAGATTCGGGTACTGGCATAGTTTTTTTTATGCTTATTGGGCGTTGGTTTCAAGATAAAACATACGATTCTTTTTCGTTCGATAGAGATTATTTATCTTATTTTCCTTTAGGTGTTACCATTACAACTAATGGCGAAGAAAAAAACATACCAGTTACAAAATTGCAAAAGGGCAATAGAGTAATTATACGAAACGAAGAAATGATACCAGCCGATGCATTGCTTATAAATGGTAATGCAAATGTAAATTATAGTTTTGTAAGTGGCGAAAATACTGCGGTACAAAAAAAAATAGGAGATTTACTGTATGCTGGTGGCAAACAAATTGGAGGAGCCATTGAGCTAGAAATAATAGGAAAAGCATCGCAAAACTATATTACTCAATTATGGAACAATAATAAATTTGAAGAAAAAAAGAACGCCGAAAAATCGTTTGTTCACCCTTGGAGTAGGTACTTTACACTTTCACTTTTTACTGTAGCAATAGCCACCTTAATTTTTTGGTGGATAAATGATGTATCTAAAATATTACCAGCTGTGTCATCTGTACTTATTGTAGCTTGCCCTTGTTCGCTACTGCTTGCTGCTACTTTTACGTATGGCAATATGTTGCGCATTTTTGGTAAAAATAAATTGTTTTTAAAAAATGCAAGTGTAATAGAAGCAATGGCTAAAGTAGATAATATTGTATTGGACAAAACTGGAACTATTACTCAAAACAAAGAGTCTTCTATTATTTATACTGGTACTCCTTTAACGGCAAATGAAATTTTTGCTGTAAAAAATATTGCCCAACAATCGTCGCACCCTCTTAGTAAAATTATAGCCAATTCATTAATTTCTAAACCACATCAAGCTTTACAAATAGATAACTTTGTAGAGCATACTGGTAAAGGGTTACAAGCTACTGTAAATAATATCAATGTTAAAATTGGGTCTGCATCTTATATTAATTATTACAATAAAAATTTAGATACATCTAAAAAAGGAACAGAAGTGTATGTAATGATAAACCATGTAGTAATGGGGAAATTTATAGTAAGTAATCAATATCGAAAAGGTATAAGAGAAATGATAAATGATTTGCAACAAAATAAATTTATACTTTATCTTTTATCTGGCGACAATGAAGCAGAAAAAGAAAATTTGAACCTAATTTTTAATAATAAAACTCAGCTTGCATTTAAACAAACACCACAACAAAAATTAGATTTTGTAAAAAGCATACAACAAAATAATAAAAATGTTTTGATGCTTGGCGATGGGTTGAATGATGCAGGAGCCTTGTTGCAAAGCAATGTAGGTATAGCCGTAAGCGATAATACAGCTCAATTTACGCCAGCCTGCGATGCAATATTAGATGGCGAAAATGTTCATTTGCTTCAAAAATTTATTGCTTTTGCCAAATCTGGCAAAAAAATCGTTTCTATAATCTTCGTTATTTCTATATTGTACAATATAGTAGGACTATCATTTGCTGTGCAGGGAAAACTTTCGCCAATGATTGCTGCTATTTTAATGCCATTAAGCAGCATAAGTATTGTTATTTTGGCTACCATTATTTCATCTCTAAGTGCTGGTTCTATTGGTTTGTTGCAAAAAAAATGATTATAATCATGTTATTGTTTGATTTTAGTCAGCGGTAAAAAAAGTATAGATTATTATTTTCGATTTTATAAAATATATAAAATGGGTGCATTCTTTATACTAATTGCCATTAGCATATTAGTTGCTGGTAGTTTTTTAATTGCATTTTTATGGAGTGTAAAAAACGGGCAGTACGACGATGATTACACACCATCTGTAAGAATATTATTTGACGATACAATACCAACACCAAAAAAATCTATAAACACTAACCAAAACACAATTAAAACAAAAAATTAACTATGCAAGTAGAAAAATTTTACTACGACAACAAAATTGTGAGAAACTTTGCCTTTGCCGCCATTATTTGGGGAGCAGTAGGTATGCTTGTAGGGCTATGGGTAGCACTACAATTGGTTTTTCCTACCATGCTCAACATTACCCAGTATTTTTCTTTCGGACGATTAAGGCCTTTGCACACCAATGCAGTAATATTTGCATTTGTAGGTAATGGTGTTTTTATGGGTGTATATTACTCATTACAACGTTTATGTAAAGCAAGAATGCTAAGCGATACTTTGAGTAATATTCATTTTTGGGGTTGGCAATTAATTATAGTAGCAGCCGCAATTACTTTACCAATTGGGTTAAATAATGGTGCAGAATATGCTGAGCTTATTTGGCCAATTGATTTGGCTATTACCCTTATTTGGGTTGTATTTGGTATTAATATGTTTGGTACTATTATTAAAAGAAGAGAAAAACATTTGTATGTAGCTATTTGGTTTTATATAGCCACATTTGTAACGGTAGCTGTTTTACATATTGTACGCTCTATCGAATTGCCTTATTCATGGTTGCATAGCTACAGTTGGTATGCTGGTGTGCAAGATGCGTTGGTACAATGGTGGTATGGCCACAATGCAGTTGCTTTCTTTTTAACAACTCCATATTTAGGCATTATGTATTACTTTATGCCTAAAGCTGCTAATCGTCCAGTATATTCTTATCGCTTATCTATCATACATTTTTGGGCATTAATATTTTTATACATTTGGGCTGGTCCACATCATTTATTATATACTGCATTGCCTAACTGGGCACAATCTATTGGTGTAGTATTTTCATTTATGCTTATTTTTCCTAGTTGGGGTGGTATGATAAATGGGCTACTTACACTACGTGGAGCTTGGGATAGAGTTAGAGATGATGTAATTCTTAAATTTATGGTAGTAGCTGTAACTGCTTATGGTATGGCTACTTTTGAAGGCCCAATGTTATCGTTAAAAAGTGTAAGTGCTGTAGCACATTATACCGACTGGATTGTAGCTCACGTACATATAGGAGCATTAGGTTGGAATGGTATGCTAACATTTGGGGTAGTGTATTGGCTTATACCTCGTATGTTTGGTACTACACTCTACTCAAAAAAATTAGCTTCAAACCATTTTTGGTTGGCTACTCTTGGTATGCTTATTTATGCTATACCTATGTATTGGGCTGGCTTTCAACAAAGCTCTATGTGGAAACAATTTACCGAAGCTGGACAAATAAAATATTCTTTTTTAGAAACAGTAACCTACATGAAACCATTTTACGCCATGCGTTCTTTGGGTGGTACACTTTATTTAGTAGGTGCTTTAATAATGATATACAATGTATTTAAAACTGTAAAGCAAGGTAAACTAATTGCTAATGAAGCAGCAGAAGCAGCACCTTTGCAAAAAGAATATCATGCACACGCAGGCGAACATTGGCATAGAAAAATAGAAAGAAAACCAGTGCCATTTTTAATATTAACTTTAGTAGTTATTTTAATTGGAGGTGCTTTTGAATTAATTCCTACTTTTTTAATTAAAGAAAACGTACCTACAATTAGTAGCGTAAAACCATATACACCATTAGAGTTGCAAGGTAGAGATTTGTATGTTAGGGAAGGTTGTTATACTTGTCACTCTCAAATGATACGCCCTTTCCGTAGCGAAACCGAACGTTATGGCGAATACTCTAAAGCAGGTGAGTTTGTGTATGATCATCCATTTCAGTGGGGTAGCAAACGAACCGGACCAGATTTGGCAAGAGAAGGTACTGGTAATTTAAAAAAATCGAACGCTTGGCATTTTAGGCATTTTAGAGAGCCATCTTCTGTAAGTGAAGGTTCGGTAATGCCATCATATTCTTTCATGTTAGAAAACGATTTGGACATATCTAAAACCGAAGCAAAAATAAATGCGATGCGTACTTTAGGTGTGCCTTACGAAAAAGGGTACGAAAAAATTGCAATTGCCGAATTAGAAACACAAGCAAAAACAATTTCTGATAATTTAATATCCGACAGTATTCGTATTTCTCCTAAAAAAGAAGTGATTGCATTAATTGCTTACTTACAACGTTTAGGAAAAGATATTTCTAAAAACCCAATTCCAACTTTTAACAGATAAACTATGTTTAAATTTATAAAACAATATGCCGAAACTATTGATGGTGTTGGTGTATATCCCTTAATATCTCTTTTTATATTCTTCGTATTTTTTGTAGCTGTTATTTATTTTGTTAAAAAAATGAAGAAAGAAAGTGTAACTGCTTTATCTAATTTACCATTTGATGATGGGGAATTAAAATCTTTAAATTCTTAAAAAAAAATTATATGCAAATTTTTAATTTAATAAAAAG
>JABFQZ010000033.1 GCA_013141435.1 Ferruginibacter sp.
CAAGAGTATCAAGCCGAAATACAACAAGCCCAAATTGCTAAAGAAGCCTATGAAGCTAATAATAAAGATAAAATAGACGAAACTAATGTACCAATGGCCGATGCTGCTGGTATTGAATTTGGTAAAAAAACTTACGATCTTAAATGTAAAGCATGTCATGGAGTAGGAGGCGAAGGTACAGTAGGCCCAAATCTTACCGATGATTATTGGATTCACAAAGGTTCATTAAACGATATTTATAATACAATTAAAGTTGGCTATTCCGATAAAGGTATGCAATCTTGGGCAGCAGATTTTACGCCAAAAGAAATTAGCAATATAGCTAGTTTTATAAAAACACTTAAAGGTACTAAACCTGCTAACCCAAAAGCCCCACAAGGAGATTTGTATAGCGAAACAGCTACCGCTTCAAATGCAGATACTAGTGGTGCAAAAGTAGCAGCAGACACTACGAAAGTAAAAAAATAAAAAAGTTGCTTTAATGAAGCATAACCATAACTGAAGTAAATCTATGAAAGATCAAAAGGGAAGTTTTAGAGATTCGGTGGCTACTATCTCATCTGATGGTCATCGAAACTTTATTAATCCCAAAAAGCCAAAAGGGAAATTATACAACTTACGTACTTGGTTTAGTATATTTTATTTAGTAACGTTTTTTACGTTGCCTTTTATAGAAGTGTACGATGGTCCTTTGCTTATGTTCAATATATTAGAACGTAAGTTTATAATTTTTGGAATGGTTTTTTGGCCACAAGATTTTTTTATTTTTGGAATAGGGATGATAACTTTTGTAGTATTTGTAATACTATTTACAGTTGTTTTTGGGAGAGTATTTTGTGGCTGGGCTTGCCCACAAACCATTTTTATGGAAATGGTTTTTCGTAAAATTGAATATTGGATAGACGGCGATTCGGCACAGCAAAAGCTATTAAAACAAATGGCTTGGAATGGGGAAAAAATAAGAAAAAGAGTTTTAAAATTTATTACTTTTTTTATACTTTCTTTTATAATTGCTAATTTTTTTCTGGCATATTTAATAAGTATGAAAGAGGTTGTTGATTTTTACAGGCTTCCTGCTGCACATGTTGGTAGTATTATTTCGTTAATAATATTTACTACAATTTTCTTTTTTGTGTATTGGTGGTTTAGAGAGCAAGCTTGTATTGTAGTATGCCCTTACGGAAGGTTACAAGGTGTTTTGTTAGATAAAAATTCTATTATAGTTGCATACGATAGATTGAGAGGAGAGCCAAGAGGAAAAAATAGTAAATCAAAGGAAAAAGAACATGTGCATACGCATGATGAGCTTAAACCTAAATGCGATAATTGCAAAGGTAATGGTAGTTGTAAAAGTGTTGCAGATAGTATTATTCAGGTAGAGGAACTAAAGACAATAGGAGATTGCATAGATTGTGCCGCATGCGTACGTGTGTGCCCCACAGGTATTGATATTAGAAATGGAACACAATTAGAATGTGTAAATTGTACAGCTTGTATAGATGCTTGCAATGCCATTATGACTAGCCTGCATAAACCAGTAGGGTTAATAAGGTATGCATCTGAAAATACAATAACAGAAGGAAAAAGTTTAAAAATAACGAGGAGGATAAAAGCATATATTGCTGTACTTACTTTATTAATTATTTTTTTAGTTTTTTTATTAGTTAGTAGAACCGATTTAGATGCAAGGCTAATGCGTACTGCTGGTATGGCTTACACATCATTGCCCGATGGACGTGTAAGTAATTTATATAATTTAAAATTAGCTAATAAAACACACCGAGATATACCATTTGTTTTAAAATTGGAAAATATAAAAGGAGAAATAGAATTAGTAGGAAGCATAAACTTAGTAGTTAAAAAAGAAGATTATACACATTTGCAATTTTTTGTTAAATTAAATAGAGAGCAATTAAAAGGTTGGAAAACTCCAATTGAAGTAGGAATGTATCAAGATGGAAAAAAAATAAAAAACATTACAGCAACCTTTATTGGGCCAGAAATATATAACTAATATAAAATTTAATAATTATGAATTGGGGTTACAAAATACTTTCTTTTTATGCACTATTTGTATTTGGAATATTATTTATGGTATTCAAATCTTCATCTCAAAATACCGATTTGGTTACTACAGATTATTATGCCAAAGAATTAAAGTATCAAGATAAAATAGATGAGCAAAATAGAGTATCGGCATTAACTACACCAATAAATTATAAATTAAGTAATGATAGTTTAATTATAACTTTTCCAAATGATTTTGTAGGCAAATTGCTAACAGGTAATGTTGTTTTGTACTGTGTATCCAACGAAAAAAACGATACAAAACAACTCTTTTCTGTAAAAGATAAAGCTGTAGAAATGGCTATTGGTAAAGTAAAAAAAGGGTTGTACCAATTGCAAATTTCGTGGGTGGCAGATGATAAAAGTTATTATTTCGAAAATAAAATTATAATTTAAAAATGACACAGTTAATGTTTGCTGCTTTTACAATGGGAATGCTTGGTAGCTTTCACTGTGTAGGTATGTGTGGACCATTAGCATTGTCTTTACCCTTAAAAAGCAATAGTTTTTGGGCAAAACTTACAGGCTCTTTTTTATATAATTGGGGTCGTATAATTACTTACTCAGTATTTGGTTTTATTTTTGGTATTATTGGTAGTAGTTTTTCTTTCTTTGGATACCAACAATGGCTTTCCATTATTATTGGTGTGGTAATTTTAATTTTTATATTACTACCCAAAAAATATACTGCTGTATCAAATAATAATTTTTTCTATTCTTTTTTTACAAAATTGCGAAATTATTTATCTAAGCTTTTTTCAAAAAAATCTAATTCATCATTATTTACAATAGGAGTTTTAAACGGATTATTACCATGTGGGTTGGTTTACATGGCAGCAGCTGGTGCAGTGGCTACTGGTAATATTTTTAATAGTATTTTATTTATGGCGTTTTTTGGTTTGGGCACATTGCCAATAATGTGGAGTATTGCTTTTTGGGGAAATTTTGTAGGCATTAATTTACGTAATAATATTAAAAAAGCTTACCCTTATATGATGGTAATAATGGCTTGCTTGCTAATTCTTAGAGGTATGGGCTTGGGTATTCAATATGTAAGCCCAAAGTTGGATATAGAAAAAAAAGAAATTTTAAATTGTTGTGAAAAAAAATGAAATCAAATGGTAACTGTTGATAACATATTAAAGTTCGAGCAATATCGACATGAGTTTAATACTTGGAAACGAACTATTGATTTTTTTAAGCAAGAAAATGCATTTTTAAAAAATAGATTATCAAAAGTAGTAGATGTAAAGTCAGATAAATTTTTTTTAGCTAAAGCAGAACAATATCAAAACCAATTTATAATTCAAGATGAATTTATGGACGAACTAAAACATGATATTCATGTGCTAGATGAAATAATTGGAAATGTAGAAAATCAACTTTTAAGTACAAAAAAAATTGAAACAAAGCGTACTAAAATACATAATGAAATGCAATATTTGGAAAAAAATTTTACAAGTATAAAAAATGATTTTAACGATTACTTACTACAAAATGTATAAAGTAAATGCTAATTAAATAAAGATTGCAATTTTTTTTCATTCAATATACAAATACAACCATCTTTTATATCAATCAATTTTTCTGTTTTAAAATCACTTAAAGTTCTTATTAACGATTCGGTAGCAGTACCAGCAATGTTCGATAAATCTTCTCTAGATATATGAATGGTAAAAGTATCACTTTCTTCTTTTTTAAATTTATTTTGTAATGATAAAATTGCATTTGCCACTTTTTTCCGTAACGAGTTGTAGGCTAAACTTAAAAGCTGTGTTTCTCTTTCTTCCACATTGTTAGCTAATAGTTTAATAAATTTTTGGGTAAGCTCCTTATTGTTATATAATAGTTTTTCAAAAGCTTCTCTTTCTATTAAACAAATTTCAGAATCATCTAACGATTCAGCAAATTCATGGTACATGGTATTTTCAAATATAGCGTTGTATCCAAAAAAATCACCCTCCGAAAAAAGCCCCATTGTAAGTTCTTTACCATCATTATTTGTTCTAAAAGTTTTTACTCTCCCTTTTTCTATATAAAATAATTGAACAGGGTGGTTACCTTCAGCATAAATAATTTGCTTTTTTTTATAATGGTTTATGTTTCCACTTTTGGCTAAATATTCCAAAGGATTTTTACCACTAAAATCGTCTATTAGCAATTGCAAGCCTACTGCATTAGCTTTGTAATCTTTTTGCAACAGCGCTATTTTTTTAAACCTTCTTTCAATAGCACTTAACAACTCAATATCATCAAAAGGTTTTGTAATATAATCATCTGCTCCCAGTTCCATACCTTTTCTAAAATCATTTCTTTCAGCTTTTGCAGTTAAAAATATAAAAGGAATACCAGTTAGTATTGGGTTAGAATTTACCAAATGTAATACACCATAGCCATCTAAAACTGGCATCATAATATCACATACAATCAAATTTGGTAACACTTCCAAAGCTTTTTCAATACCTATTTTACCATTTGAAGCGGTATATACTTTATAGCCAGCAAGCTCTAAAATCTCGGCAGTGTTTTCTCTAATTTCATTATTGTCTTCTATCAATAAAATACTTTGCATAAATTAATTTTCTTTATGTAAAAATGTTAAAATAAATTCAGTGCCTTTATTCAATTTGCTTTTAAATGCAATAGTACCATTCATAATCTCAATAGATTTTTGGGCAATATGTAACCCAAGTCCAGTGCCTTGAAAATTGGTTGCATTTTCGGCTCTAAAAAAACGTTCAAATAAATGTTTTTGATCTTCGATATTTATACCAATACCAAAGTCTTTTATTATAATATCCGTTTTTATTTGTGAACTTTTACTGGTAATAATTATATCTGAGTTTTCTGGCGAAAACTTTATAGCATTTGATAAAAGATTAAGTATCACATTTTTTAAAAGTGCCACATCTAAAAACACCAAATCTACTCCTGTATGACTATAAATTAATTGCTGATTATTTTTCGAAAGTGCCTGCATTTCATTGCAAGTATTTTCTAGCATTTCTTTTAAATTAAATCGTATATTATTGGTGCTTATTTTCCCTTCTTCTATTTTACCTAATGATAAAAATTCGTTTAATAAATCTGTAAGGCTATTAACAGAATTTTTAATTCTATTAATATGCTTTTCTCTATTTTCTTGCTCAGCGGTATCTTTGTACTTTGCCACAAGCGATGCCGATGATAAAATGGTACTTAAAGGAGTACGAAACTCATGCGATGCCATCGATACAAACCTCGATTTTAGTTCATTTAGCTCTTTCTCTTTTACTAAAGATTTTGATAATTCTTCTTTTGATAATTCTAATTCATGTAAGGTTTGAGTTAGCTCTTTAGTTCGTTGCAAAACGGAATCTTCCAATTCATCATTTAATTTTTTCACTTCCAACTCAGCTTTTTTTCTAACAGTAATATTGTTTATAAAAGCAATTGTAAACTTTTCGCCACTGTTTTCATAAATCCCCAACGATACCTCTGCTGGAAATTCTAAACCATCTTTTTTTAAAGCAAATAAATCCATACCAATGCCCATAGTCCTATTCTTTGGGTTTTTTGAATATGCATCTCTACTTTTTACATGGTTATGATGATAACGATTTGGAATTAATATTTCTATAGGTTTACCAATAATTTCATCGGCATAATATTCAAAAAGATTTAATGCAAATGGATTAATTGATTGAATTATACTTTTACTATTTACAACCACAATGCCAATAGTTGAATTGTTAAATAATGCTTCAAAATAGTGCGATTCATTAATTAGTTCTTGCTTAGAAGTTTGCATCGAATATTTAAAATATGGTAATTATGGAATAGATGCAAATTACACTTTTCTTTATATATTTTGTAATAACCTTTTTGCAGCAAAACTTACACAGTTTTTCAAATAAAATAGAAGATATAATACTCTTTTATACAAATAAATTCATTAATTTTGATTGTTCATTTAAAAAAATATAAATGCTTTCAAAATCTTGCGAATATGCCATCAGAGCAATGATTTTTATTTCTCAAAAAGTAGGCGATGTGCCAAAGGCAAGTGTAAAAGAAATTGCAACAAACATTAATGCACCTATACACTTTATTGCTAAAATATTGCAAGAGTTATGTAAGAAAAAAATACTGCAATCTATAAAAGGACCAAATGGAGGATTTTATTTAGAAAAAAAAGATTTGAAAATAACCTTAGCACAAATTGTTTTAACAATTGATGGTGATAATATTTACAAACAATGTATACTTGGCTTAAAAGAATGTTCATCAAAAAAACCTTGTCCAGTACACAATCAGTACAAAGAAATTAGAAAAGAAATATTAACAATGCTCGAAAATAACACAATTAGTAATTTTAATGATAAGTTAAATACCGGTAAATATTTTTTAAAAAATAATTAATTTGAAAAAAAATCCTAATCTATTTTTATAACTAAATTAAATTTGTTACAATGCCAATGTATCGCCAAGTCGGAAATTTGCCAGCAAAACGCCATATAGTTTTTCGTCAGCCCAATGGAAATTTGTATCATGAAGAGCTTTTTGGAACCGAAGGTTTTTCAGGAAACTCATCTTTAATTTACCATTTATACCCACCAACAATTGTAAAAGAAAAAGGAGAGCCTTATAATGTACGGCCACAAATAGCTACCGAAGATCATTTGCAAAATAGAAGTTATTTGGGTTTTAATGTGCAGCCCGAAGATGATTATTTAGAAAGCAGAAAAGTATTATTTGTAAATAACGATTTGCAAATTGGTGTAGCTTCTCCAAAAAAAAGTGTAACCAGCTATTTTTTTAAAAATGCCGATGCCGACGAAATGCTTTTTGTACACAAAGGATCTGGAAAATTAAAAACGATATATGGTAAAATTGATTTTGTATATGGCGATTACATCATTATACCAAGAGGTACAATTTATCAATTAGAATTTGATACAGAAGATAATAAATTTTTATTTGTAGAATCTTTTAGTACCATAGATACACCTGCTCGTTACAAAAATAAAAATGGGCAGTATTTAGAAAATTCTCCGTTTTGCGAAAGAGATTATAAATTACCTTACGGCCTAGAAACTTTTGATGAAAAAGGTGAATTTTTAATAAACATAAAAAAGAAAGGATTAATTTATCCATACATTTATGCCACACATCCTTTCGATGCCATAGGATATGATGGTTGTAATTATCCTTATGCAATATCTATTCATGATTTTGAACCTATAACTGGTCGCATACACATGCCACCACCAACACATCAGCATTTTCAAGGTCATAATTTTGTAATATGCTCATTTGTGCCTCGTATGTACGATTATCATCCACAAGCTATTCCTGCACCTTATCATCATAGCAATATTGATAGCGATGAGTTATTATATTACGTAGATGGAGATTTTATGAGTAGAAATAATATACAACAAGGGCAAATAACATTACACCCTGGAGGTTTACCACATGGTCCGCACCCAGGTGCAGCCGAGCGTAGCATCGGTAAAAAAGAAACCAATGAGCTTGCTGTAATGATAGACCCTTTCAACCCAGTAAAAATTACAACCAATGCGTTAAACATTGAAATAAAAGACTACTATAAATCTTGGTTATATGAATAAAGATAATATATTCGAAGAAGTAAGAAATGTAAGAAATGATTTTACAAAATTTACTTTATTAGAAGCAGATATTGATGCAGATCCATTTTCTCAATTTAAAAAATGGATGCAAGCAGCTTTTGAGGTTGACAATGAAACGGCTAATGCAATGATATTGTCAACAGTTGATGATACAGCAATGCCATCATCTAGGGTTATGCTTTTGCGTGGAATTGACAATGGAGGATTTTCTTTTTTTACTAATTATGAAAGCCATAAAGGCAATCAATTAGAGCAAAATAAAAATGCAGCTTTGTGTTTTTTTTGGAGTGCTTTGCAAAGGCAAGTACGTATTCAAGGCGTTATTAAAAAGCTTTCCGAAAATGAATCAGATGAATATTTTAGCTCCCGACCTTTTGAAAGTAAAGTAGGCGCTTGGGTAAGCAAGCAAAGTAAAGTTGTAAAAAATAGAGCAGAAATAGACGATGCATTTACAGCACTTTTAGCAAATAGTACACCCGATATTAAGCGGCCACCACATTGGGGAGGCTTTGTGTTAATACCCAATAAAATAGAATTTTGGCAAGGTAGAGCAAGTAGGCTACACGATAGATTTTTATATACTCTCATTGAAAATAATACTTGGAAAATAGAAAGATTATCGCCCTAGTTAGTATTGAGATATGTTTGGATTAGAAAACACTTAATGAACTTTGTGTCTTTTTTGTACACTTTGTGAAAAAAAAAATAAAAAATAAAAAAAAATGCAAACAGCAGATTTAACCAATGTAAAAAACTTTGAATACTCCGAAACAACAAAAATATTTAGCGGAGCACAAGATTTTTTGCCAATAAATGGCACCGATTATGTAGAGCTATATGTAGGCAATGCAAAGCAAGCAGCACACTTTTATAAAACAGCATTTGGCTTTCAAGACCTAGCTTATGCAGGCTTAGAAACAGGCAATAAAGAATATTGCTCTTATGTATTACAGCAAGGAAAAATACGGTTGGTACTAACTTCACCTTTCAATCCAGCAAGCGATATATCTGTACATTTAACAAAGCATGGCGATGGAGTAAAAGTAATTGCTCTATGGGTAAATGATGCCTACGATGCTTTTGAACAAACAGTTTCAAGAGGTGCTAAACCTTATTTACAGCCCGAAACTATCGAAAATAAAGATGGAATTATTAAAAGATCTGGAATACATACTTACGGCGACACAGTACATATATTTATAGAAAGAAAAAATTATAGTGGAATATTTTTGCCAGGTTTTGAAAAATTAGAAACAGAGTATAAGCCAATACCAACAGGTTTAAAATATATAGATCACATGGTAGGAAATGTAGAACTTGGAGCAATGAATAAGTGGAGCAATTTTTATGGAAATGTAATGGGTTTTTTTAATTTAGTAACCTTCGATGATAAAGATATATCTACCGAATACACTGCATTAATGAGCAAAGTAATGAGTAACGGTAATGGTTTTATAAAATTCCCTTTAAACGAACCTGCAAAAGGAAAAAAGAAATCGCAAATAGAAGAATATCTTGATTTTTATAAAGGAGCAGGTTGCCAACATATTGCTGTAGCTACCGATGATATTGTATTTACCATTTCGGAAATGCGAAAAAGAGGAGTAGAGTTTTTATATGTACCAGGCTCATATTATGATACTGTAAAAAATAGGGTAGGAATTATTGAAGAAGATTTAGATGAATTAAAAAAATGGGGCATAATGGTTGACAGAGATGAAGAAGGATATTTGCTACAAATATTTACAAAACCAGTAGAAGATAGACCAACTTTATTTTTTGAAATAATACAACGCAAAGGTGCAAAAAGTTTTGGTAAAGGTAATTTTCAGGCATTGTTTGAGAGTATAGAAGCAGAACAAGCTAAAAGAGGTACATTATAAAAAAAATATGCAATTTAAAAATATAGAATTACTTGCGCCTGCAGGCTCTTTCGAATCGTTAATGGCAGCTATTCAAGCAGGTGCTAATGCCATTTATTTTGGTGTGGAGCAGTTAAATATGAGATCTAGATCTTCTGTAAATTTTTCTATTGATGATTTATGTGAAATATCTAAAATTTGCAAAGAGCATGAAGTAAAAGCATACTTAACATTAAACACCATTGTATATGATCATGATATAAGTTTAATGAAAAGTATTGTAGATGCAGCAAAGGCCAACAATATTAATGCCGTTATTGCAGCAGATTTAGCAGTAATGAATTATGCTAAAAAAATCGGATTACCTGTTCATATTTCTACTCAAGCTAATATTACTAATATTGATACCGTAGAATTTTATGCCAATTATGCCGATGTAGTAGTAACCTCAAGAGAGCTAAGTTTATTGCAAGTAAAAACATTGCACAAAAAAATAATACGCAATAATATAAAAGGACCAAATGGCGAAATTATAAAAATTGAAATTTTTGCTCACGGAGCTTTGTGTATGGCTGTTTCGGGCAAATGTTATTTAAGTTTACATAGCAATTTTGCATCGGCAAATAGAGGAGCTTGCATACAAAATTGCAGAAAAAGTTATATAGTAACAGATAAAGAAGATGGAGTAGAATTAGAAATAGATAACGAATATATAATGTCTGCCAAAGATCTATGTACAATAAGTTTTTTAGATAAAATTTTAGAAGCTGGTGTAAGTGTATTAAAAATTGAAGGCCGAGGCAGAAGTGCAGATTATGTATATACAGTAACACAATGTTATAGACAAGCAATAGACTCAATGCAAAATAATGAATTTACACAAGAGAAAGTAGATATTTGGCTTCAAAAACTTGCAACAGTATATAATAGAGGTTTTTGGGATGGCTATTATTTAGGAAAAAAAATGGGAGAGTGGAGTAACCAATACGGATCGCAAGCTACAAAAAGAAAAATTTATATAGGCAAGGGAATAAAATATTTTGATAAAATAAATGTAGCCGAATTTTTTATGGAAGCCAACAATTTATCTGTAGGCGACGAAATAATTATTTCTGGACCAACTACTGGTTATATACAAACAAATATAAATCAAATAATGTTTGATAATAAAGAAGTAAAGAGCGTAAATAAAGGAGATAGTTTTTCGATAAAAATAGAAAACAAAATACGCCCTTCTGATAAATTATATAAATTAATAGATGCATAGATGATAAGAGTAATACAACAACGAATAAAATGTATTGGCTGCAATGCTTGTGTAGAAGCAGCAATGCATAGATGGAGGGTTTCTAAAAAAGATGGTAGATGTACATTAATAGGTGCAAAAGAAAAAAGAGGATTTTTTAAAATTATTTTGGAAGATGATGAGTATGAAGCCAATAAAATTGCTGCCAATAATTGCCCAGTAAAAATTATTAAAGTTGAAAAAATTTAAAATTAAGAGATGAAATTTAAAACAATTATAGAACCATTTCGAATTAAAAGTGTTGAGCCTATAACTATGAGTACCCAAGCTCAAAGAGAAAATTTTTTAAAAAAAGCTCACTATAACCCTTTTTTATTAAAAGCCGAAGAAGTAATAATTGATTTATTAACTGATAGCGGTACAGGAGCAATGAGTAGTAATCAATGGGCTGCAATGATGCAAGGCGACGAATCGTATGCAGGAGCTAGAAGTTGGGGAAAATTTGAATCTACTATTATAGATTTAACAGGTATGCCATATATATTGCCTACACACCAGGGTAGAGCAGCAGAACGTATTTTATATTCGCATATAGGTGGAAAAGGAAAAACATTTATAAGCAATACCCATTTTGATACTACAAGAGCCAATATTGAATATAGTGGAGCTAAAGCAATCGATATACCAGTAATAGAAGCTTCAGAAAGTATTTCCGATTATCCATTTAAGGGAAATATGGACACAAAAAAATTGGAAGAAATAATTGCAGCATCAAAAAAAGAAAATATAGCAGCAGTAATACTAACAGTAACAAATAATAGTGGTGGTGGTCAAGCAGTAAGTATGCAAAATGCAAAAAAAGTGAGTAGCATTTGTAAAAAGCATAAAATTTTATTTGTATTAGATTGTTGTAGAATAGCAGAAAATAGTTATTTCATAAATAAAAATGAAAAAGAGTATAGCACAAAATCGTACAAAGAAATAGCTCAAGAAATGTTTTCATTAGCCGATGCAGCCATTATGAGTGCTAAAAAAGATGCGCTTGTAAACATGGGTGGTTTTTTAACACTACGAAAAAAATCTTTGGCCGATGAATGTACACAATTATTAATAATTACCGAAGGCTTTACAACTTATGGAGGTTTATCTGGTAGAGATATGGAAGCCATTGCAGTAGGATTGAAAGAAGTATTTGAACCAGATTATTTGAATTATAGAATAACAAGTACTAAATATTTGGGAGAAAAAATAATGGAAAAAGGAATATCAATAAAATATCCTGTTGGTGGTCATGCAGTGTATATAGATGCTCAAAAATTGTACCCACATATCCCAGTACACCAATATCCTGGCCAAGCATTGGTATGCGAATTGTATCGTATTGGAGGTATAAGAAGTGTAGAAATAGGATCGGTAATGTTTGGAAAATACGATAAAAAAGGGAAATTAATACCCTCCTCACAAGAGCTTGTACGTTTAGCAATACCACGTAGGGTATATACTCAATCTCATATTGATTATGTTATTGAAGTATTTGATGAAATAGTAAAAAATAAAGAAAACGTAAAGGGAATTAAAATTGTGAAAGAACCTCAGTTTTTGCGTCATTTCACTTCACATTTTTTACCAGTATAATTTTTAAGATGCAGAAAGTAAGGGTAACAAAAATATTTACTTTTGATATGGCACATGCTTTGTATGGCTACGATGGGGCATGTAAAAATATACATGGGCATACTTATCAATTAAGCATTACCATAAAAGGAAACGTACTGGAAAATAGCTATAGCTCTAAAGATGGTATGGTGGTAGATTTTACAGACCTAAAAAATATTGTATGCAAAAACGTTACAAATATATTTGACCATGCTTTGGTTTTAAATGAAAATGCAAAGCCACATAAACAATTAGAAAATACTTTACGGGCACAATTTGATAAAATTATATATTTGCCAAGGCAACCAACCTGCGAAAACTTATTACTACATTTTAAAAATATCTTAGCACCTTTACTAAATATTGAAAATTTAATTTTGCAATATTTAAAATTATCCGAAACTCCTACCTCTTATTCCGAATGGAGTGTAGAAGATAATTTATAATTTTTTTATTGTGTGATATATGTTACTTTTTATTAAAACAATGCAATATATTTTTGCTTTATTAAAAGATAAAAAGGTATTAATATCACTAACTTAAAATTTAAAAAAATGAAAGTAGAACAAATTTATACAGGCTGTATAGCACATGCAGCTTATTATGTAGAAAACAATGGCGAAGCAGCTATTTTTGATCCATTACGTGAAGTACAACCGTATATAGATAAAGCAATAAGCAATAACGCAAAAATTAAGTATGTTTTTCTTACACATTTTCATGCCGATTTTGTAAGTGGACACTTAGATTTGGCAAAAAAAACTGGTGCACAAATTGTATATGGTCCTACAGCAAACCCAGCTTACGAAATTGTAAAAGCTACCGATGTGCAAATATTTAAAGTAGGAGATTATAGCATTAAAGTAATACACACTCCAGGCCATACAATGGAAAGTACAACTTATATGTTAATAGATGAAAACCAACATGAGCATGGTATAATTAGCGGCGATACATTATTTATAGGCGATGTAGGCAGACCAGATTTGGCGCAACATGTGATAGCAGATTTGACCGAAGAAAAATTGGCTCGTCATTTATATCAATCTTTACATAATAAAATTTTGCCTTTGAGCAACGATTTAATAGTTTATCCTAACCATGGTGCAGGTAGTGCATGTGGCAAAAATATGAGCAAAGAAACTACCGATACTTTAGGCCATCAAAAAGAAGTAAACTATGCATTACAACCAATGACGGAAGATGAATTTGTTAAAACAATTCTTACTGGGCTTACACCACCTCCAGGCTATTTCCCTAAAAATGTATTGATGAACATACAAGGTTACGAAAGTTTAGATACAGTAATGGAAAGAGGTAAACATGCTTTAAATGCTGATGCATTTGAACTAACTGCCAACGAAACAAATGCCTTGGTGTTAGATACAAGAGATGCAAATGATTTTGCAAAAGGCTTTATACCAAACAGTATAAATATAGGCTTAGAAGGAAGTTTTGCACAATGGGTAGGCGAAATGGTTTCTGACATAAAACAAGAAATACTTTTAGTAACAGATAAAGGAAACGAAGAAGAAGCAATTATTAGATTGTCAAGAGTAGGGTACGATTGTACAATTGGGTATTTAGATGGAGGTTTTGAAACTTGGAAAAATGCTGGTAAAGAAGTAGATACTGTTACTAGAATTACCGCCGAAGATTTTGAAAAAAATTTTGCAGGAAAACAACCGGTATTTGATGTACGCAAAAAAAGCGAATATGCAAGTGAGCATTTATTAGAGTCAAACAATGTTCCTTTAAATGAAATAAATAATCATTTAGCAGAATTTCCAAAAGACAAACCATTTGTTTTGCATTGTGCAGGAGGTTATAGAAGTATGATAGCAGCATCTATTTTAAAACAAAGAGGTTGGAATAATTTTGTAGATGTAAATACAGGCTTTGCAGGTATAGCAAAAACTGCTGTTGCAAAGTCAGAATATATTTGTCCGAGTACTATGTTATAATTTTTTGTATCTAAATAGGTAGAAGTTTAAAACTCAATCCATATACAAATTTTATACCAATACTATTTTATAATTTATTTATTAAGTAAAACACCTGCTAGCAATATAACCTAGCAGGTGTTTCATTTTATAATCCCATCTGGGTGTACTTTACGTAACCATTGGTACAGCCCATATTTTTGTAAAATAAGTTGCAGCTTTATTTTACAAAAACACTACCCTCCAAATAATGCATTCTCTTACTATGAAAAATCTCTTCATATCCCCACTCTTGCAATATATGTTTTTCTAAAGGATTTATATAAATTATTGTCATCACTCTAGGGTTGTTTTCCAAACTAGTTTCTATGTTTTCCATTACACCACTCATTATTGTATCATCAAATGGGTTAAACATAAATATACAATCCACATCATCATCAATATCAAAATAAAAAGCATCATTGTTGTTTATTTTAAATTCAGTATATGGAAAAAGCAATTGTGAAAAAGCAATATTTTCTTTAGCAATATCAAATAAATCTTTCGATAATTCTACCCCACTTATTTTATTTACAGCATAAGAGGCAGCTACACACATAGCTCTACCTTTACCACAACCAATATCTAAAAAATGATTAAAAGTTTCCAATTTTACCTCATCAAAAAATAGCTCTA
This sequence comes from Ferruginibacter sp., assembly GCA_013141435.1. GTDB lineage: Bacteria > Bacteroidota > Bacteroidia > Chitinophagales > Chitinophagaceae > Ferruginibacter. The sequence goes on from JABFQZ010000033.1 coordinate 15,086, forward strand.
GTACATCGTACGATACAGGCATGTATATAATTGCATGCGAAATGTCAATGCCTTTCATTTCTAAACTTTTTAAATCATCAGCACCAGTAGTGTTCAATCCATATTGTTTTTCTCCACGTATTTCGTTGCGTAAAATATGCCATGCTATTAGTATATTCCAATTGGTAGCTAAGTAAAAAAAATATTTTAAAAATTTCATTAAAGTAGTGATGTTAAAGTAATCATTGCAAGAAAACATTGCAACAATTATTGCAGAATGATTATAGTAAAAAAGAGTATTTTATTTTTTTTTGTAAGCTATTTACTCAAAATATTTTCATAAATAATAGCAGCACCTTGCCCTACACCTACACACATAGTGGCAAGACCATACTTGCTCTTTTGCCTTTTCATTTCATGCAATAATGTTGTAGATATCCGTACACCGCTGCACCCCAGCGGATGCCCAAGCGCAATAGCACCACCATTTACATTTACTTTATTGGCGTCTATTTTAAGCTCTTGTATGCAGGCAATACTTTGCGATGCAAATGCCTCATTAAGCTCTATCAAATCTATATCATTTATAGTAAGCCCTGCACGTAGCATAGCTTTTTGAGTAGCAGGTACAGGGCCAATGCCCATTATAGCAGGCTCTACACCTACTACAGCCATACTTACAATTTTTGCAATTGGGTGCAAATTGTATTTTTTTACAGCCGCTTCGCTAGCCAAAAGCATAGCAGCAGCACCATCATTTATGCCACTACTATTACCAGCAGTAACAGTGCCATTTGCTGTAAATGCAGGTTTCAAGGATGCTAATTTTTCAATTGCCGAAACCCTTGGGTGTTCATCTTTTTCAAACAGCAATTCTGTTTTACCTTGCATAACTTTTACCCCAATTATTTCATTTGCAAATTTATTTTGCTTATCGGCAGCTACATATTTTTCTTGACTTGAAAGTGCAAATAAATCTTGCGCTTCTCTGCTAATATTATATTTTTTTGCTACATTTTCGGCAGTTTCGCCCATCGAAAATGGGTAATACATTTCACTCAAATTTTTATTTATAAAACGCCAACCCATTGTGCTATCAAATATTTGAGCATTTCTATCAAAAGCACTTGTACTTTTTGGCATTACAAAAGGTGCACGGCTCATACTTTCTACACCACATGCTATCATCAATTCGGCATCGCCACAAGCAATAGTACGAGCACTATCCATAATAGCTTGCAAGCCACTTGCACACAATCTATTTACCGTATTGCCAGCTACAGTTATAGGTAAGCCAGCAAGCAAAGCCGCCATACGAGCCACATTGCGGTTATCTTCGCCAGCTTGGTTGGCAGCGCCAGCTATTACATCTTCAATAGCATGTACATCAATATTTGGGTTGCGTTGTACAATAGCTTTTATTACATGCGCCAGCAAATCATCTGGTCTAGTACTTGCTAAAGCACCACCATACTTTCCAATTGCGGTACGTACAGTATCAATTATATAAACAGTTTCCATACAATGTTATTTTTATTTTTTTTGTCCAAGCCAAACAGCTTTGGGCATCATCGTTGTGTCACTCACTTCAGCGGCATACCATTAGGCATCATTTATAAAAGCTTAAAAACAAATATAAAGGCAAAGTTAAACTAAAAAATAATCAATACTAAAGCCACACTTTTGTTTCAAACCAAAAGTTTGAAACACTGTGAAAATAAAATAAGAATTAACTTTTTTTGGACCGACTAAATATCAACCTTGCAATGAGATAATACTGCTTTACTATCTTTGCACCATGTCCCACAAAAAAAACATACGAGATTTTGACCTCAATGGCCTAAAAGAATATTTTGAAACCATTGGCGACAAACGTTTTAGAGCTATGCAAGCATACGAATGGCTTTGGAAAAAAAATGCCCGTAGTTTTGAAGAAATGAGTAATCTCTCCTTGGAGTTAAGAGCAAAATTGCATCAAGAATTTACATTGCCAGCAGTTGCATTAGATATTACACAACATAGCAACGATGGCACTTTAAAAAGCCGATTCAAAACCCACGATGGACATTTAATAGAAGGAGTGCTAATACCTACCGAAAAAAGATTTACTGCCTGCGTATCGTCGCAAGTAGGTTGTAGCCTTACTTGTGCATTTTGTGCTACTGGCAAAATGGATAGAAAACGTAATTTAAACTTCGATGAAATTTACGATCAAGTAGCTATACTAAACGAACAGTGTCAAAAAACATACCAAAAAAATTTAAGCAACATTGTATATATGGGTATGGGAGAGCCATTACTCAATTACAAAAATGTATTAAAATCTATAGATAAAATTACAGCTTCCGATTGTATGAATATGAGCCCAAATCGTATCACAGTTTCTACCGCTGGGGTTTCTAAAATGATACGCCAGTTAGGCGACGATCAAGTAAGATTTAATTTGGCAGTATCGCTACATGCACCTACCGATGGGCAACGTACCCAAATAATGCCGATAAATGAAAGTAATAATTTAAAAATATTAATAGAATCGTTGCAGTATTTTCACCAAAAAACAAAAAATGAAATTACACTAGAGTATATTTTATTTAACAACATAAACGATTCTTTAGAAGATGCCGAAAACCTTGTTAAAATATACCGCCAAGTGCCTACACATTTAATAAATGTAATAGAGTATAACCCAATTGCTGGCGCATCATTTATGAAGCCCGATGAAGAACGTACAAATGCCTTTACCGATTATTTAATAAAGCATAAAATAAATGTAAGAGTGCGTAGGAGCAGAGGTAAAGATATAGATGCAGCTTGTGGCCAATTGGCAAATATTAACAATGCAGTTTCTTAATTGGTTCAAATCAATAATCAACATTTTTATAAAATCTTGTTTTTTTTCACACTTTTGTTTTAAGACAAAAACAGGAAATGCTGTATTAATAAAATAAGGATTCAATTTTTAGAGGAACAATTATTTATAGATTAACCACTGTTAAAGTAGCTAAAGCATTGTGTAAAACATTGAATAGTAAACATATAAAGCTATTTATTGTTTATCCATTCTAATTTCATACCTTTGCGCCGCTAAAAGCATCAACAAATATCATTGTAGGTGGAGGTTGAATGATTTAGCACTATATGAGAGCATAAAAAACATACCAACCCAAGTCACAATTAATGTGATAGCTACGGGTAAAACTATGCAGAAGTAATACTGCTATTAAAAGCCAAATAAAGATATACAGATGAAAAGTGCGACGCCAATGAAGCTGACCATAGCTGTTGTTTTTGCTGGTAAACAAAAGAAAGTATTATGTATTGATATGTTAGAATTGAGATGTTAAAATTGCAAATAATTATACAAATTAGCTTTAACAATTAACGAACAACAATTAACGATTAACAAATAACAATTAACAAATAACAATTTAACAACAAACAAAATGGGAGACTTACGTTATCAACGAAACTTTGGTATTGCTGCACATATAGATGCTGGTAAAACCACTACTACAGAGCGTATCCTTTACTACACTGGTGTAAACCATAAGATAGGTGAAGTACATGATGGTGGCGCTACAATGGATTGGATGGCTCAAGAACAAGAAAGAGGTATCACTATTACAAGTGCGGCTACTACTTGCTTTTGGAACTTTCCAATGGAACAAGGCAAAAAAGTTGCCGATACAAAAGAATATAAATTTAATATTATAGATACTCCAGGCCACGTAGATTTTACGGTAGAAGTGGAGCGTTCTTTAAGAGTGTTAGATGGTTTGTTAGCATTGTTTTGTGCGGTATCAGGTGTAGAGCCTCAGAGCGAAACAGTTTGGCGCCAAGCTAATAAATATAAAGTACCTCGTATTGGGTTTGTAAATAAAATGGATAGAAGTGGTGCCGATTTCTTAAATGTTGTAAAACAAATTAGAGAAATGCTTGGTGCTAAAGCAGTGCCATTACAATTACCAATTGGTGCCGAAGATAATTTTACTGGTGTGGTAGATTTAATTACCATGAAAGGTATAGTATGGAACGAAGCCGACAAAGGAATGACTTTTAAAGAAGTGCCAATTCCTGCCGATATGATGGATGAAGTAAATCAATACCGCCAAGAGCTTGTAGAAGCTGTGGCTGAGTACGATGAAAAATTATTGGAGAAATTTTTTGATGATCCTAATACAATTACCGAAGCCGAAATGCATGAAGCTATACGTAAAGCTACTATTGACATTTCTATTATTCCGATGATGTGTGGTTCATCTTTCAAAAACAAAGGTGTACAAACAGCGTTAGATGCAGTAGTAAGATACTTGCCTGGACCATTAGATATTGAAGCAGTAAAAGGAACTCATCCAGATACAGATGCGGAATTAATTCGTAATGCAGATCCTAAAGAACCATTTAGTGCATTGGCATTTAAAATTATGACAGATCCCTTCGTAGGTCGTTTGGCGTTTTTCCGTGCATACAGTGGCCGTTTAGATAGTGGTAGTTATGTACTAAATACCCGTACCGGTAAAAAAGAGCGTATTAGCCGTATTATGCAAATGCATGCCAATAAACAAAACCCTGTAGATTTTATTGAAGCAGGCGATATTGGTGCAGCAGTAGGTTTTAAAGATATAAAAACAGGAGATACTTTGTGTCATGAAGACCATCCAATAGTATTGGAGTCTATGACTTTTCCAGAACCAGTTATCTCTATATCTATTGAGCCAAAAACACAAGCCGATGTAGATAAAATGGGTATGGCAATTGCTAAATTGGTAGAAGAAGATCCTACACTAAGAGTAAAAACAGATGAAGAAACTGGTCAAACCATTTTAAGTGGTATGGGAGAGTTGCATTTGGAAATTATTATAGATAGAATGAAGCGTGAGTTTAAAGTAGAAATAAACCAAGGTGCGCCAATGGTTGCTTACAAAGAAGCATTCAAGCAAATGGTTACGCACAGAGAAACCTACAAAAAACAATCGGGTGGTAGAGGTAAATTTGGAGATATTGCTTTCGATTTAGGACCAGCAGATGAAGAATGGTTGAAAGAAAATATACTAGGTGGTATGCAGTTTGTAAACGAAATTTTTGGTGGTAGTATTCCAAAAGAATTTATTGCACCAATTATTAAAGGGTTTACAGCAAGTATGAACAATGGTGTATTAGCTGGCTACCCAGTGGTAGATATGAAGGTAAGAGTATATGATGGTAGCTACCATGATGTAGATAGTGATGCAATATCTTTTGAATTATGTGCTAAGCAAGGTTTCCGTGAGGCAGGTCGTAAAGCAAAACCGACTTTACTAGAGCCAATAATGAAAGTAGAAGTACTTACACCAGATCAGTATATGGGTGATGTAACAGGCGATTTAAACCGTCGTCGTGGAATGCTTGAAGGTATGGATACAAGACATGGTGTACAAGTTATCAAAGCCAAAGTTCCATTAAGTGAAATGTTTGGTTATGTAACACAATTGCGTTCATTATCTAGTGGTCGTGCTACAAGCACTATGGAGTTTAGTCATTATGCACCAGCGCCAAATGCGGTATCTGAAGAGATAATAGCAAAAGCAAAAGGTAAAATGAAAGTAGAAGAGTAAAAACTAGTATCAAGTATTTAGATATTAGTATCAAGATAAAAGCCCATTCTTTTTAGAATGGGCTTTTTTATAATTAAATAGTGGCTTACTCAAAACTATCTTTTTATTCAAAGAAACAAAGTTGTCAAAGTATGAAAATTAAGCAAATAAAAAAAATTACCTCTTTTCGTTGTGTTCGCTGTTTTCGTAGTTTCGTTGTGCGAAATAAAAAAAATACCTTTAACATAGACACTTTTTTTATAATAAAATTGCAAAAACTTTTTGCCTCACAAATATTTTTGTATACTTTTGCTGCCCATTCAAAACGGTAGTCGTAGCTCAGTTGGTTAGAGCATCAGATTGTGATTCTGAGGGTCGGGGGTTCGAGCCCCCTCGATTACCCATTTTTTTAAAACCTTTCATTTATTTGGAAGGTTTTTTTATATTTCACAGTTGCTAGTTTATCCCTATATAACAATTAGTAAGGGTAGGGATTTAAACACCTTACCCAAATTTTTTATAAATTAGATTATTTTTAAAACTTACAAAATAGTTTCAAAAAATAAAGTCAATTTGTTTTAAATAAAATATGTTTAAATGCAATATTTAAAATAATAAATTTATATTTACAAAATATTCATTCAATTCAATTAAACCTACATGAAAAAAAACTTTTACAAGTTCTTATTATTGCTATGCTTGGTAAGTTCAGGCACTATGGCACAAAATGTATTTTATTTCGATTTTGGCAATTTCCCATCTACACAAACTACACCTGGAAATTGGAATAACATGGAAATGAATGGCGCTCAGCAATTTCCTTTTGGGCTACCAACTATAATAAATACTGCTGGCACATCTTTTACTTACCCTATTACTGTACTTGAAAATGCACCAGCATCTGGTATTGGTAGTTTTGATGGTGCAAATAATACTGGTGTTACTGGTGTTACCGTTGGAGATTTTCCTCCTACTGCTACTCAAGATTTTTTATTCGTAAATAATGGTAATACAGGTCATTTAACAATTGGCGGCTTGGATAATGCAAAATACTACAGTTTTGTTGTGTATGCATCGAGAGCAGCTGCTGGACCAAGAGTAACTAATTATACTTTTGTTGGAGCCAATACTGGAATGGGTTCTTTAGAAACTGCTAATAATAGCACCAATTTTGTAACCATTTTAAATATTAAACCTAATGCAGGTGTTATTGATTTAGGTGTAGCTGGTGTTACTAGTTTTGGGTACTTAGGTGTCATGAAAATGACAGAAAGTGTTACTCCTGCTGCAACAAACGAATATTTATTTGATTTTGGTAATTTTCCTACTACCGCTCCAACTTATGTAAATTGGAATAATATGGAAATGAATGGTGCACAACAATTTCCCTTTGGATTAACTGGCTTGGTTAGTACTTCAGGTTCAATATCTCCATATAATATAGCAGTGTTAGAAACAGCCCCTGCATCTGGTATCGGTAGTTTTGATGGAGCAAATAACACTGGAGTTACTGGTATAACATTGGGTGATTTTCCTCCAACTGCTACACAAGATTTTCTATTCGTAAATAATGGCAACACTGGCCACATGACTATATCGGGTTTAGATAATGCAAAGTTCTACAGCTTTATTGTTTATGCTTCAAGAGCTGCTGGTGGGCCAAGGGTTACTACTTACACTTTTACTGGTAGCAATACAGTTGTAGGTACTTTAGAAACAGCTGGTAATAGTACTCAAAATGTAGCTATTTTAAATGTACAACCAAGTGCTGGTGTTATCGATTTAGGTGTTGCGGGTGTTACTAGCTTTGGGTATTTAGGAGCTATGAAAATGACAGAATCAGTTGCTGCTTTACCAAACAATAATTATTTGTTTGATTTTGGTAATTTTCCAACAACTGCACCAACAATTGGTAATTGGAATAATATGGAAATGAATGGAGCTGGTCAATATCCGTTTACTTTACCTACAGTAATTAGTAGCGCAGGTGCTACTTCGCCTTATGCATTAAATGTATTGGAAACTGCACCTGCATCTGGTATTGGTAGTTTTGATGGTGCAAATAATACAGGTGTTACAGGAGTAACTGTTGGTAATTTCCCCCCATCTGCTACTCAAGATTTTTTCTTTGTAAATAACGGTAATACAGGAAAACTTGCTATTACTGGTTTAGATAATACCAAATACTATAGCTTTATAGTGTATGCTTCAAGAGCAGCTGCTGGACCAAGGGTTACAAATTATACTTTTGTAGGTACTAATACTGTTGTTGGTTCTTTAGATGCAGCACTAAACTCAACAAATACTGCAACAATTGCTAATGTTCAACCTAGTGCAGGTATTATTATATTAAATGTGGCAGGTGTTACAAGTTTTGGGTATTTGGGAGCTATGGAAATGAGTATTACAGGTTCGGTATTACCTATAACCACTCAATATTTTACAGGTAGTAAGCAAGCATCATCTAATATTTTAGATTGGAAAGTTACTTGTACTAGTGCACCATCTATTACAATGATACTAGAGCGTAGTGCAGATGGTAAAAACTTTAAAACCATACAGACTTTGGTAGAAACTGCAGCTCGTTGTGCACAAAACTTTACTTATACAGATGCTTTACCGCTTATTGGTATAAATTATTATCGTTTAAAAACAATCGACGAAAATGGTAAAGTAAATTATAGCATTATTGTACCATTGCTAAATAAGGCTAATGGATTTGAGTTAATAAACGTACAGCCTAATCCAGTAAAAGATATTGCACAATTGATACTTACAAGTGCTAGATCAGGTAAAATAACTATTGCAGTTACTGATTTAAATGCAAAAATATTAACAACACAAGTTGTTACAGTTATTGCAGGTAATAATCCACTTAACATGAATTTTGCATCATTAGCCGCAGGTATATATACTATTACTGCCACTAATACAGATGGTGAAGTAAACGCTATCCGTTTTGTAAAATATTAATTTAGCTATTTTAAATTTTTAAAAGGAGTCAAGCATTAAAGCTTGGCTTCTTTGTTTAATATATTGTTCACATTATACCAAAGTGATTTTTAAATATGCCAATCTTTTAAAAATCTTACAGTTATAAATGCTAATGATATCAAACAAATAGTGCAATGAGACAATAGCGGATATTGCACTGTATTTTTTGTCCAACCTGTATTGCTACTGAAATTAAACAAAAGAATACACCAATACTATTTTACAATAGGGTTCAAACAAATTACTAAATTGCTTTTTTTTGGTATGGTATTCAATAATTTGATATAAAAAATACACAAATTGCATTCTTTCTGTAAAGATAATTAACAAGTTTTTACAGTGGAAATTTAAAATTACAATAAAAATTGAGTCTATCTTATTGTAAACCAATATATTTTTAAAAATAAGGTTAACAATAATATTTTTTTGTTAAATAAATTACAAAATGCTTATATTGTGTTCGATTTAACCCCCAAAAAACCTTTGGGTTTGCTTATTATAAATTTAATTAAAAAACAAAAACACTTATGAAAAAACTCTTTAAGGGATTAGCCCTTTGTATGATGTTGCTTGTATCAGTAGTAGGTTTTGCTCAAAACAAAACCGTAACTGGTAAGGTACTAGGCGAAAAAGGCGAAGCCATTGCAAATGCATCGGTGGTAGCAAAAGGTACAGCAAAAGGTACCAAAACAAATGCCAATGGCGAATTTACTCTAGATGTACCTGCTAATGCTACTACTTTAGTAGTGTCGTCAGTTGGGTTTGGTGCAAAGCAAGTAGGTATTACAGGTGGGGCTTTAGAAATTTCATTAGCTTCTACTTCTAACAAGCTTGATGATGTTATTGTAAACGTAGGTTATGGTACGCAAAAGAAAAGCGTAGTAACAGGTGCAATATCTAGAGTTACATCCAAAGATTTGGAAAAAGTACCTAGTGGTAATGTTGCACAAGCTTTACAAGGTAGAGTTTCAGGAGTTTCAGTTGCACAAAGTTCTGGCCAACCAGGTTCATTATCTACTGTAAGAATAAGAGGTAATACAACTTTTACTGGTGCTGGTAATAACCCATTGTGGGTTGTAGATAATGTAGTTGTTGCTGATGGAGCTATCGGATATTTGAACCAATCTGATATTGAATCTATCGAAGTTTTAAAAGATGCAGCATCTGCTGCAATTTATGGTACAAGAGCCGCATCTGGTGTTATAGTTGTAACAACAAAGAAAGGGACTCAAGGGAAAATGTCAATAAATTATAATGGCTTCTATGGTACCTCTTCCCCTGAAAAAGTTTTAAAATTGCTCAATGCTACCCAGTATGGAGCAATAATGAATGAAAAATCTATTAATGATGGGGGGGCTGTTTTATATCCTAATCTAAGTATTTTAGGTGAAGGTACAGATTGGCAAAAAACAATTTTTAATACTGATGCACGTAGGGTAAATCATGAATTGAGTTTGAGTGGTGGTACAGATAAATCTACTTTTTATTTATCTTTAGGGGCTTTAAATCAACAAGGAATTGTTACTCCCGAAATATCTAATTATAATAGAAAAACTATTAGGTTAAATTCAACTCATAAAATTTCTAAAATATTCACTTTTGGCCAAACTTTAGGATTTCAACATTCTGTGTCTAAAGGTTTAGGAAATACAAACAGTGAGTTTGGCGGTCCACTAAGTTCAGCTATCAATTTAGATCCTACTACACCAATTGTAGAGTTAGATCCACTAAAAGCAGCAGCTTACCCTGCCTCTGCTTTTAGAGATGCAAACGGCAATCCTTATGGAATTTCTACAAAACCATTACAAGAAATGACTAATCCTCTTGCTTATACTCAAACTCGTTTGGGAAATAGCTCTTGGGGCAATGAATTTATTGGGAATGCTTTTTTAGAAGCCAATTTAATGAAAGGGTTAAAATTCAAAACTACTTTTGGAGCTAAACTTTCTAACTGGGGAGATGATGGTTTCACACCTGTATATTACTTAAACTCTATAACGAGTACACTACAAAATAGCTATTCTAAAAATTCTAATAATGTGTTTGATTGGAATATTGAAAATGTTTTGAGCTATAATAGAAAGATCAAAAATCATGATTTTACCATATTATTAGGTCAAGGCGCATATAATGAAGGCAATGGTGGAGGTTCTAACGCTACACATAAAAATTTACCAATAACAAATTATAGAGATGCTTCATTCTCATGGAATATTGCTGCAACCGACAAAACTGGAGGCGCTTATGAATTTATTGAGCATCATGTTTCTTCTTTATTTACTCGTTTAAATTATAATTACAAGGAAAAATATTTATTTACTGGTATTTTACGTAGAGATGGATCTTCTAGATTTGGTATAAATAACAAATATGGTGTATTTCCTTCTGCATCTTTGGGATGGATAGTTAATAAAGAAAATTTTTGGAAACAAAATAGTATTCTAAATACGTTAAAAGTGAGAGCAGGTTATGGCGTAGTTGGAAATGATAATTATCCAGATCACAGATTTTTATCTTTAGTTACTGGAGGTTATAATTATTACGTTGGTAATTTAATTACAATAGGTTCAGCACCACAAACTTTAGATAATCCAGATTTACATTGGGAGCAAACTGCTCAAACTAATTTTGGTTTCGATGCTAGATTGTTTAATAAGATTAACTTAACTGTAGAATATTTCAAAAAAAGAACTACAGGAATATTGCAACAAGTTCCAATTCCAGGTTATGTTGGAGTATCTTCAAGGCCTTGGGATAATATTGCTGATATGAATAATAGCGGTACAGAGTTTGAACTTGGGTACAAAAATCAAATTGGGCAAGTTAATTTCTCTGCAAACGGGAATTTTTCTACACTAAAAAATAAAGTAACTTTTGTAGGTGCTAATTTAGATTTCATTGCTGATGAGGCAGCTTCATTTCAACAAATGGGAATTGTAACAAGAACTCAAGTTGGGCAGGCATACAATTCTTTTTATGGATTACAAACTGCTGGCATTTTTCAAACTGTAGCTGAAATTGGAAATTATAAAAATGGCTCTGGCGGTATGATACAGCCATTAGCAAAACCTGGCGATTTTAAATGGACAGATTTAAATGGAGATGGAAAAATTGATGGTAACGACAAAACTTATTTGGGTAATTCTATACCTAAATATACTTACGGTCTAACACTTAATTTCGATTTTAAAGGATTCGACTTAATGACTTTTATGCAAGGTGCTGGAGGTAATAAAATATTTAAAGGGCTTCGTCGTTTAATTGGTGAAACCAATTATCAAACAGATGTTTTTAGTAGATGGACAGGTCCAGGAACATCAAATACTTACCCTCGTTTAACAACTACAGATGCTAATGGTAACTATACACAAATGTCTGATTTTTATTTAGAAAAAGGAGATTTTTTACGTTTGAAAGTTGTACAACTTGGGTATAATTTACCTGTTGGGCTGGTAAGCAAAATACGAGCAAGTAAATTGCGTATATACATATCAGCTGAAAATTTATATACCTTTACTAAATATACTGGCTATACTCCCGAAATTGGTGGTGGAGTTTATGGTATAGATAAAGGAGTTTATCCACAGGCTCGTTCGTATATGGCTGGTGTTAGTGTTCAATTTTAATAAATTTTTTAAAAAATAAATTATGAAAAAGAATTTAATAATAGGATTTATTGCTTTTTTCTGTTTTACTGCAATAATCTCATGTAAAAAAAGTTTCGTTGTTGTAGATCCAAAAGGCAAGACGCTTACAGAAAATTTCTATAAAACAGAAGCAGATGCTACCGGTGCTATTATAGCAACTTATGATGCAATTCGTAAAAACTCTGGGGGGTTCGAAAATATGATAACCATGATGAACGCAGGATCGGATGATCATATTGCTGGAGGCGAAGGTGCAGCAGATGGCGTTGGAATTCAAGGATTTTCAAATTACACTTTAAATGCCACAATAATTCCTGCAAGTTTTTGGAATGATCATTATCAAGGTATTTTTAGAGCAAATATATTGTTAGAAAAATTGCCTGGTATTGCCATGAACGCAGCATTAAAATCTAGATACGAGGGCGAAGCAAAAGCTTTGAGAGGCTTGTATTATTTTAATTTGGTAAGAATGTATAAAAATATACCGTTAATACTAACTCAATTAACTCCTTTATCAATGAGAGAGCAAGTACAAGCAGCTCCTTCTGCTATTTATGCTCAAATTGAAGCTGATTTAATGACAGCAAAAACTTTGTTACCTGTAGTATTGCCAGCATCTGAAAGTGGTAGATTATCTAAAGGTGCTGTACAAGCATTACTTGGTAAAGTACTTTTGTATGAGGGAAAAAAAACTCAAGCCGCAGTAGAATTTGCTGATGTTAATGGAACTCCTGGTGGCACAAGTATTTATGGTTACAAATTACTTAATAATTTTTCTGATTTATGGGTAGTTTCTAATAGATTTAATACAGAATCTATTATAGAAGTTTCGCACACTAATTTGAGTAAAACAGGTTGGGGTAACTGGGGGCAAGGTACTGATGAGGGAAATTCTGTTTGTATAATGGTAGGGCCACGAAATTATACAAGACCAACAGTAAGCACAGCCCCTGATTTACAATCTGGCTGGAGTTTTAATTGTATTACTACCGATTTATACAATGCAATAAAGCTAGATCCTCGTTTTGGCGCTACAGTAATTGATGTTGCAGCCCTTAAAACAGCTGGTCAGGCAGATTATGGCCCAGGGTATCAAAATACAGGATACTTTTTAAATAAATATTGTCCAAGAAAGTCTGATGTATCTACAGCTGGTGGTAATTGGGAATTAAATTATCAACAAGATTCTTATGTAATGCGTCTAGCTGATACATACTTGATGGAAGCTGAAGCATTGGTTCCAAGTTCTAGGGCAGATGCTTTAGTAAATGCTGTTCGGGCTAGAGTAGGTTTATTGCCAATTACTGGGGTTACTTTGGCAGATATTAAATTAGAACGCAGGTTAGAGTTAGCAGGTGAAGGTCATCGTTTCTTTGATTTGGTACGTTGGGGAGATGCTGCTTCAAAACTTGCAAGTAGAGGTTTCGTTGCTGGTAAAAATGAAGTTTTTCCAATAAAAAGCACAGAATTAGATAACACTAAATTAGTTCAAAACCCTGGTTATTAATACATTTAAAAACACTTAAAATGAAAAAAATCAAAATAATTTTTAGCTTAGGGGCATTAATATTAATGACAATAAGCTGTACTAAAAATATTGTAGGTATTGATGAAAATACCAACGTATCTACAACTGCCTCTAATGGGCTAAATAAAATAATAAATATTTCTACCGATAATTCTGGTAAAGTTACTATTACACCATTAGGTAATGCAATATCTACATCTACTGTGTTTTATGGACATGGTACTGGTACTGCAGCGTCTAGTGTTGTACCACTTGGAGGGGCTACTTCGCATATTTATCCTGAAGGTGCTCATACTATTACCATTACAAATACAGATTTAAATGGAAATGTAACTTCTAATACTTATCCTATTACTGTTACTTATAGAGCTCCAGAAAATTTATTACCTAACAAATCTATTAGCAATAATGGTGCAGCTGTAAAACCAACTGCTTTATACGCATCATCTTACAAAGTAGATTGGGGAGATGCAAGTGCTGTACAAAACATTGCCTTAGGTGGTATGGAAAATCATATTTATGCTGCACCTGGTACTTACACTGCAAAAGTAACTGCTATAAGTGGCAATGCTACTTATGCTGGAGTAGCTTTTAAAGATACTACTTTTCCTATAGTAATTAATCCTACAATTGCAAACCCATTTGCAATGCCTATTACATTCGATAATGCTGCAGTTAGTTATTTCTTTGGCACTTTTGGTGGAGGCCAAGCTTATGCTACTGTTGCAAACCCAAGCATAACTGGTATTAATACAACTGCAATGGTTGGCCGTTGGACAAGAGGATGGGATAGTTGGAGTGGTACATATAGCCCACTAAATGCTTTAATGGATTTTGGTACAACTAAAAAAATAAAAATGTACGTATATAATACCGACCCTACCTTAGTTGGCAAACTTGTAAATGCTGAGTTAGAAGCCGCTTTGGGTGGTGTGCCTGGCAATGGAGTTGGTGTAAAAAAAGTAGCACTTACAACATCTGGTGCATGGGAAGAGTTAGTGTTTGATTTTAGTACAACAGCTATACCTGCAAATGCAAAATTTGGTCAACTTGTACTTAGGTTCAACGATTCTTATACTGGCAATACAGCTGGCTTAGGCGGTCAAGGCTCTATATTATATTTCGACAATATTAGACTAACTAATTAATAACTAAATTTTAAAATTAATAATCATGACAAATAAATTAAAATACCTTGTAGGAATTTTTGCTTTGTTGATAATTTTTAGCAGTTGCAAAAAAAAGGAATATAGCTTGGGCGATCTAACTGCCCCATCAAATATTGTAATATCAGCTGAGCCTGTAGGTAAAACAGCTGCATTGCCAAATGGAGATGGTAGTGGTGATGTGAATTTTACGATTACTGCTGATAATGCTCTTTCATATAAAATTGATTT
Source organism: Ferruginibacter sp. (assembly GCA_013141435.1). Classification (GTDB taxonomy): domain Bacteria; phylum Bacteroidota; class Bacteroidia; order Chitinophagales; family Chitinophagaceae; genus Ferruginibacter. The sequence continues at coordinate 30,204 of JABFQZ010000033.1, forward strand.
CGATGCAAATGATGCTTTTGATCTTAAATATTTACCTACTGGTACAGCTACAAAAAAGTATACAACTCTTGGAGTTAACACTTATAAAGTAACTGCTGTAGTATATGGAAAAGGTGGTACATCTTCTACTGTAACTAAAGATGTAACTGTAAAAAGTGACTTTACCCCTTCGGCTCAAATAGTAACTGATTTAACAAATAATGCTTCTAAAACTTGGGGAGTTAACAAAGATGTAGCTGGCCATTTTGGTGTGGGTCCTTGGAGTCCTACATGTTATACAGGTTGTTGGTGGTCTGCTGCAGTAAACGAAAAGGTGTCTTGTTGCAATTGTTTTTATACTGCAAGGTTCACATTTACAAAAAATGCTGCTCCAAACTCTTATACACTAACTGTATCCACTCCCGATGGAGTATTTACTAAAACTGGTGCATTAGCTGGTGGTTTACCAGGTATACCTGCTTCTGGTGGAGAAGGTTGTTATCCTTATGCTGGTGGTTCAAATAGCTTTTCATTTGGTCCATCTACTTCTGGCTTAGTTACAAGCGCTACAAATGTGAGTACAAATACAAGCATTAATTTGGCTGGTAATAACACTTTTATTGGTTACGGTTCATTAGGTAAAGAGTTCGAAATACTTAAAGTTACTCCTACCGAATTACGTTTAAGAGCACAAGGTACCGAAACAGGTAATTCTTGGAATTTAGTATTAAAAGCATACTAAAATAAATTCTTTACATTAAAAAAAGGAGGAGATTCAATATCTCCTCCTTTTTTGTATATTTACACCAAATTACGAAAACCAATTACTAATTTTTTAAATTATATTCATGAATAAAAATGTTTTTTTCAACATTGCTTTTGCCATCTCATCTACATTATTATTTTTTTCGTGTGGTAAAGATAAAGCCCCAGCACCTTCACCTTTGCCTGCAGGAGCTACAGTAAGTGTGCAAAATGCTTCTGTTGTAAGACTTACTACAGCAACTACCATTCGGTTTTATATTTCAAGTAATGTAACATCTACTGGTAATATTGCGGTTGATTATAATTTAACAGATGGCAATGCACACTCACCTTTAAATTACACTACTGCAAGTGGTACTATTACAATTCCAAGTGGTCAATCATTTGCTACTGTAGATGTAGCTGTAGCTGGTGATGCAGCTAATAACAGAGAGCCTAATTTAGAATTCAACATTAATTTATCGAATGCTAAAAATTGTACCATTTCTACACCTTTGGCTACAGGTACAATAAAATGCGAAGATGGATTAAATTTAACAACCAGTAATGTAGGCTATACTACACCTACTACTTATGCTGGCAAAACACTTGTATGGGCAGATGAGTTTAATGGTACAACATTAAACTTAACCGATTGGAATCAAGAAACAGGTAATAATAATGGCTGGGGAAATAATGAGTTAGAATATTATACAAATAGTACGAAAAACACATTTGTGTCTAACGGCAATTTAATCATTGAAGCTCGTAAAGAACTAATTGGTGGCTTTAATTACTCCTCTGGCCGTATGACTACGCAAAATAAAAAAGTATTTACATTTGGACGTATAGATATTAGAGCCAAGCTGCCAGTATCAAAAGGTATGTGGCCAGCGTTGTGGATGTTGGGTTCTAATATTAGTAGTGTAAGTTGGCCTCAATGTGGTGAAATAGATATTATGGAATTGGTTGGTACAAACCCTAACAGAGTACATAGCACCATGCATTGGAAAAATGCAGGAGGTACACATAGCTCAAATGGGTCAAATTATACATTGCCTTCTGGCAATTTTTCCGATCAGTTTCATGTATTTAGTCTTGTATGGTCAAATAATTCGTTACTAACTTATGTAGATGATATTTTATATGCTACAACTACTAATGTAAATGTAAGTCCAGCCACATATCCATTTAATGCAAATCAATTTTTCTTATTTAATGTGGCTGTAGGTGGCGATTGGCCAGGCTCTCCCGATGCAACAACACTCTTTCCCTCTAGAATGTTTGTAGATTATGTAAGAGTGTTTCAATAAAATTGCAATTGTAAAACTTTTGTTTCCTAAATTACTTTAAGTGAAACAAAAAATACTCAAGTAAAGTTAATTATATTGTGCTTATATGTTTATAAAAAACGTATAAGCATTTTTTATAAAATCATTTTTTATCATGAACAAATTATTTATATTTTTCCTACAAGTTCTATTTACAACTCCTCTATTTGCACAGAGCTTAAAACCATACCAAATTTATTCTAAAGAGGGCAAAAAGGTAGAGTTTAAAAAAATGCTAAAAGCAGCTGGCAATGCCGAAGTAGTTTTGTTTGGAGAGCAGCACAATAGTGCTATTGCCCATTGGTTACAGATAGAACTTACAAAAGGTTTGGCACAAAAAACTAGCTTAGTATTAGGTGCCGAAATGCTTGAAGCAGATAACCAGACAACTTTAAATAAATATTTGGCTGGCGAAATTACCAAAAAAGGACTAGACACTACTGCAAGGCTTTGGCCTAATTTTAAAACAGATTACAAGCCTTTGGTAGATTTTGCTAAAGAAAAAAAATACCCATTCATTGCTACAAATATTCCAAGAAGATACGCTAGCAAAGTTTTTAAATATGGTTTTGAAACATTAGATTCTTTATCAGCTTTAGAAAAATCTTGGATAGCACCACTACCAATATTATATGATTCTTCACTGCCGGCTTATGTAAAAATGTTAGAAATGGGCGAATCTTCAGGTAATAGTGGAGCTAATAAAAAAGAACGTTTTCCTATGGCGCAAGCAGTAAAAGATGCTACTATGGGTTATTTTATTCATAAAAATTTACAGCCTAATACCATTTTTGTACATTACAATGGTGCATACCATAGCGATAATTTTGAGGCTATTGGGTGGTATTTAAAAAAGCAAAATACAAATACAAAAATTATTACCATATCTACAGTTGTACAAGCAAATGTTTCTGGGTTAGAAAAAGATAATGAAGCAAAAGCCGATTTTATAATTGTGGTAGATGAAGATGTAACTACAACATATTAATAAAACATGAAAATTATTTATAAAAGACAATTAGCCATTGTTCTAATTTTACTAGTAAAATCATTTGCTAGCATTATTTATGCTCAGAATTTAATTACAAATACTTTTAATAGAAACACAACTACTTTAAACGGAATATGGAACTATATTGTAGACCCTTACGAAACAGGTTACACAGGCTTTCATGGCGAAGTGTACGACAAATCAAACCCAAATGCTACCTCCGCATTTTTCAATAATTATCATGCAAAAAACAAATTAGAATTAGTAGAGTATGATTTTGATAAATCACCAACAATTCATGTGCCAGGAGATTGGAATACACAAAAAGAAAATCTTCTTTATTACGAAGGTACAGTCTGGTATAAAAAATCATTTAATTATTTATTAAAAAATAATAGTAGGGTATTTATTTACTTTGGTGCAGTAAATTACAAAGCAGAAGTATATTTGAATGGGAAAAAGCTTGGCATACATGAAGGTGGTTTTACACCATTTAATTTTGAAATAACTAATTTACTAATTGCAAAAGATAATTATTTAGTTGTAAAGGTAAATAATAATAGAAATGTAGATGCAGTACCAACATTAAATACAGATTGGTGGAATTATGGTGGAATTACAAGAGATGTAATATTGGTGGAAGAACCAAATGTATTTATAGAAGATTATTTGTTACAATTAAAAAAAGGGAATTCAAATAGGATAGCTGGGAGTATCAAACTAAATAATTTAACAACCGAAGAAAAAGTTATTATACAAATACCAGAGCTAAAAATAGAAAAAGAAATAGTAGTAACAAATAGTAATCAAAATAATTTTGAAATTGAAGTTCCAAAAACTATAAAATATTGGAATACAGATTCACCAAAATTATATGATATTGTTGTAAAAACAAATGCACAAATAATAAAAGATAAAATTGGTTTTAGAACCATTGAAACTAAAGGTGCAGATATAATTTTAAATGGTAAATCAATTTTTTTAAGAGGAATAAGTATTCATGAAGAAATTGATGGAAGGCGTGCAAATACAAAAGCAGATGCATTAAAATTATTAACCTATGCAAAAGAACTTGGCTGCAATTTTGTACGTTTAGCCCATTACCCACACAACGAATATATGCTACACTTAGCCGATAAAATGGGGCTTTTAGTTTGGGAAGAAATTCCAGTTTATTGGACAATAAAATTTGTAAATAGTGCTACTTTTTTAAATGCACAAAATCAACTTTCGGCTGTAATTACAAGAGATAAAAATAGAGCATCGGTAATAATATGGTCGGTAGCAAACGAAACACCTTTGTCGGATGAACGGAATTTATTTTTAAAAAAGTTAATACTTCACACCCAAAGTTTAGATAGTACTAGATTAATAAGTGCTGCACTTTTAACCAGAAGTGAAAATGGAATTGGTATTATCGACGATAAAATAGGAGAGGATTTAAACATAGTAGCTTTTAACCAATACAGAGGTTGGTATGGAGGAGATTTGGCAACTGCTCCAAGTGCAAAATGGACAACACCTTACAACAAACCTGTTGTAGTGTCTGAGTTTGGTGGCGATGCCAAGCAAGGCTTACATGGCACCATAAACGAACGTTGGACAGAAGAGTATCAAGAATACTTATACAAACAAAATTTATTGATGATAGAAAAAATACCCAATATAAGAGGTATTAGCCCTTGGATATTAATGGATTTTAGATCTCCAAGAAGGATGCTTCCCGGCATTCAAGATGGGTTTAATAGAAAAGGATTAATTTCGGCAGAAGGAAAAAAGAAAAAAGCTTTCTTTGTATTAAAATCTTTTTACAAAAAAATGAAATTGTTGTATAACTAAAAAAATGAAAATGCGATTTATTAATATAATATTTATACTCAGTTTAATGGCTTGTAATGCAACCCATAAAACGAGTAAAGAAAAAAAATGGAAACTTACTTGGGCGGACGAATTTAATTACAACGGATTACCCGATAGTACAAAATGGAATTACAATGTAGGTGGGCATGGCTGGGGCAATAACGAATTACAATATTATACAGAAAAAAATACTGAAAACGCAATTGTTGAAAATGGAGTTTTAAAAATAATTGCCAAAAAACAAGTAAAGGAAAATAGGCAATATACATCTGCCAGGTTGCTTACAAAAAGGAAAGCCGATTTTACTTATGGTAAAATAGAAGTACGAGCAAAACTACCAGCTGGCAGAGGTACTTGGCCTGCAATATGGATGTTGGGAAAAAATATTGATAATACCAAATGGCCATTGTGTGGCGAAATAGATATTATGGAACATGTAGGTTATAATAAAGATAGCATATTTGGCACCATACATACAGATGCATACAACCACATAAAAGGAACGCAAATAGGAAAAGGTATTTTTATAAAAACACCATACTCAGCATTTCATAATTACAGCATAGAATGGACTCCCCAAAAAATAGATTTTATGGTAGATAATGTTGTGTATAACCATATAGTAAACGAGCATTTGACAGTAAAAGAATGGCCATTTGATGCCCCACAGTTTTTAATCTTAAATGTAGCTATAGGGGGCAATTGGGGTGGTAAATACGGTGTAGATGAAAATATTTTTCCTGCAATAATGGAAGTAGATTATGTGAGGGTTTATCAAACAACTAAATAATCAATTATGTACAAAAAAAAATGTTTTTTTGCCTTTATATTTCCGTTGTTTTTTTATCATACAAATGCACAATCTTTAAAATTAATAACCTACAATATTAGGTTAGATGTAGCTGTAGATGGAGAAAATGATTGGACACACCGAAAAGCTTTCTTAGCATCGCAAATAGTTTTTTATGCGCCAGATATTTTTGGAGTGCAAGAAGCTACACCAAACGAAATGGTTGATTTAGATTCGATGCTACAAACATATTCCCATATTGGCAATGGTAGAGAAGGAATTGGCAAAGGCGAAGCGTCAGCCATTTTTTACAACAAAAGTAAATTTAAAATAAAAAACGAAACCACATTTTGGTTATCAGAAACCCCAAATGTGATGAGCAAAGGTTGGGATGCATCGTACTTAAGAGTTTGTACGTATGCGTTGTTTACCGATATAAAAAATAAAAAAACTTTCTGGGTTTTTAATACACATTTAGATCATATGGGCGAAATAGCTCGTACAAATGGAATACAATTAATTCTTAAAAAAATTACAGAAGTAAATACAAAAAAATATCCAGTAATTTTTATGGGCGATTTAAACTCAGAACCTAACACAGATAGAATTATTGCACTCAAAAAGCAAATGAAAGATACCAAAGAAATATCTATCGAAAAACCATTCGGACCATCAGGTTCTTTTAATAATTTTGAACACAACAAACCAGTTACAAAATTGATAGACTATATTTTTATTTCTAAAAATAACAATTGGAAAGTAAATAAGTATGCCGTACTTAGCGATTCCGATAAAATGAGATACCCATCGGATCATTTACCTGTATTTGCAGAAATTTTGTATTAACTGTTAGCAATTATATTACAAAAATTGCAATATTTTATCAAATTTTTATTTTTACCAATCTAAGTTTTATGCACTTTATAAGTTAAATTGCCAATTAATAAATTTATATGCAATTTAGATTTTATAGTATTATCCTTTTTTCTGTTTTTTTAATAAACTGTAGGCCCACAAAAGTGCCTGTTATTCCACCATATATTCCGCCTGTAATTGTACCAGTAACCAATGATGTAGATTTTTGGCTTACACACGAAACAAGTGCAATAAAATTTGAAAAACAAAATACACTATTAGGGTTTTCTGATGTAATAAATGGAAATACAAATATTGATGTAAACGATACGCAAACTTATCAAACCATTGATGGATTTGGATATACCCTTACTGGAGGAAGTGCACAAGTAATAAATCAATTAACTGCTGCAAAAAAGCAAGAGCTCTTGCAAGAATTATTTAGTACAAATGGCAATGCTATTGGTATTAGTTATTTGCGTTTAAGTATTGGTGCATCTGATTTAAACGCAGCACCTTTTAGCTACGATGATATGCCAACTGGCCAAACAGACATAAACCTTACAAATTTTAATTTAGCAAACGATGCCATCAATTTAATACCACTACTTAAAGAAATATTATTAATAAATCCTAACATAAAAATAATGGCTACACCATGGAGTGCACCTACTTGGATGAAGACAAATAATAGTTTTGTAGGAGGTAGTTTGCAACCAATATATTACAATGTATATGCACAATATTTTGTAAAATATATTCAAAAAATGAAACTAGAAGGAATTAATATTGATGCCATTTGCCCTCAAAACGAACCCTTGCATGATGGTAATAATCCGAGTATGTTAATGCAAGCTACAGAGCAAGCAAATTTTATTGCAAACAACTTAGGTCCAGCATTTGCAGCAGCAAGTATCACTACTAAAATTGTAGCGTATGATCATAATTGCGATAAACCAGAGTATCCTATTGCAGTTTTAAGCAATGCTACTGCCAATAATTATACCGATGGGGCTGCGTTTCATTTATATAACGGCGATGTAAGTGCATTGAGTACAGTACACAATGCTTTCCCTTCAAAAAATATTTATTTTACCGAGCAATATACTTCCAATAGTGGTAATTTTACTGGCGATTTAAAATGGCATTTAAAAAATGTAATTATAGGCTCAATGCGTAATTGGAGCAAAAATGCATTAGAGTGGAATTTAGCAAACGATGCATCATTTGGTCCACACACTCTAGGTGGCTGTACCACATGCAAAGGTGCTATTACCATAGAAAGCAATAGTTTTTATACCAAAAATGTAGCATATTATATTATTGCACATGCATCTAAATTTGTACCACAAGGTTCTGTACGTATAGCAAGTAATATTGTGGGCAATTTGCAAAACGTAGCTTTTAAAACCCCTTCAGGCAAAAAAGTTTTGCTAGTAGAAAATGATGGAAATACTACCGAAACTTTTAATATAAAATATAATGCAAAATGGGTTTCTACTTCGTTAAGCGCTGGTGCAGTAGGTACATATATTTGGAATTAAATTAAAAATTAAAATATTTTTTGTTTGTCAACATTAGTTTTTCATAACAACTGCATTGACAATAGTTCTTAGTTCTTTTTTGGGAAAAGAAAAAGGAACCAATAATTATCATTATTAAATATGGCAACATTTATCAACTCAATTTATAAATTTAAAATTAAAATTATACAATGAAAAAAATATCAATACCATTGTTGTTATTATCTTCTATTTGCTTTGCCCAGCAAAAATCTAGTATAACAAAAAATGATTTTTCGGTGCAAAATAAAAAAGTAATCGTTTACACTTCTGCCGAAAATACCGATTTAAGGTTTGCTAAAACAGATGAACTATCATTTACAGATTTAAAGCAACCTTTAGAAACACAGTTTTGTGTATTTGTAAATCCATCAAAGAAATTTCAAACATACATGGGTATTGGCGGAGCTATAACAGATGCAAGCGCCGAAGTATTTGCAAAACTACCAGCAGCAAAACAGCAAGAGTTTTTAAATGCATATTACAGCAAAGAAAAAGGCATAGGTTACTCTATAATAAGAACCAATATACATAGCTGCGATTTTAGTAGCGATATGTACACTTATGTAGCCGAAGGTGATAAAGAATTAAAAACATTTAATATAGACCACGACAAAAAATTTAAAATTCCATTAATAAAAAAAGCTATAGAAACAGCAAAAGGAAACATAAATTTATTTGCAAGCCCTTGGAGCCCGCCTGCCTTTATGAAAACTACAAATAACATGTTGCAAGGTGGAAAATTAGCACCAGAGTATTACCAAAGTTGGGCTAACTATTATGTAAAATTTATTAATAGTTACCAAAAAGAAGGCATACCAATTTGGGGGCTTACTGTACAAAACGAGCCTATGGCTACACAGCGTTGGGAAAGCTGTATATACACAGCCGAAGAAGAAAGAGACTTCTTAAAAAACTACCTAGGGCCAACATTACAAAAAGCTGGACTTGGCAATAAAAAAATAACAGTTTGGGATCACAATAGAGACTTACTAACTCAAAGAGCTACAACAATTTTAAATGACCCTGCTGCAAATAAATATGTATGGGGAGTAGGGTTTCATTGGTACGAAAACTGGACAGGCGGCGACCCAATGTATAGTAATGTAGGCGAAGTAAGTAAAATGTACCCCGATAAAAATTTACTATTTACCGAAGGATGTGTAGAAGCATTTAAAGCTGAAAAATACCAACTTTGGGCAAATGGCGAAAGATATGGAAGAAGTATGATAAATGATTTTAACAATGGTACAGTAGGCTGGACAGATTGGAACGTTTTGTTAGATGAAAATGGAGGACCAAACCATGTAAGTAATTTTTGTTTTGCACCTATACATGGCGATACCAAAACTGGCGAATTAATTTATACGCCATCGTATTATTTTATTGGGCATTTTTCTAAATATATAAATAAAGGTGCAAAACGAATAAGCAGTATAGCTAGTCGTAGCCAATTATTAACAACATCATTTTTAAATACCGATGGCAAAGTTGTAACCATAGTAATGAACCAAACAGCTAATGCACACAAATACTTTTTGTGTGTAGGTACAAAAGCTACCGAGGTTTCTATTGCGCCACATGCTATACAAACATTGGTATTTTAAATAAATGCAAAGTTGTTGGACAACTTTATAAGGGAGTATAAAAAAGGAGAGAAGTGAGATTGTCGCAAATTGTAACAATCTGAAATTAAAATTAAGCCATACATTTTTTAGTATGAGCAAATCATAAAAAAAAAGAAAACGATATGAATATTAAAAATGCAAATAAATTTATTTTGGTATTAATGCTGTCTGTATTTTTTGCAAACACAAACGCACAGCAAAAAACAATAGACCAAAAAGTAGCAGCACTTTTAAAGCAAATGACGATTGAAGAAAAAATTGGGCAGCTAAACCAATACAACGATGATGCCGATGCTACTGGCCCAACAACAGTAGATAACGATAAAGCAAACCAAATTCGCAAAGGGCAAGTTGGTTCGTTGTTAAATGCAAAAGGTACGGTGCGTACAAGAAGTTGGCAAAAAATAGCGATGGAAAGTAGATTAAAAATTCCGTTGTTATTTGGGTTAGATGTAATACATGGATACAAAACTACATTCCCTATTCCGCTTGCCGAAGCGGCAAGTTGGGATCTTGATGCCATGCAACTTGGGGCAAGAATAGCGGCTACCGAAGCAAGTGCAAGCGGCATACACTGGACCTTTGCGCCAATGGTTGACATAGCCCGTGACCCACGCTGGGGGCGCATTATGGAAGGTGCTGGCGAAGACACTTACCTTGGTTGCAAAATTGCCGAAGCAAGGGTAAAAGGCTTTCAGGGTAAACTTGGCGATATAAATTCGGTAATGGCTTGTGCAAAACATTTTGCTGCTTATGGTGCAGCCGTTGGTGGAAGAGATTACAACTCGGTGGATATGAGTGATAGGCAATTGTGGGAAGTTTACCTCCCACCTTTTAAAGCAGCTGTAGATGCTGGCGCTGCAACTTTTATGAACTCATTTAACGACTTAAATGGCGTGCCAGCTACTGGTAATAAAATGTTGCAAAGAGATATATTAAAAGGCAAATGGGGCTTTAAAGGTTTTGTAGTAAGCGACTGGGGAAGCATAGGCGAAATGCAAAACCATGGCAGTGTAAAAAATGAATATGAGGCAGCATTAAGTGCCATTACTGCTGGTAGCGATATGGATATGGAAAGCCGTTGTTATAAAAATAATTTAACAAAATTGGTAGCCGATAAAAAAATAAGTATTGCTTTAATTGATGATGCAGTTAGCAGAATTTTAAAAAAGAAATTTGAGCTTGGCTTGTTCGACGACCCTTATAAATATTGCAATGCCGATAGAGAAACTGCTGCATTAAATAATACAACACACGTAGCAGCAGCAAGAGATATGGCTAAAAAAAGTATTATACTTTTAAAAAACGAAAATAATATTTTGCCCTTATCAAAAGCCTTAAAAACAATTGCATTAATAGGCCCAATGGTAAAACAATTAAAACAAAATAAAGGTTTTTGGGATGTAGATGTGCCAGGTGTGGATAGTAATTTTATTGTAAGCCAATGGAAGGGATTACAAAATAAATTGGGTGCAAATACAAACTTGTTATATGCCAAAGGTTGCAATATTGAAGGCAACGATAAAAGCGGATTTGCTGAAGCAATTGAAGTAGCAAAACAAGCCGAAGTGGTTGTTTTTAGCATGGGCGAAAAAAGAGATATGAGTGGCGAAGCCAAAAGTAGAAGCGACATAAGCATACCTGGTGTACAAGAAGAATTGCTAAAAGAATTATTGGCTACTGGCAAACCAGTAGTGGTATTAATACATGCTGGACGCCCATTGGTATTTAATTACACTGCCGATAATGCACCTGCAATTTTATACACTTGGTGGCTAGGGAGCGAAGCTGGTAATGCCATTGCCGATGTGTTGTTTGGCGATTATAATCCAGCAGCAAAAACTACAACTACCTTTCCTCGTAGTGTAGGGCAAGTGCCAATTTATTACAATCATTTTAATACAGGTAGGCCAGTTACAAACGATAAAGAACATTTGTATAGATCGGCATATAACGATTTGTCTATTTACCCTAAATATGCTTTTGGATATGGCTTAAGTTATACAAAATTTGAGTACAGCAATTTTGCATTAAACAAAAAAACGGTGAAAGCAAACGAAACCATAGAAGCTAGTGTAACTATTGCAAACACTGGCAAATATGATGGCGAAGAAATTGTACAACTTTATTTAAAAGATAAAGTAGCATCAAGCGTAAGGCCAATAATAGAGCTAAAAGATTTTAAAAAAATATTTATAAAATCAGGCGAAAGTAAAACAATAAAATTTGTAATAGATAAAGAAAAATTATCTTTTTACAATACACAATTGCAATGGGTAGCCGAGCCCGGCGATTTTGAATTAATGATAGGTGCAGCATCTAACGATATAAAATGGAAAGAGGTATTTGAGTTAGTGAAATAAAGAAGTCTAATAGCAATTCACTTTTTTTAAACGGCGAAAATAAGTTTTTATTTTCGCCGTTTTATATTTTGTAAATTCAATAAAAATTACAAAGGATCTATATCAGTAATTACATGTACGCTTCTAAATTTTTGTTCGGCTGCAAGTAAGTTTATATGGTTGCTAATTACTTTTCTAAAGTTAGCACTCATGCCAGTTTCTTTAGGTAGTTTTATCATTAGCTCCATCAAATACATATTGCGAAGTCGAGCAACAATTGGTGCTGCTGGTCCTGTTATGTATTGTTTTAAATCTTGTGCAAGTAATGCAGCCAATTTATGTGCTGCTGTTTCTACTGTAACTTTATCTCTATGCTTCATGGTAATTTTTACCATGCGACTAAATGGTGGGTAAAAAAACTCTTTACGGTTTTGTATTTCAAAATCATAAAATTGTTTATAGTCATGTTGTTGTACTAGCAATAAGATTGGGTGTTTTACATTCATTGCTTGTATCAATACTTTACCTTGCTCATGCTTTCGTCCTGCTCTTCCACTTACTTGCTCCATTAATTGAAAAGCCCTTTCGTTTGCTCTAAAATCGGCAAAGCTCAATAAGCCATCGGCATCTAATACGCCTACTAAATTTACTTTATCAAAATCCAAACCTTTTACTACCATTTGTGTGCCTACCAATATATCTAATCTGTGTTGCTCAAATGAGTGTATTAAAGTATCATGTGCTGTTTTCCCTCGTACACTATCTACATCCATTCTAGCTATTCTAAATTTTGCAAAATCTTTTTCTAGTTGTTCTTCAATTTTTTCAGTTCCAAAGTTTTTTTCTAACCACACATTGGTGCCACATGCAGGGCAAGTAACCAATTTTGGGTATGTGCTACCACAATAATGGCAATGCAGTTTATTGCTGTATTTATGTAAAGTAAGGGATACATCGCAATGTGTACATTGTGGCAAATGGCCGCATGTACCGCATATTAGGTAAGGGTTGTAGCCTCTTCTATTTTGAAAAAGTATAACTTGTTTATCTGCTTCTACTGTTTTTTGAATAGCCTCTTTAAGTTGAGGGCTTATCATTACTTTTCCTTTTTCTTTTTGTACAACTTGGGTAGTATTAATAATTTCTATTGCAGGTAATTTTATTCCACCAAAGCGTTCATTCAATTCTACTAATCCATATTTTTTTTGCTTAGCATTGTAGTAAGTTTCTAAAGATGGTGTTGCACTTCCTAATAAAATATTGGCATTAAAAAGCGATGCATAATAAATTGCAGCATCTCTTGCATTGTAGCGTGGGGCAGGATCTTGTTGTTTGTACGATGAGTCATGTTCTTCATCTACAATTATAAATCCTAGATTTTTAAATGGTAAAAATAAAGAGCTTCTTGCACCTAAAACTATTTTTATTTCGCTAGTTCGTATTTTGTTCCAAAGTTCTATACGCTCTTGGTTGTTAAATTTAGAGTGGTAAATAGCAATATTACCGCCAAAATGCTTTTGTAACCTGCGTATAATTTGTGCAGTTAATGCTATCTCTGGCAATAGGTAAAGAATTTGTTTGCCTTGCAAAAAATATTCTTCAATTAATTTTATGTAAAGTTGTGTTTTTCCACTACCAGTTACACCATGCAAAAGGCAAACTTTTTTTTGAGTATAAACCTCCTTTAATTCCAATAACGAATTTGTTTGCGCTTGGCTTAATTCAAAATCTATTTGTATCGATTTTGGCAAATTTTTTATTCTATCAATATTTCTTTTTTCTACAAATAAAATTTTTTTATCACATAAGCCTTTTAATTGAGCAGTTGTGGCATCAGCTTTTTTTAACAATGCTGTTTGTGTTACTTCTCCTTCTGTTTTGTTTAAGTGTAAAAATGCCAACAATAATTCCATTTGCTTTGGTGCTCCTTTCCAATCGTTTAATAAATTACTAAGCGTATATTCATTGTCGTATTGGGGATTAAGAATTACATAACTTTCTTTTTTTACTTTATATTTTTCGTGGAGATCTTCTCTAATATAACAAACATTTTTTTCAATTAGTTTTTTTAAAATAGGGTACACATGTGTTGCATCTAACACTTGCTGCACTTCGGTAATACTCAATTCTGTTTTCAATAGCAGCGCTTCTGCTATTAAATACTCTTCATCGCCAAGGTCTTTAAAATCGTCGCCATAGGCTTCGTTGTATATTAAAACAGTTTCGCTACTTAGTTTAAAATTAGCAGGCAAAGCAGCTGCCATTACTTCTCCTTCGGAGCACATGTAGTATTGGCTGATCCATTGCCAAAGCTGCATTTGTTGGTTATAAATTAGTGGTTGGTCATCTAATACATTTAAAATATTTTTTGTTTTGTAGCTAGGTTTTTCGGTTATTATTTTTTTTATAATACCTGCATATTTTTTATTTTTTCCAAAAATTACTTCAACTCTACAACCAGGTATTGCTATTGCAATTAAGTTTGAAGGTATAGCATAAGTGTAAATATTAGGTAATGCAAGCGGAAGTATTATTTCTGCCCAACAAGTGCTTTGTGGTTCATTAAAATTCAGTTCATGTACATCATTCATTTTGTTGTACTACAATTTTTAATTTATTATTTTATCCAACTAGCATTGTGCCTCACAAGACCATCTTCCATGCTATTATACACAGCTTGTTTTAGTGATTCTAAGTTGGTATTGGGTAAAATTTCAGGCAAAAAAATTGCTCTAGATTTTCCAGGAGTAATGCTAAAAATGGAGCTGTAATTCATTCTGTCATAACCATCCATTAAAAGTACAGGTTGTATAGCCGTATTGGTTTCTAAAGCTATTTTAAATGCACCATTGTAAAATTCTTTTAGGGGTTTATTGGTCATATTAAATGTACCTTCGGGCGCCAATACTATAGCAATATTTTTAGCCAAAACCTTTTTCATTTCTTGTACACTTTTCAATCGTCCTTCTTCTGTTTTTCTATCTACCATTACTGTTACTTTTCGGTATATATATCCAAAAATTGGCACTTTTGCCATTTCGGCTTTGCCCAATACTCTTATATTTTGATTGCGAAAAGCTTTCATTAAAAAAGGAATGTCGATATAAGAAATATGGTTAAATACAAATATTACAGCATGGTTTTTTGCCTTTGGAGCTTCAAAAATATTGGTATGTTTTATTCCCCAGCAAAATAATACTACATCTGCCCATATTCTACACAATTTATACATAAAATTACCACCTTTTACTTTGCCAAAAAATGAAGCAATAATTACAAACGGTAATATTAAAAACATCATCAAAATAAATATTGAAAACGCATAAATACTAAAAACAAAACCTATAATTTTTTTCATACAATAATTAATTACACGAATATAATGCAATATGATTTTTTACTAGCAATATAAAACTTTACAATTTAAATTATATCAATTAAATTTACTTTATAGCATACAAAAAATGAAATATTATTTTTGCTTACAATTTAAGTTATTAAAAAGACGTGTAATTACTTTTGGTATAAACCCAATAGTATGCTGTATTTTAGTACTATTATTTTTTATATATGCGTCATTACTTATTTTTTCTGAAATAACAAATCCAACAATAATTTATTCAATTTTTGCTATTAGTTGTACTACATTATTATCATCAAAAAATAGGAATGTCTTTTTAAAATCAATATTTACACTTAAGCAATATGTAAAATTACGTTTATTAGAAAATGCACTGTTGGTATTACCTTTTGCTGTGTTTTTGGGTTTTAAACAAGCATATAATATGGCATTTTTTATACTAATAGCTTCAAGTACATTTGTATTTATTAAATCAAACACCAATTTTAATTTTACTTTGCCCACACCATTTTATAAAAATCCGTTTGAGTTTTTAGTAGGATTTAGGTCTTCTTTTATTTTAATTGTAGCATTATACATGTTAATGATTATTTCTATTAATGTACAAAATTTTGGGTTAGGTGCATTTGCATTGTTTTTTTTATTTTTTATAATAATTTCTTTTTATCAAAAACCCGAGAGTGTATTTTATGTTTGGATTTATGCTTTAAATAGCAAACAATTTTTAATAAAAAAAATCACTATTGCAATTATGCATTCGTTTATTTTAACCTTACCAATGCTAAGTGGTTTAATTTATTTCTTTCCTCACTATATTGCTATTATTATTGCAATTAGTTTGTTTGGCAATATTTTAATGATAACTGTTTTATTGAGTAAATATGCACAATTTCCCGATGCTTTGGCACCATCAAAATTTTTGGCATTAATTTTTTCTGCATGGTTTCCGCCATTGGTTATTGCGTTTGCTATACGTTTTTATTTACAATCTAAAAAAAGTTTACATACTATTTTAAAATGATACAAATTTTAAACTTATCCAAATCTTTCGGAAATAGTGAAGTGTTAAAAAATATAGAACTATCATTTTCTGCAGGAAATGTATATGGAATTGTAGGCGAAAATGGCGCAGGCAAAACCACTTTGTTTAATTGTATTGCAGGTTTAGAAAAATTCGATGGCCAAATAAAATACTCAAAAGGCATTTTAAAAAATGTACTTGGGTTTTTACCAACTGATTCATATTTTTTTTCTAAAATTACTGGAGGTGAGTATTTGCAATTGCTTTGCAATGCTCGTAATGTAGAGCTTACTAATACTAGCGAAAAAAATATTTTCGATTTGCCGCTAAATCAATTTGCCGAAACCTATTCTACTGGCATGAAAAAAAAACTAGCTATCACGGCAATTTTGTTACAACAAAACAAGGTTTTTGTACTCGACGAACCATTTAATGGTGTAGATATTCAGAGTAATATTTTAATAAAAGCTGTAATATTAAAACTAAAATCTTTAAATAAAATTGTTATCATTTCATCTCATATATTTTCTACACTAAAAGAAACTTGCGATGAGTTACATCTATTAAAAAATGGAGTTATAATAAAAAGTGTTTTACCTAACAATTTTTCATTGATAGAAGAAGAATTAAAAGATATAAACTTTATCAATAAAATAAATAACTTAGGGTTAATTTAAACGCTACTCAAACAACTCTAATTTGTTTTTTGGTCGGCGTTTATCTTCCCATTTAAAATTTTTCAAAAATCTTTTATCAGTAGGTATTTGTTTCATTGGGTACATGGTACCATCAATATTATTTATAAATTTTATTTTTCGTACCTCTTCATTTACAAAAAATACATCTACAGCATCGCCGCTACATCGGTTCATACCAATATAAGCACTATCATTATCTTGGGCATAAAAAACTGTTTCGGCAGGCGAGCCCTTTATACGAGTATAATCTATTTTGCCTTTTATAAAATAGGCATTTAAAGTACGCCCATCAGCTTGGTTGTACATGGTAGCATTTGTTTGGTTTATTACAATGCTATTGTTAAACACATATATTCTTTTTGGTTGTTGTTTTTCGGTAAATAAATACATAGTGTCGCCCATTATCTGATTCTTTTCTTTCCATACAATTGGGTTTCTAAACATTCTAAAAACAGAGTCTTCGGTACTGTAATACATGCTATCGCATACAGCCTGAGAGCTATCGTTGTATATGCGCACATGGTTGTAGCCTATAATGTATCTAACGCTATCTTGCGGTGCTTTAGTAAGCATTGGTTTATTATTTACAGTATCTATTTTTGTGTAATAATTTTTGCTAGTATCTTTTGGGTTAGTAGCAAATTCTAATTGTTTTGCAAAACTACTATCAGCATTTAACGTAGTTTTAGCAATTTTTTGTTTAAAACTTGTATCGTTTTTTCGTAAGCCTGAAAACAATGTATCGGCCGATATATAAGTACTATCTTTATCTTTTACAATTATTACAACAGGTTTTTGTGTAGCCAAAAACGATGATGTTTTTTGGTTGGTTTCTATTCTATTTCCAATAACAATCATGTGGTTTACACTATCTACATATTTTGCTCTTTGGTCCAATACATATACACCCGTTTTTTCATCAAAAAACATATTATCTGCGGTAGCCGAAAAAGTAGAATCACTTATAAAAGTCTTATCAAAAAACTGGGCATAACCAGTTTCTAAATTGTACGTACCATTTTTAGATCGAAGTGTTTTACCTTCTTTTGTTTTCACAATTGTAGGTGCTATAAGCGTAGCAATTTTGGTAGCAGTATTGTATTTAAGGCTATCCGATACTATATTGTATTTTGGGTCTTTTAATTGTACAAATTTTTTAAAAAATACATCTTTTGTATCCGAAAAATAAATAGCATCGCTGCTGGTAAGTACCGATGAGCCATTTATTACCTTGCCACCACCTTGGTATGTGGCAATACCTGTGGCTACATTATAAATTAAATCGTTGGTTACAAGAGTGGCTTTACCATCAGTTAATTTTACATTTCTTTTCAAATACGCCATTCTTTCCTTGCCTTCGTATTTTAAATAATCGGCGTAAGTATCTACAGTATCGGCATCGTTTATATGCACATGTCCAAATACTTCAGCAATGTTTGTACGAGAATTTATTGCAATGCTATCGCCATAAAGTTTTGTATTACCTTGTTTTACAATTGCATTACCAGCAAGGGTTCTAAAGCTAGTAGAGTCGTCTATAAATATATTGCGAATGCTATTGCCGTTAATAATTTCTATTTTATTATTATCACCAACTGTGGTTACCTGTGCAAAAATATTTTGTATAAAAAACAATAAAATAAATAAAAAGTAAAAATGTATTTTTTTAAGCACAGCTATAAAATATTTTATTATTAAAAATTTGTCAACCATTTTTTTTGCGAAGCATCAACTTAAAATCTATAATTAGCATCAGTTTCCAGCTTTACGCTCTTAGTTTTTTTGCCCCAAAGGCAGGCAAAAAAAGCTAACCGCTACAATCTGGGCTAGGCTCATCATTAGTTCATTTTTCAGCATCAAAAACAAAGCTAAAATAATTTAAGTAAACTTTTATAATAAAACAAGTTGGTAGCAATATTTGTTTTATTTAAGCAAAGAGAATAATAAAAAACTAAAAATTTTCATAAAGTATGAAGGATTGTAAACTTTAGTTTTTTATCAAATAAAATTACCTTATCTTTAATTTTAATTGCCTCTTTGTAGAAAAATCTGTTTTCAATATTTTTAATGTCTAAAAAAAGAATATGAATGTAAAACCGCTATCTATCTATCTATCTATCTATCTATCTATCTATGTTTTCGCTTAGTATAAAAGCGCAAAATACCAATTACACTCCGCTTTATACTGCTTATAATTTTACCAAAACAATAGATGTTACCAAACCAGTTGGTACAGTAGAAGGAAGTCACTCAGCCTCTGGTTCGGGTGCTGTTACATATAACATACCAATATACACACCACTAGGTACAAGTAGCTTAGAACCTACAGTAGCTTTAGTCTATAGCTCTCAAGCTGGCGATGGTATTGCTGGGTATGGCTGGAATATTTCTGGCTTATCTGCTATTACAAGAGCAGGAAAAGATAGGTATCATAATGGCACAAATACACCTGTTACGTATACTGCTGATGATGCATTTTATTTAGATGGTACAAGGTTAAACCCAATTGTAGGTAGTAATGGTGCCGATGCTACAATATATGCTACCGAAGCCGAAACTTTTTCTAGCATTATATCAAATACTACAACAAGTGCTAATAACCCAAATTGGTTTAAAGTAACCAGTAAAGATGGAAGCATCATGGAATTTGGAAATACAACTGATTCTAAATTTCTGTATCAAATGCAATCTTTTAGCAATACAATAATGTGGCGATTAAATAAAATAATAGATGTAAATGGCAACTATATAGAGTTTAAATACGAAAATATAAATAGTAATAGTAGAATAAGCCAAATACTATATACTGGTAATGCAAATTCAGGGCTTTTGCCATACAATATAATAAATTTCTATTATAATTATAGAGACGATAAGACTACAAAATATGAATCAGGCGCAGTAATAAACTCCGATTTTTTATTAGATAAAATTACGGTTCAACATACTAATGATGTAGGTATTGCCGAAATAATAAAGACATATAAACTTAATTATGGTTTCGATAATGTACATTCTATTTTAAAAGAAATTGTAGAATTTGCAGGTACAGAAACAGCAACATCGTTAAACTCAACTATTTTATTGTATGGTGAGCAGCCAGTAAATGTAACATCGGACTTTACCAACCAACTTGCAGGTGCAGCTGATTATGTAAGCGGCGACTTTGATGCCGATGGTAAAACAGATTTACTCAAAGCTAACAGATTACCTTATTCGCAACAGTATGGCTGGCTACATTATAGTTATGCATTATATACAAATATTAATGCTTACAGTGGATCTTCATATTTATACGAAAAAACTTTGCCACAGGGCTCGCAAGTAAATGTATACGATAATAAATTTTTTAACTTTTTAGCATCAGATTATGATGGCGATGGTAGAGACGATATTTTGGTATCCAAAACACATGTTACACACCCTACTCTCTTTACAAAAGCATTAGATGCCATTGAAATTAATTTTACCAAAAGCCATAATCCAAACACTAGTTACACTGATTATAGTACAGTAAATTATCCAGTACCTCCAAATAGTTCTAACGAAATTGAAACCAATGATAAATACTTTATACCTGGCGATTTTGATGGCAACGGCAATCAAGATTATATATTAATTACAACAGGGGGTGCTTGGCAAGGTTTCCCAAATTGGGCTGATTATTACTCTGCTTACTTTAATAGCCCATCAATTGGCGATGTAAATATTAAAATTTCTAATTTTGGAGTAGGAGCTAACAATAGCCCAGTAGGTTATTATGATAACTACCCTATTACCATAGCTAAATCGGATATAATTAATATTATTGATTTTGATGGAGATGGTAAAAAAGAAATTATAGTTACAAAAGGTAGTACAACATATATATTATCGTTGCAAAAAACAAATGCTACTACTTATACAAGTACCACCATATATACTACTACAAGTATTAATGGTAGTTGCAAATATTTTGTTGGCGATTTTAATGCCGATGGTAAATCAGATTTATTGGTAAAATATTTGAACAATACTTGGAAAACATTTTACAGTACAGGTGTAAGTTTTGCCGAAGTACCTTTTAATTTTAACCAACCAGTTACTTTAGGCGTAAGCGAAACACAAGACCATAAAATAGTTTTAGCCGATTTTAATGGCGATGGTGCTACTGATATTTTGCATGCATTTAGAGATGCAAGTTTTAATACAAAGTTTTCGGTATATTATAGTAAGGCTGCTGTAAATACCAATGCCTTTTTTTATGAGCAGTACAATTACCCACATTTCCTTAGTAATAGCGATTTAGTTGTAGGCGATTTTAATGGCGATGGTAGAGCCGATTTTATAAATACCAATAATTTAAATCCAAACTCTCCATCTAGTTATTTTGTAACAATAAAACCTTTTGGGCAAGAGCGACTTTTGCAAAAAATTACAACTGGGCACAATGTTACTACAGCTTTTGAATATCAATTATTGACAGATAAAACTACCTACCCTTGGTTTTATAAAAGAACCATTTCGTTAGATGACCCTAGTAACCTAAACCCATATAACAATGTACAATTACCCATGTATGCTGTATCAAAAATTAGCACACCTACTGGTATAAATACAATTGGGCAAGATCAAAATGTAACAGAATTTAATTATGAAGATGCTACACTAAACCGTGCTGGCAGAGGTTTTTTGGGGTTTAAAAAAGTAATTTCAAAAAATAACATTTCAGGCATTACATCTATTACCGAAAACGAAATAAATACCCAGTTTGCTATACCATTTGCAACAAGGCAAACTACGAGTTTAAATGGCACACTTTTATCAGAAACTATTGCCACCAACAATTTTACAAACTTATCTACTGGTATATTAGATAAGAGATATTTGCACACAGTAAGTAAATCATTAAACATAGACCACCTTAATGGTAAAGCATCAGAAACTTTAAATACTTACGATATTTATGGAAACATAACCATAAATGTATCTAAAATAGGTACGCTTGCTGGCAATACAGTAACGCCATTAGAAACCACCACTACTACAACCACATTTGCCATGCACAATACACCTGTACCTGCTGTGCCAATTAATATTACGGTTTCCAATACACGCATAGGAATGCCTGCAGCAAGTGCTACAACTACATTTGCTTACAATGCACTTGGCTTACCAATTTCCAAAATTACTTTTGCTGGGCTGCCAAAAGCAATAACCACTACTTACAATTACGATAATTTTGGCAATCAAAATTTAGTAACCGTATCTTCTACTGGGTTGAGCAATAAAATTGTAAAAACTACTTATGATACCAAAGGAAGGTACGCTATAGAAAAAGAAATTGGCTTTGGTACAAGCATAGCACAAAAAGAAACTTTTGTAATAGATAGTAAATGGGGTACACCATTAAGCACTACCACAAGCGATTGTTTAACATCTACCGCTGAGTATAATAATTTTGGTAAACTAATACAAACTTCCTTGCCCGATGGTAATACCATTACCTATACCGATACTTGGAATATTGCAGCAAACTCTTTATTTACAAGTACAGTACATTACGCAGCTGGCAACCCCGATATTAAAACCTATTACGATAAATATGGCAGGCAATATAAAACAGAAAAAGCATCATTTGCAAATACTACTGGTGGTGCACCAAATTACCACACTGTACTTACCACTTACGATATAAGAGGAAATGTAGCAACTACAACAAACACTTTTTTCCCTAATATAGAAACCCCTCGTATTACAACCAACACATTTGATATATACAACCGCCCCATAAGTACTACCAATTATATAGGTACTGCTTCTGTAGCTTATGCAAATATTAGTAATGGTAATTTTCAGGTTACAACCACATCTCCATCGGGCCAAATAGTAAGCAAAATTGTAGATGCCACAGGCAAAACTGTATCAACTATTGATGCTGGTGGACAATTAACATTTACTTACGATAGTCGTGGCAATCAAATATCTACTAGGCATGATGTTACTGTAATGGTAAGCTCAATATTTGATACCTATGGCAAGCAAATAAGCCTTACCGATATAGATGCTGGTACTACTACCTATAACTATAATGCCTATAACGAATTGTTAAGCCAAACCGATGCCAAAGGAAACAACTATACCTTTACTTACGACGACCTTGGGCGCACACTTACCCGTACTGGTGGGGAAGGCACAACCACATACGAATACTATAAAGACCTAGCAACAGGTTGCAACAATAATAATTTGCAAAAAGTAACAGGCTTTAATGGTATAGTAAAAAATTACACTTACGATGCACTAAAACGATTGCAATCCGTTACCGAAACTGGGGTTACAGGCAATGTAACTAGCCGCACTACAACCTATGCCTACAATGCTAATAGTGCATTGGCAGCTACTACATACCCAAACAATGTTTCTGTTTACAATAAGTACGATGCCAATGGCTATCTTATACAAATAGCAACCAGACCATTTTTTAATTCTGCTTCCCTTTTATATTACAACCCACAAATAAATGGGCAAGGCAGAATAACGAGTTACACACTTGGCAATGGTAAGGTTACTACCAAAACCTATAATAACGATTACCCAGCAAGTACAAGTACCGCAGGGGTGCAAAACCTTACCTACAATTTTGAAACAAATAGTGGCAATTTGCTGCAACGAAACGATGTATTAAATAGCCAAGTAGAAAATTTTACGTACGACAATTTGAATAGGCTAAAAACAAGTGTTGTAAACAGTATATCACAAGCAGCGTTAACGTACGATGGTAGCATCTCTACAAGTATGGGCAATATAGCTACAAAAACCGATGCAGGGTATTACACCTATTTGAATACCAAAAAACATGCAGTAGCATTTGTAACCAATACACCCACACCTACACAAGTACCAGTAACACCTACTCCAAACTCAGTAATACAACAGCAAGAGCAGTTAGTAACTTACACTCCATTTTTACGTCCACAGCAAATAAACGAAGGTGGTATGTATGGAGGGCCAATGTTAGAATTTGAATATGGACCCGATTACGAAAGGGTGCAAACTATTGTTTCGTTAGGACGCTCCCCACAAGAAAGAAAATATTTTGCAGGTGATTATGAAGAGCATGAACAAGGCAGCCTTTACAACCAAAGCATAATTTATATAAGTGCTGGCGATGGCTTGTGTGCTATGATAGTAAAAGATAATGGCGTAACCACACCTTACTTTACCTACACCGATTATTTGGGTAGTATAGTAGCAGTAACCGATAAACCAGGTAGAATAGTAGCCACCCAAAATTTTGATGCTTGGGGTAGATACCGAAACCCTACAAATTGGAATACCTATTTACCCATTGGCGATAATGGAGGCTTACCCACATGGCTATACCGAGGCTATACAGGGCATGAAATGCTACCCAACTTTGGTCTTATAAATATGAATGCCCGCCTGTACGACCCTGTAATGGGACGTATGCTAAGCCCCGATAATTATATAAATACAGCTTTAGGTTCTCAAGGGCTCAATAGATATACCTATGCTAATAATAATCCTTTGAAGTTTACTGACCCTGATGGAAATTATGGAATATCTGTAGTAGGCTCAATAATTGTCGGTGCTGTAATTGGAGGATTTTTAAAGGGAGTTCAATATGATATGCAGGGTAAGGGTACTTTTTTAGATGGTTTTTGGAGAGGGGCTGTTATTGGAGGTGTAACAGGTTATGCTGGAACTTTAGCCCCAATTGGATTTATACCTGGCATGCTTTATGGTGCTGCAGTTGGGGGCGTAATGGGTGGTTTAAGTGCTAGTTTGGATGGTAATAATTTTTGGAGAGGAGCATATCGTGGAGCTATTGTTGGAGGTATATTGGGGGGTGTTAGTGGTGCATTAAAAGCAGATGCCCTAGATGCAAATGTATTGACAGGGCAAAGAGCATTACATTATTCACTAGTATCAGATGTGCCAGAAATGGCAAATGGCACAGCTGCAGAATATTCTGATGAATATCTGAATAAGTTATATAATACTAATTATAAAGGAGTTAAAGGAGTTAGTAAACTTACTATGCTGAGAATGCCAAAAGGTACGCATCATCTACCAAATGGCTCTTGGGAGCTTGATGGAAAAAATTGTTTAGCAATTACACAATCAGGAATTTGGAAAGGTGGAGCTAGCTCTCGCATTATGTTCAGTAGGGCAGCTTTTGAATCTCAAGCAAAATTAGCGCATATTATGGCGCATGAACTTGGACATGTAACTCATGATTATATAGGATTGAGTAGTTTAGCAAACACAAGAACTGGTTTAGGTGGAATAAATGACAATGAAGGACATGTAGCTATTGGTTTAACAACTTACAAATTAGATAAACTAAATGGGTGGTATATGAGTAGTACATTTCAAGAGCATGATATACAATTTTTAGAATTACAGGCTGATTGGGACTTGGTTAAGCCTCTCCAATTTTTAATTAAGAAAATAATTTTCCCAAAATAGATATTGATGAAAAATTCAAAATATTTAATTATAGCTTTTCTATTTCTATCTTGTTTAAGTGTATCTGAAAAAACATTTAAAAAAAATAATGAAGCAATTTTTACACTATTAGCAAATAAATTTTCAGGAGCAGAAAATGCATCATGGCTGGGAGGGAAGACAAAAATACCCGAAAGGTTTTTGAATGGCGATGACACTTTAAAATTAAAATCCTACATAAAAAGTACAGACTCTATTTATAAAATTAAAATAAGAAAAAACTATTATATTTTAATAAATGATACTTGTATCAATATAAAAGAGACAATAGATTTGCTTAGATATTCGATCACTAATAACAAACAATTTTTTTTTGAGTATCTAAAAAATGATACTAGTTTTAAAGAATTAATTTTTTATAACAATCAGGGGTTACAAAAAAATCTGAAAATACACATCGAATTAATAAAATCAAAGTATAAAATAAAATTTAGAAATTCTTTATCAGTAAAAGTAGATGATGAGCTATTGGATAAAATAATTTTTTCAAATATTGTTTATGATAAAAACTATTTAAAAGCTATAGTATATGCTATTGCAGGTAGTAGTGGAACAGTATATTTTTTGAATAAAATTAATAGTAAATGGGAAATAAAACACCAACTACAATTATGGGTCCATTGATTTACCCAGCTTCCTATAGCTGGAGAAAAATTTCTCTAGCCTGCATTGGTCAAAAATTATCAATAAATAAAATAACCTAGGCATGGCCTTTAACTAGCCGAAAATAAAAACATAAAAACACACAACATGAAAAAACTAATATTACCCTTACTATTTCTTACTTGCATATCAGGCAAGTGCAAAAAGGATAAAAGCGAATGTTGGATAGCTTTTGACCCAGTGTATGGTGGAGATGCCTACGATGGTACAAAAGTATGCAATAAAACAAAAGCCGAAGCTGAGGCACTATATCCAAATTATTGGTTTTATAGCAGCAATGAGCCTAAGTACTGCTTTAGATTAGTAAATAGAGGTTCAGTAACGTATGCTGGAGAAACGGCAATATCTATGGGGGATAAATTATGGACGCCTCTTGGGGTTACATATACAATAATAGATTGTAGCTTCTGTCATTGGCAATTAATAGAAAAAAGAAAAAGCAAAATTACTGGGTTTTATAATGGAAATCCAAGAATAATATACGAAACATATTTTACCGATACATGTACAAAACTTACAGTAGGTAAAATAGTAAATTATATAGAAACCACCGACTCTCTAATAACAAGAGAGTACAAAACAAAATACCATTAAAATCTAAGAACAAATATTTTCATGTCTAAATTATTTTTATGTGTAAGAAATTATTTTTTGTAGCAGTATTGTTTTTTGCAAGCGCCCAACTATTTGCCCAGCAAATACCAGTAGGCATGTGTGGTATTGTATGTATTTACGATGCCAATGGCGCAAGGGTAAAAAGAGTTTATTTTTGTAATAATGGTACCGACCCTTATCCCTCGGCAGTTGCACCAGGCGATAGTGTTGTGGTGAGTATGATTAAAAATATTATAAAATCTGATTTACCCAATGAGGTTAATGTATTGGAAAACGTAACAAAAAATAATTTTAAAAATTATAGTTTTCAAGTGGTAGATGTTTTGTACCCTAACCCTACTACTGGAGTGTTTAACATTAATTTTAGTAAAACACTTAATAAAGCTACTGTTTTTATTGTAGATATTAATGGCAAAACATTAAAAACGTTTAAAGCAAATGGGGCTAAAATTATTGGCGATTTATCGGCATTGCCAGCAGGTACTTATTTTGTAAAAATTGATGATGG
Organism: Ferruginibacter sp.; assembly: GCA_013141435.1. Lineage (GTDB taxonomy): Bacteria > Bacteroidota > Bacteroidia > Chitinophagales > Chitinophagaceae > Ferruginibacter. The sequence goes on from JABFQZ010000033.1 coordinate 57,666, forward strand.
CG
>JABFQZ010000026.1 GCA_013141435.1 Ferruginibacter sp.
GAATATTTATTTTATTTCCGTCAAATAAATCTTATGCTACAACCATCAATGCATCTACTTTTGGATGGAATGCTACAAACGCCACTACTGCCTTTGTAAATGCAATCAATTCTGCAAACGACACAATTGTTATTGATAAACAAGCTAGCGATTGGATGATAAATCCAACTCATTTTGAATTTTTAAATAACAAAACAATTATTTTTGAAAATGGGGTAAATTTAGTTGCAAGGCCAGGTGCATTTTCTGGTATTTATTCCACTTTGTTTTACTTAGATGAGTGTAACAATATTACCGTTATTGGATATGGGGTCACATTCAAAATGCAAAAAAACGAATATATTGCTTATAATAATAGCGAATTCAGACATTGTATTTCGATGATGAGTTGTAATAATATTAAAATATATGGCCTCAAACTAATTGATAGTGGAGGCGATGGTATTTTTGTTGCTTCATGGACCAGCATTACACTTCAAAGATATTGCGAAAACATTTTACTTAAAGATCTTTGGGCCGACAATCATTATCGACAAGGAATTTCTGTAATTTCTGCCCAACATCTACGTATAGAAAATTGCTGGTTTACAAATACCGCTGGTACAGCACCCCAAGCTGGAGTTGATATAGAACCTAATCAGCCATACGAACGCCTTATTGATATCGTTTTTGATAAATGTAGATTTACTGGAAATGCTGGTGGCGGTATTCTAATTGCACCCATTTCTATTAATAGTACAACATTGCCAATGGATGTAACATTTAACAATTGCTATGTATCCAATAATGGTATAAATAAGTATCAAATTTCTACTTATGGATATGCAAGTGGCGCTACAGGGAATATAAATTTTAATAATTGTATGACAGATGGTGGTGCATATTCAGTTGGTGGCACTAAATTAGCCTCAGGATACAAAGCTAATTTTAATAATTGTGTTTTCCGAAACCCTACTAATATTGTTATAAATTTTGACGATCATACTACTTCTACTTCTACCATTCGCAATGGCGGGGCAAGTTTTACAAATTGCATGGCTTTTTATAATACAACGTATCGTTATTTTAATGTTTGGCGTGCAAATACTACTTCGGCAGGCCTGGACGATGTGCAGTTTAATAACTTTACTGTAATTAACCCCAATAGTGTTGCCTATAATAATGGTGGAAATGTAACTGCAAATTGTGTTTTTAATTTTCAACCATTTACAACTACACCAAGTACTACCACTAACTATACCGTAGAAAATAGTTTGATAGAATGCAATACAACAAACAGTGTAATGTCTTTTTCTAGAGATCCTTTGAGCAATACCACATACCCAATTGCAACCACTTATTCACTTACAGGCACTGGTATTGAAGCAGTAGATTTTAGTAGAATGAAAGGGTTTGAAATTATACCGCAAGGAAGTTTATCACAAACAGATACTTTTATAGTTTTGAAAGACGCCATAGTTGAACCAACAAAAACAACAACCGTTGCAGCAGATGCAACTACTCTTTTTACAACAACATCATTGCCTCAAAATATTACAATTATAGATTGTGCATTAGTGCCAATTAAACTTTTATCATTTACAGGTAAATGTAATATGCAAAATGTATTGCTAGAATGGAGTACTGCTTCGGAAATTAATAACAATTTTTTTGAAGTAGAAAAAAGTGTTGATGGTATTACTTGGAAAAAAATTGCTGCGATAAAAGGAAAAATAAATTCAACAACAATTAATGCATATTCATATACAGACAATGAAAAATATAATGAGCAAGTTTTTTATAGATTGAAGCAAGTTGATATAAATGGAAAATTTGAATATTCTAACATTATATTGGTTGATAATTGCGTATCTAAAATGAATGCATTTTCAATTTACCCCAATCCTAGTAATGGAAATTTAGCAATAAAACTGAATGGCTTTACTGGTGTACAACTAATACAAATTTATAATGCAGTTGGACAATTTGTAAAAGAGGAGGAAGTAATTCAAAATAAGAAAATTAACATAAGTGATTTACAAAACGGATTATATATCGTAAAACTAAAAAACAATTCGTATTCAATAAAATTAATTAAACAATAATCACAGCTTATACGGATTTGAAAAAGTAAAATATTAAAAAAGGCAAATACAATTCATGAAAAAAATATTTACCAATCTTACTACTTGGGTTATTGTAGCAATACTTTCTGGTTCTTTACTTGGTCATTTTGCACCCGAAATTGCTGTAAAAATGCAACCCATTAGCAAGTGGTTTGTAGAAATTATTAAATTATTTATTAGCCCCATTATTTTTCTTACCATATCGTTAGGCATTAGCGGCATGGGCAGTTTAAAAAAAGTAGGAAGGGTTGGTGGCAAAGCATTGTTGTATTTTGAAATTGTAACTACAATTGCCTTACTTGTAGGGTGTGCAGTAGCAATAATAATACAGCCTGGCTCTGGCGTAAATACCACTACAATACATGGTGGTGATATTTCTAAATACACAACTGCAGCTACAAGTTTTAGTTGGTTGCAATTTTTAAAAGAAAATTTTACTATACAAGTATTATTGTTTTCAATTGCCTTTGGTATTTTTTTAAGTAAATATAAAGGTAGAGAAAAAATTATTAAGCCGCTTACTACAGCATCTAAATACATTTTTAAAGCATTGCATTATGTAATGTTGTTGGCTCCAATTGCAGCTTTTAGCGGTATGGCATATACTATAGGCAAATATGGAATTGCCACAATGCTGCCGTTAGCAAAATTAATGCTCACTGTGTATATTACCATGGCAATATTTATTTTTATGGTTTTTGGTATTATACTTCGCTATTACAAAATAAGTATTTTTAAATTTTTAAATTATATTAAAGAAGAGTTACTAATTGTTTTGGGTACATCTTCATCAGAGTCGGCATTGCCATCATTAATGGAAAAATTAGAAAACATGGGCTGCTCAAAACCTGTAGTTGGTTTGGTAGTACCTGCTGGTTATTCTTTTAATTTAGATGGTACAACAATATATTTAAGTATGGCTGTAATTTTTTTAGCACAAGTTTTTAAAGTAGAATTATCGTGGGGACAAATAGGTACAATTATAGGAGTACTTATGGTAACAAGCAAGGGTGCTGCAGGTGTTACTGGCAGTGGGTTTATAGTATTGGCAAGCACTCTAACTGTAGTAAATGTAATACCATTAGAAGGATTAGCATTACTTTTAGGAGTAGATAGGTTTATGAGTGAGGCTAGAAGCATTACAAATTTTATTGGCAACGGTGTAGCCACTATATTTTTAGCAAATAACGAAAAAGAGTTTGATAGAGAAAAAATGAAATTGGCTTTTGAAAATGAAGTGTACGAATATGATTTGTAAATTAATATTTTAATTTTGACACAAAAAAACAATACAAAAGATTTCACTAAAAGAGCCAAACTTATATACACTTGGCTCTTTTTTAACTTCGTAATACTAATTTAATTTTACAACTTTTTGTACTTCATTCTTCCCTCCAGATAATTTAATTTTTACAAAATAAATACCTTTACTTAATAGTGTTGAAGGTAAATTTATTTTATTTATCCCTGCTTGTAAAAATATTTTAGTACTATATTTCTTTTGTCCCATTTCGTCAAGTATGGTTATTTCTGAAAAGCTATTTTTTGTATTATTATGAATAGTAAATTTTATTTTCTCTTCAACAGGGTTAGGATAAATTGAGCTTATTTTATCTACTATTGCATTGCAATTTTTTAAATCTATATGTATTATAGGCAATATTGTTTGCTTGTTGTTTATATCAAATTGTACAATTTTGTAGTAATTTGTAATGTTAGGTGAAATATCTGTGTATGAATAGTTGCGAATATTATTTGTGTTTCCAGCTGCTGCTATTTCGGTCAGTTTTATATCAAAATTAACACCATCTATACTTTTCCAAATTACAAAAGATTTAGTTTGCAATTCGGCTGTAGTAGCCCATTGAAGTTGTGTACTACAATCTTTTTCCTTTCCAATACAATAAAGTAAATCAATAGGCAAAATAGTGTTTGTAAAATATGTTTTTGCTTTTACATGTGCCGCATTTCCAATCAATTCTCCTATTCGTCTCCCTGGCATATCATCAAATCCAGGATGAATGCCTCCCCAAATTCTAGACATACTTGCTTCGTCAGATGCATCTTTATATGAAGCCCATTGTAATTTTATTTCGTAATCGGGGCTTTTTTCAAAACCCAATATATTACTATTTGCAGGTATTACATATTCTCCCAATCCTCCAGGAAAGTATGGACTACCAGTTATATTTGTTAATACGAATGCCCCAGCCCTAGAGTAAGTAGAATGCCCAGAAACATAACCTGCAAAAGGTGGTGTATTAAATGTTTTTCGCTGATATGGAACCCACTTTTCGGCTAATATCCACCCAACACCTGCCCAATCAGTATAAGCATTAAGTATAAAATTAAATCCACGCCAAGCCTTTATTTTTATTTTATTTATATTTTCCCCACTATATCCTTGCAAAGGATCGCCAGCCATTACCAACTCTACAAACCCAGGGTTTAACGGTATGCCTCCAGGGTGGTAAGATGGTAATGCTGCATTGCTACATTGACCATATAAAGCCATTTTTCTTATTGCTGATATTGGTCTAGGTGAATCGTACCAACCCTTTATTCCCCAGCAAGCAATAGCAGCATCATGCATTGCAGCACCTAGTGTAAAATATGATTTCACATCCCACTCTAAATTAGAAAGCACAGCTCCAACACCTTCATATTTTTTTATAAACCCAGGGTAGTCGCTTACTTGGTTTAATAACGTAAACCAATGTCCAGGTGGTGTTTCTGAGCTTGGTCCATCTGCCCAATATTGAGTCACAAGTCTAGTAAAATCGCCTCTTTTAACCATTTGTGGCACGTAAGGCAACCCTGTTACTGGATTTGCACTATATCCAATTCCATTATCGCCACCATTATCGAAATTATAAAAACTATGTAAGCCTACTAAAGTAGTTGGGTAATTTATAACATTGCCTTTTGCATTTGGTGATATATCCCACAAAGTAGGATCGGTAGGATCTAAATGTGATGACCATGCTGCTACCATACTATGCCCCCATTTAAACTCTTGTGATAAAAGATTAGAAACACTTATAGTATCCAACATTGGTGGTGTACCTGGATCATAATATACTGGAAAATCGCCCCCATTTCTAGAATAATGAATTGCAGAAGATGTAGCCATTGAAAATGGTAAAACTCTACCCCACTCTGGAGTAATAAATATTTGTGTAGCAGGAATTGGGTTTCCATTTTGGTCTAGTGCACCTGGTAAAATTAATGGCTGCCATCTATTAGGGTCTGCCATATTTATAGGTAAGGATAATAACTGAGGGTCATTTACTGGTAAATAATTTACATACTGATAATTATTAGATTCGTTAGAGCCATCGGCCAAACCCATTGCTATAACTTGATTACCAATAAAGTTTCCCAAATCAGCAGCGTTTCCTGTACTGTAATTAGTTTGGGTATAATTATAATCATAACCAAGTGATGTCATTAAATTATTAAAAGAGGTAATGCTATTTACAGCATTTGGCGAATTTGCAAAACGGTGTTTTAATACCTTATAGGCTGCATAACTTATAGCCATATTTCTATAGCTTTCAATGTTTGCTGGGGCTACAAATGGTACACCAGTAAACGGATAATTTATACTTCCAACTGTTTTTCCTATTAAATATGGAGAAGCAGTATTATCATAAACTGCCCAAGCATCGTACATTGCAAGAGATACATGAAACAAATTTCTAGCTTGAACCGGAGGTTTTGCAAAATCTGTAATAATTGCATTTAGCATTGCATTACACCATTGCCTAGCTACCGATTGTTGGCAAAAAGAAATAGTATTAAACAAAAAAATACTAATAAATAAAAGTAAAGTTTTTTTCATATTTAGTTAAGGTTCTAATCACAAAAATTTAATGTAATATTTTTGCAATTATAATAGCAAAACAACTATTAAACAAAATTATAATATTAATTCTTATAAAAATTCATTTCAATAACAATTTCTTTTGAATTTTTATATTTTTATAACTTAGAGTAATTTATTTTTTTATGCAAAAAAGAATAAAACCATCAATTTATTTTAAATCGAAACCCTAAGTAAATGGTTCTTCCATTTACTGGACCCCATATCATTGAGCCATCAAAATATGTACTAAATGGATTTCTAACATCTATAAAAAGATTTTTTTGTGTAAAGTTTGTTGCATTTTCTACACCTAAATAAAGTTCAAATTTTGTATTTATTTGTTTAGAAACTTGACCGCTAATTTGCAAAAAAGATGGGGAATAATTTTCCATTTGTTTACCACTTGGGTTATTACTGGTATTAGGTAAACGCTTTTTACTTAACCATTGTGTTGTGGCATCAAATTTCCATTTATTATTAGTTTCGTAAGCCAAATTAATAAATGCTCTATGCTTTGCTGTAAAAGGTTTTGGCAACATTGAGCCACCATAATTTGTTTGTACATCTAGCCAACGGTAAGCTAGCCTTACTTCTAATTTTTTTATTATTTCATAATTAATTTCAGCTTGCAAGCTATTGCTAAAAGATTTTCCTGAAAGATTATAAAATGTAATTTTTTGTGGGTTAGCATCAACATCTACTACAGTCTGATTTTTGAAAACAGTACGATATAGATCTACACTTATAGAACCTGTACGATTATTAAATCGGAAATTATGCAAAAAATTTGCTCCAAAATTCCATGCTTTTTCGGGCATCAAACCATAGCCGTAATTTGTTGTTGCATTTGTAATTTCTACATTTCTTGAACTTGCAAAAAAACCAGTATTTTCTGCTAAAATACTAGCTGTCTTAAAACCAGAGCCTACAGAAAACCGTAAATTTGTTTTAGAATTAATGTCATATTTTATATGTAACCTAGGAGTAGTTATAAAACCATATTGATTGTGATAATCTACCCTTAATCCAAATATGCCAGTTATTTTTTTTGATGGTGTATAGGTATATTCTACAAAACTTCCTACAAAATTTTCTTTTCTAAAATAATTATTGTTAGTAAATTTTTCGAAGTATGTTTCATTTGTTAAATTTAAACCTGTTCTAAATTTATGAACAGTGGTATTAATTATAGACTGGTAAAATACATTTAGCGACAAAGATTTTTGATTTGCATCATAAATTTTAAGCCCATAAAACGAATTGTTGTTAAACTTATTTGCTGCAACAATAACCCCAATACTTTTGTATATTTTATTAGGGAAAACATATCCAAGCTTGCTTGTAACTGCATACTGCTGTACGTTTATACCCACACCGTATTTATTTGTTGTCAGCTTATCTGCGCTTAAATTGAAATCTCTTTCTCCTGCTATTCTTTTATCGTTTAAGGCTTTTATGGCAAATTGTGCTATTATACCGTTTGTGTTAGCATATCGCCAACGGTTTACAAAATTTAATTGTTTGCCAGTAGGTAAATCTAAAAATCCATCTTTGTTAGCATCATTTTTAGTACCAACAGCGTTGGCATGGGTAAGTAAAGCAGTGCTCCAATTGCTATTTATTTTTTGTGCAAAATTAATAGTAGTTTCTACCCTGCCCATATTATTTGCATAGCCATTTATAAAAAACCTATCCATTTTATCGGGCTTTTTTTCTTCTACATTTATTTGTCCTGCAATACTTTCGTACCCATTAGCCACCGAGCCTGTACCCTTTGTAACCTGAATACTTTCTACCCATGGGCCAGGAATAAACGTTAGCCCATAGTTGCCAATTAGCCCTTTTATTTCGGGTGTGTTTTCGGTAGTTAGTTGTACATAATTACCCGATAAGCCTAGCAATTGTATTTGCTTTATACCAGTAACAGCATCTGCAAAGCTTACATCTATTGATGGGCTTGTTTCAAAACTTTCAGATAAATTACAACAAGCTGCTTTTGCCAATTCTTTTGTACCAATATTTATTGTATTAAGTGTACTATTTTGCAAAATATGAGCCGATGGTTTTCTGGTTTCTATTATTACTTCTTTCAAATTTTTAGAAACATTTTTTTTCAAAATAATCTTTACATTTTCTGCTTTAAAAACATTTATAGTATCTGTTTTATAGCCAACACTACTTACTATTAATATTGCAGGGTATGGCGCATTCATTGCAAAACCCCCAGCACTATCTGTTACAACTATTTTATTATTAATTACATTTATAACAGTAGCCAATTGTAATGCAATGGTTGTAGTATCAGTATCTTCTCCAAATACAAACCCAATTAATGTTGGCAAAACAAATTCATTTTTTTTTACGGCAGTATCTATGGGTTTAATGTAATTTATAGCTGTATCTAGCCTTTGGTAATGGCAGCAAGCTGGCAAATTATTATATGTTTTTTTGGTGCTTAAAAACAATTCGGTATCATGCCCTACCGTTGCTAGTTTTTTAGATATTTTTGCTTTAGTTAGTTTTATACTATCAAAACTTACGGTTAGCATATTGGTTTCTATTACCCAATTGGCTTTATAAGTTCCTAAATCTTTTAAAGTACTTTCTATTCTAGTTTTACACTGCTCACAAGTGCCAAATACTTTAAAAGTTTCTTGCTTAATATTTTTCTTTTGTGCAAAAGTTACTAAGTTTATTGCAAGTAAAAATATTACAAATATGTTTTTCATTTCCTTTAATTTTTTTTATGATAAATACACAAATAACCGAACCACTGAAAAGTGTCGGCTTTAAAAAGTATTCAAAAAAATTAAATTAAAAAAGCACAGTACAAAATATGTAACTTTTGTATTGTTGTATTAGGTGGGGGATGAAAGTTAATATATGTTACATCATCAAAAACAAAAATTGGAGTATCGTAATAAAAAGATGGACGTAAAAAATAATTAGATACAAATGACTTAAAATTGAAGTCCGAAATGCTTTTTTGATGATCTGTATCTAATTTTACTACTTTTTTTTCGTCCTTGCAGCAACCTTTTTTTGAGGCATCTTCTTTCATACCACATTTGCCACATTTGTCACTTTTATTTTGCACTAAAGTTTTACTTACAACTTTGCCCATGCAAAAATGCGTATGCAATGTAGCACCTATGGTAGTAGTACCATAAATAAAAAGTAGAAATATTACCGCTATCTTTTTCAGAGTACAAAGATAAGCGTATTTTTTTTTAATATTATGTTAATGCAATTGTGGTATTTATTTAAAGCCTATAAGGTCATTGCTTTTTTTAAATTTACTAAATCAGAAAAAGAACCTATAGGTTACTATTTGCTTATTGGTATTTAAAAATTGAGCAAATCTTTAACCTCAATATTTAGCTCTACAGCTATTTCTTTTAAATAAAATACACTTGGGTTTATACGCCCTTTTTCTAATCTATTAAGGCTTTGTGGGTCTTTATCGCAACATCGAGCAAGCTCGGCTTGCGAAATACCTTTGCTTAATCTTACACTGGCAATATGTGCGCCAAGTTTTTTAAGATAAGCCTCTTTATTCATTTTGCAATTACTAATTTGTTATGTGCAAGATGTTGGTTTTAAAAAAATTTATCGTAAACGTATACGTTTATAATATTTTTCTTATATATTTACTTTCTATTAAAAATTAATACATCTTATTTCTACATTTTTTGATATAAAATAGCCTATGCTTAACCAATACGAACCAATTATAAAAGCTACTATTTCTTTTTTGAAACTGCTAAAAGTTAAGGTAAACAACCGTACAGTAAACGAAGCATTGCAAAACCATCCCAATTGGCCAAGTATGCTTTGTATAACTGATAGTTTGCACAAATGGAACATACCAAACGCAGTAGGCAAAATAGATACAAGTAAAATAGATGAACTACCTACACCGTTTATTGCTTATACAAATAATAATAAAAATAACATTGCCATTGTAAATAGTGTAGCTGAAACAACGGTACAAGTATTGCAAAAAAATTATAACAAGCCAGTAACTTACGGCAAGGAAGATTTTGTAAAAACTTGGAGCGGAGTTTATTTAATAGCAGAGCCAAACCAACTAAGCGGCGAAACAAATTTTACAAGCAATAAACAAAAATATTTTTTAAATGCTGTTGTACCATTAGTTGCAATATTTTCAATACTAATTTTTTCGTTTTTGTTAATGCAAAAAAATGCTACTGCAATATTTGTAAGTCAGGGCAATTTTTTATTACAGTACTTTATATATTTAATGGGTACAATTGTTACAGTTTTATTGCTTTGGTACGAACTAGATAAAAATAACCCATTATTACAAAAAGTATGCACTGGCATAGCCAAAGGCAATTGCAATGCCATACTTACCGGTAAAGCTGCAAAAGTATTTAGCTGGCTTAGCTGGAGCGAAGTAGGTTTTTTTTATTTTACAGGTAGCTTACTCACAATATTATTTATACCAACTGGTATTACCATTGTAGCATGGCTAAATATAGCAGCATTGCCCTATACAGTTTTTAGTGTTTATTACCAATGGCGTGTAGCTAAGCAATGGTGCGTACTATGCCTTATAGTACAAGCTTTACTTTTGCTTGCTGTATACAATGTAGTGCTCAATAATTATTTTGGCATTGCACAATTGCATGTTTTGCAAAGTACAATATACGTACTTACATTATTTTTGTTACCTGCTATTATTTGGTACTCTATAAAGCCATATTTACTAAAACTACAAGTTGAAAAAAACACTAAAAGAGAATTTTTGCGATTGAAATTTAACAGCCAAATATTTGAAACCCTTTTAAAAAAACAAAAACAAATAACCATACCTACCAATGGCTTAGGTATAGATATTGGCAATCCAAATGCTACAAGCGAAATTATAAAAGTATGCAACCCATATTGTGGGCCATGTGCATTGGTACATCCAATAATAGATAAATTGATAGAGCAAAACAATAATGTAAAAGCAAAAATAATATTTACAACTCCTAACGATAAAAACAATAGTGCTTACAAAATTACCAGCCATTTATTAACAATAGCAACAGAAAATGATGAACATAAGACTAAACAAGCATTAGACGATTGGTATTTGCCAAACGTAAAAGAATATAAAACCTTTGCAACAAAATATAAAATTACTGGAGAGCTTGAACAGCAAAGTAGCAAAATTGAGTTAATGGAAAAATGGTGCAAGGGTACTGGCATAACATATACACCTACAATATTTATAAACGGATACCAACTGCCCGATGCTTATGGCATTGAGGATTTAGAATATTTTTTGCAAGAATAGTTCGCTTGCAAAAAGCCCTGCAGAACTACACAAAAGCTGCAGCTTTGTGGCAGAGCGGTTAAAGCCTAAGCAACTAAAAAATAAAGGCACCATATTTTTATTTAACTTTAAATTTTAAAACAATGAAAACACAAAAAATGAGCCTTGCAAACATACAAGGCAAACTTAGTAGAGCAGAAATGAAGAATATTATGGCGGGGAGTGAAAGTGGTGGAACTGGTTGTTATAAATGTTGTTGGAATGGAACTTCTAACTGTAGTTCTTGTTCTTTTTCTTATTCTGGGGCATCTTGTACCACTAATGCAACCTTAGTAAAATGCGAAGGTTGCTAAACAAAATCGAAAATTAACTGTCGAGAAATTAAATAAAATTCGGCAGTTAATTTTTAAATAAATTATTCAACTATGAAATCATTTGCCAATTTAGTAATTGTTTTTTTCTTATTGAATTCCTGCCAGCAAAATTCAAATTATGGAAAACCAATTTCAAACCCTAATTTAATCTTAGCTAATTTTAATAGTTATTGGAATTACACAAATAAATATGTAAAATTAGAAAGGAATTTTATAGCATTAGATGAAAATAAAAACGTAATATCAAAAAATGCTTTTTTGAAAGAAGTAATAAATAATAATTTTTTACCATTGAAGTTACAGCCTAAAGATTCAAATGAATATTATTTACTTTATAAAATGCCACAAAAAACCCCATCTGAAATTACCAACATAATAAAGCAAATCACAAATAATATTTATAAGAATTTTTTGAAAGAAGGCTCAGCAATGCCAAAATTTAATTTTTCAGATATAGAAGGAAATAGTTATAATAACGAAAATACTAAAGGAAAAATAATTGTAATAAAATGTTGGTTTATACATTGCACAAAATGCATAGAGGAATTTCCATATTTAAATAAATTAGTAGAAGGATATGAATACAAAAAAGATGTATTGTTTTTGAGCTTAGCAATTGATTCTAAAAGCAAATTGCAAGCTTTTTTAAAAACTAAAAAATTCAATTATAGCGTTATAGCAGATAAATTAGATTTTATGAAAGATAGTTTAAATGTAACTAGCTATCCAACCCACATACTTATTAATAAAATAGGAGTAATAGAAAAAATTGTAGGTAACTACGAAGAGTTAATATTTGCTTTAACAAAAATTTAAAAAATTTAGTATTAATTCAATATTGGTTTGTTATCAAATAAGAGATATTTTTTTATATCAAAGGGGAAATTAAAAATGAGTAATTTTAAAATAGCCACTCTCAATTGTTGGTATGGTCCATATCCTTGGTATTTCCCTTATTTTATTTACTCATGCTCGTACAACCCAACTATAGATTTTTTTATAATAACAGATAACTTACAAACAATACCGAATTTGCCCAACAATGTAAAAATTATTTACAAAACTTTAAATGAAATTAAAATTACTGCGAATGGAAAATTAGGATTCGAGGTAAGAATTGATTACCCGTACAAACTATGCGATTTTAAGCCTGCTTATGGCTTTATTTTTTCAGAGATTATTTATGGTTACGACTTTTGGGCTTGGAGTGATTTGGATATAATATTTGGAAACTTACGAGATTTTTTTACAACAGAATTGCTTAGCAAAAATGATTTTATAAGCACAAGGCACGATTATACAACAGGGTGTTTTGCATTAATTAAAAACAACATAATAATGAATAGGTTTTTTATGAGAAGCAATGATTATAAAAAAGTATTATCTACAAAAGAATATTTAGGATTTGATGAATTAAATTTTAAACATTGTGAAATTGAGGAAGGTAAAAGTTTGGAAGACATAAAAACTGAAATTGTTTGTTTTACTCACCTAATAAAACATGCTGCAAATAAAAATATAATTAAGGCATATTTCGATTTTATTTTATTGGAAGGTATCCCTGGCAAAATAAAGTTTGCTAATGGAAAATTAATTTATGATAACAAATATGAAGCTGCATTGTATCATTTGTATTGGCTAAAAAAAATATACCAACCAAAATTTTCTGCAAAAATTATACCTACAAAATTCAGCATAAGTAAAACAAGAATTTATTAAATGAAATATAAAAATAAGATAGCGGTCATAATTTGTTATTACGGTAGTTTTCCTTGGTACTTTCCTTACTTTTTGCACTCCTGTAAGTTTAACGAATCTATTGATTTTTTTATTTTTTCAGATATTACTCATAAATTTCAAGTACCGCCAAATGTAAAAATTATTCATAAATCCATTGAAGAAATAAAGGAATTAGCTAGTAAAAAATTAGGCTTTCAAGTAAATTTAGATTTTCCATACAAACTATGCGATTTTAAGCCTGCATATGGTTTAATATTTGAAGATTATATTAAGCTATATGATTATTGGGCACAAAGCGATATAGATATAATTTATGGCAATTTAAGAAATTTTATTACAGACGATTTTTTAAACAAATACGATTTTATAAGTGTAAGGCATGATTATACCTCAGGCTGCTTTGCTTTATATAAAAACAATATGTTGATGAAAAATATTTTTAAAAGAAGCAAAGATTATAAAATTGTATTTTCTAATTCAAAACATTATTGTTTTGACGAATGCAATTTTGCATGGGATTATTTAACAGAAGGTAAAACTATTTTTGAAATTGAAACTGAAATTGAAAGTTTTACACATGTAATAAAAAAGACTGAAAAAAAGAATGAAATTAATGCACATTTTGATTTTATTTTAATTGAAGGTTTGGTTGGTAAAATAATATTTGATAGAGGTACAATAGTGTATAAAAAAATGTTCGAAGGTATTTTGTATCATTTGTATTGGCTAAAACGAGTTTATAATCCTAAAAAAAATCCACGCATCATTCCAGATAAATATTTTATTAGCCCCAGAAAAATATATCATTAAAAAAATAAATATTATACAGTAAGAATGATATTTTCTTTCCCGTTTTACAAACAGTTAGACGCCATGGACTGCGGACCCACCTGCCTCCGCATGGTGGCTAAATATTATGGGCGCACTATACCATTAGATTATTTGCGCAATAAAGCCGAGTATGGCAAACAAGGTGTAAGTATGCTTGGGCTTGCCGATGCTGCGGAGGCAATAGGCTTTAAAACCATTGGTGCAAAACTAAGTTTTGAGCAACTCATAAATGATGCTCCATTACCAGCTATTATACATTGGAATCAATATCATTTTGTAGTACTTACCAAAGGTTCTACAAAAAATAAATTAATAATTGCCGACCCTGCTAAGGGTATGATAAAACTAAATAAAGCTGAATTTTTAAAAAGTTGGATTTCAACAACTGAAAATGATACAAGCAAAGGCACTACGCTATTGTTAGAAACAACTCCACTATTTAAACAAACAGATTTTATTGGTGATGAACAAAAACAAAATACCAAAATAGGTTGGAGTTATTTACTTGGTTACATAAAGGAACATAAGCAATATTTTTTTCAAATATTTTTAGGTCTAATTATTGGAAGTGTTTTGCAATTAATTTTTCCATACCTCACTCAAAGTATTGTAGATACTGGTATTAATACACACAACATTAATTTTATTCAAATAGTATTAGCAGCACAACTCATGTTGTTGTTTTCGCAAACTGTAGTTGAATTTATACGAAGCCGAATTTTATTACATATAAGCACACGTATAAACATTTCATTGCTTTCTGGCTTTTGGAGTAAATTGTTAAAATTGCCAATGCAGTTTTTTGATAGCAAACACCCAGGCGATATTATACAACGTATTAGCGACCATCATCGCATAGAAAGTTTTTTAACAGGCACGGCTTTAAATACTTTATTTTCAATTTTTAATCTTATACTTTTTTCGTTTGTCTTGCTTTCGTACAACACTACTATATTTATTATTTTTTTAGGAGGCAGTATTTTATATTTATTTTGGATTAGTTTCTTTTTAAAATACAGGCGTAAGATTGATTACAAAAAATTTACAATTGCCAGCAAGGAAAATAACGCAACCATGCAATTGGTGTATGGTATGCAAGAAATTAAATTGAATAATGCCGAAAATACTTTTCGCTGGGCTTGGGAGGGTTTGCAAGCTGGCTTATTCAAATTAAATTTCAAAAGCTTATCGCTTGTGCAATACCAGCAAGTAGGCACATTTTTTATAAACCAGGGCAAAAATATTTTAATAACTTTTATTGTAGCAAGGTTAGTAATAGAAGGCACTCTTACCCTAGGTATGATGTTGGCTATACAGTATATTATTGGCCAATTAAATAGCCCTGTAGAACAGCTAATAGGTTTTACACAGCAGGCACAAGATGCAAAAATATCATTAGAAAGATTAAACGATATACATGGCTTAGATGATGAAGAAGCAACCAATAGCGAATTGCAACATCAATTACCGAATGAACAAAGTATCCATATAAAAAATCTTTCGTTTACATACCCAGGCGCTGGTAATGAGCCTGTTTTAAAAAATATTAATCTACAAATACCTGAAGGCAAAGTAACAGCGATTGTAGGCATGAGCGGTAGTGGAAAATCTACACTTATAAAATTACTATTACGCTTTTACGAAAACTATAAAGGCGAAATACATTTGGGGTCAGCAAATATAAAAAATATTTCTCCAAAGTTTTGGCGAAGTGTTTGTGGCTCTGTAATGCAGGATAGTTTTATTTTTAACGATAATATCCAAAAAAACATAACTGTTACAGGAGATAAAATAGATAATGACAGATTAGTGAATGCATGTAAAACGGCTAATATTTTATCGTTTATTGAATCGATGCCCTTAGGGTTTCATACAAAATTAGGAGCCGAAGGAAATGGCATAAGTGGAGGTCAAAAACAACGTATTACTATTGCTAGAGCAGTGTATAAAAATCCACAATTTATTTTTTTTGATGAAGCTACCAATAGTTTAGATGCAAATAATGAAAAAATAATTTTAGAAAACTTACAACAATTTTTTAAAGATAAAACAGTGTTGGTAGTAGCCCATAGATTAAGTACAGTAAAAAATGCCGATAAAATTGTGGTATTAGAAAATGGTGAAATTGTAGAAGTGGGTACACATAACGAACTTACTATTAAGAAAGGAAAATATTACGAACTTGTAAAAAATCAATTGGAACTTGGAAACTGATAATAACATACCAAACCCTCCTACTTTGTTTCAGAAAAATATTTCTAAAAATTTATTTACTGAGCATGGCAGTGAAATTGAAGAAATAATTTCTAAAAAAATGCCTTTAGTAGTTAAATGGGGTACAGTGTATTTTTTATTTCTTCTATTGTTTTTAGCCATTATTTGCTGGTTGATACAATACCCCGATGTAGTAAATATTAATGCAAAACTAACAAGTATTAATGCACCAAAAGAAGTAACTACAAAAACAGCGGGGAAATTAGTAAAGCTTTTTGCTAAAGAAAATAAACAAGTAAAACAAGCCGATATATTAGGCTACATGGAAAGCATTGCAAACCATGAAGAAGTAATTAATTTATCAAATAATATTGATACAATCATTCATTTATTAAACAAAAGCAATTTACAAAATGCTCTTTCTTTCCTTAAAAATAATTATACTAATCTTGGTGAGTTGCAAAGCAATTATCAATCTTTTTCTATTGCATATCAAACCTTTAAAAATTATCTAAGCAACGGTTTTTATCTCCGCAAAAAATCAATGCTTACAAACGATTTATCTTTTTTACAAAAGATGCACAATAATCTTTTGCTGCAAAAAGAATTAAATACACAAGACCTAGCCTTGCAGCAAAAAACATTTGATGCTAACCAATCTTTAAAAGAAGATAAAGTAATATCAGAATTAGACTACAGAAACGAATCTTCAAAATTGATAAATAAAAAACTAACACTTCCACAAATAAGTAGTTCCATCATTAGCAACGAAGCACAACAAAACGAAAAGCTTAAAGAAATAGATGAATTAGAAAATGCCATTTTGCAACAAAAAAATATTTTTGTGCAAGCATCTAATACTTTTAAAAGCCAAATAGACGAATGGAAGAAAAATTATTTGCTTTCGGCACCTATTGATGGTAAAATTGCTTTTGCCACATTTTTACAAGAAAACCAGCAACTACAAGCAAATCAAACAATTTGTTTTGTAAATCCTGAAAATGTAAAATATTACGCCGAGGTGTACATACCTCAAATAAACTTTGGCAAAATAAAAAATGGACAAATAGTACTTTTAAAATTTCCATCTTATCCATTTCAAGAATATGGTAGCGTAAGTGGTAAAATTGATTTTATTAGCAATATAAATACCGATAGTGGATACTTATCGAAAATAATTTTGCCCTATGGCTTAATAACAAGTTATAAAAAGCAAGTGCAATTTAGAAATGGTTTAACTGCACAAGGCGAAATTATTACTCAAAATATGCGATTGCTGCAGCGGTTTTACTTCAACATTATAAAGCAAATAAAAAAATAATTGTTAAGAAACCAACACATTATTGCAAATAATTACTATTATAAAAAGCTACTAGAATACCATTAAGATTTTAGAAAATTTGCTCAATGTTAATACTACAAATAAAAACACTATCCATACAATTTTAAGCTGAGTAATGTAATTCTGCTGAGCTTAGCCCGTATAGGCAGTAGTAGCTCTTGCACTGCATACAGTACAAATTATAATACAACTTGTGTGCAAGACTACTACAGATAGGCGGATACTACTGCTGCTTGTGGCTTTTTAGTTGATGCTTCAAAAAAAAAACCTATAAGGTCTTAACATTTTTTTTCTATTTAAAAAATCTACAAAAAGACCTTATAGGTTTTCATATATTTGCCTTATGCTAAAAATAAGTAACAGAGGCATACAAATGCCTGCATCGCCAATACGCAAACTGGTACCTTTTGCCGAAGCTGCAAAAAAAAGAGGTACAAAAGTGTATCATTTAAACATAGGGCAGCCCGATATTGTAACCCCACAAACTTGTATTGATGCTGTAAAAAATTGCGATGTACATGTGCTGGCATACAGCCACAGTGCAGGTAATGAAAGTTATCGAAAAAAATTAGTACAATATTATGCTAAAAATAATATTGACGTAAATAGCGAAGAAATAATAATAACAACCGGTGGTAGTGAAGCTATTTCTTTTGGGTTTTTGGCATGTTTAGATGCTGGCGACGAAGTTATAATACCTGAACCATTTTATGCAAACTACAATGGTTTTGCAGTGCAAGCCAATGTAACAGTAGTACCTATTGGCAGCAAAATAGAAACTGGTTTTGCTTTACCTCCTATAGAAGATTTTGAAAAAGCTATAACATCAAAAACTAAAGCTATTGTGGTTTGCAACCCCAATAACCCAACAGGTTATTTGTATAGTGCTGCCGAAATGCAAACCCTTAAAGAAATTGTAATAAAACATAATTTATTTTTATTTGCCGATGAGGCTTATAGAGAATTTTGCTATGAAGGCACACACACAAGTGCCATGCATTTAAAAGGAGCAGAGCAACATGTAATATTAATGGATACAATTAGCAAACGTTACAGTGCTTGCGGAGGTCGCATTGGCGCATTTGTAACCAAAAATAAAGAAGTACTACATACTGCAATGAAATTTGCTCAATGCAGGCTAAGCCCACCTTTTTATGCACAAGTATTAGGCGAAGCTGCGGTAGATTTACCAGATAATTATTTTGACACCACAAAAGCAGAATATAAACTAAGAAGAGATACTTTGGTAAAAGCCCTCAACGAAATTGAGGGTGTATTTTGCCCAAACCCTGGTGGCGCATTTTATGCCATGGCCAAATTACCTATAGATGATAGCGATAAATTTTGCCAATGGCTGCTCGAAGAATTTTCGTACAATGGAAGCACTGTAATGATGGCACCTGCAACCGGTTTTTATGCCACACAAGGTTTAGGCAAGCAAGAAGTGCGTATGGCGTATGTACTAAATGTAGATGATATTAAAAATGCAGCATTATGCTTAAAAGAGGCTTTAAAAATTTACCCTGGCAAAATTTAAGCTAATAATTAACTATTTCTTTTCTTGTTAGAAACCAATCTTACTATCTTTGCATAATCATTAAAATACATCTTCTTTATGAAGAAAAATTGGTGGAAATTATTAACCGTTTTACTACTAATATATACAGTAGTTGCAGGCTTTTTAGCTAAAGTTCCAAGTCTTCCTATACTAAACGAAACTATACGCAATATGTACTTTCATGTATGTATGTGGTTTGGTATGATGATACTTTTTATGGTAAGTGTTATATACAGCATAAAATACCTAAGCAATTTTAATCACAAAAACGATATTTATGCATCTAGCTATGCAACTATAGGTTGCATATTTGGTTTGCTCGGCTATGTTACAGGCGTAGAGTGGGTTTCGGTAACTTGGGTTACACAAGCTAATCAATCTTTAGCATCGGTTTTAAAAGAGCCAAAACTTATTGGTGCAGCTATTGCATTGCTTATATACGGCGCATATTTTGTACTAAGAGGTTCGTTTACCGATATAGATAAAAGAAGTAGAGTAAGTGCCGTATATAATATTTTTGCCTTTGCTTTATTATTTCCATCTATATGGATTATACCTAGGCTTGTAGGTAGCCTGCACCCAGGCTCACCTGGTAGCGAAAGCGGTAACCCTGCATTAGATAAAAACGATATGGACATGAGCATGAGAGCCATTTTTTACCCAGCTGTAATTGGCTGGACATTGCTAGGTGTATGGATAGCTACTTTAAAAATAAGATTACAATTATTACAAGATAAAAATTTAATAAATTAAGATGAAATTAATAACCAAAATATTATTGACACTACTATTAATGTTTATAAATATTATGTCTTTTGCTCAAACACAATCTGTAGAAATGGCTGATACCATGCGTAGCAATGGTAAAATTTACATAGTAGTAGCCGTATGTTTAACCATATTATTGGGTTTACTTTTATATGTATTTACTTTAGACAAAAAAATAACAAGACTAGAAAAAGAACATTTTAATAACTAACAATATATTCTTATAAATAAATAAATAAAACAATTTTATGAGCACAAATATCAATTATAGTTTTTTTAAAAGTGTAGAAAGAAGTTTTGATAAAGCCGCAAAATTTACAACCGTAGATATTGGAATTTTAGAACAAATTAAAGCATGTAACAGTGTATTGCAAATGCGTTTTCCAATAAAAAGAGACGATGGTACGGTAGAAGTAATAGAAGCATATAGAGTACAACATAGCCACCACAAAAGCCCATGCAAAGGCGGTATTCGATTTAGCGACGAAGTAAATCAAGATGAAGTAATGGCATTAGCATCATTAATGACATACAAGTGTGCAATAGTAAATGTGCCATTTGGTGGTGGCAAAGGTGGTATTAAAATAAATCCCAGAAATTACTCCGAATACGAATTAGAAAAAATTACACGACGCTATACAGCCGAATTGGTAAAGAAAAACTTTATAGGTCCGGGTATAGATGTGCCAGCACCAGATTATGGTACAGGCGCAAGAGAAATGAGCTGGATTGTAGATACATACCAATCGCTAAAACCAGGTGAAATAGATGCCGCTGGTTGTGTAACGGGCAAGCCTGTAACACAAGGCGGTGTACGTGGACGCACCGAAGCCACAGGGCTTGGCGTATTTTTTGGCATAAGAGAAGTATGTAACATGCCAGAAGTAATGGCAAAATTAGGATTAGAAACAGGTGTAATTAATAAAAAAGTAGTAGTACAAGGCTTAGGCAATGTAGGCTACCATTCCGCCAAGTTTTTTAGAGAAGCCGGAGCCTTAATTGTAGGCCTTGCAGAATACGAAGGAGCAATTTATAACGAAGCTGGGCTTAACGAAGACGAAGTTTTTCAGCACAGAAAAAAAACGGGTTCCATACTTAATTTTCCAGGAGCAACCAACCTTGCAAAAAATACCGATGCATTAGAATTAGCATGCGATATACTAATACCAGCAGCCTTAGAAAATGTAATAAATGGCGAAAATGCACCAAGAGTAAAAGCAAAAATTATTGGTGAAGCAGCAAATGGACCTTGTACACCCGAGGCCGATGAAGTGTTTCAGCAAAAAGGAATACTTTGTGTGCCCGATATGTACCTAAATGCAGGAGGTGTAACAGTAAGCTATTTTGAATGGCTAAAAAACCTTAGCCATGTACGCTATGGTCGTATGGAAAAAAGATTTACCGAAAATTTAAACACACATATATTATCACAAATAGAAGACCTAACCGGCAAAAAAGTAAGCGATAGCGAAAGAGCCTTTATAATGCATGGTCCCGAAGAAGTAGATTTAGTACATAGTGGCTTAGAAGAATCAATGATAACAGCAACAAGAGAAATTATGGCCATTTGGCACTCCAACCCTGCCATACCCGACATGCGTACAGCAGCATATGTAAACGCTATAAATAAAGTTGCAACCAGTTACCAAGAGTTAGGAATATTTCCATAAAATAAAATTTAAAATTACAAAAGCCTCGTTTTTTTCGAGGCTTTTGTAATTTTAAGAAGCTATCAACATTTATTTACAATCATCATTACACCTGCTATACGCTATTACTCCGACACAAAACCCACGCACAAAGCATCACCGGGGTATCCGCTGCTATCAGGGCTATGGCTCAGCATTGGTTTTTTATATGAGCATAAAAATAGCAAGAAATGGGTTGGCAAAAAAAATAAGCAACAATACATTTGCTTAAATAAAAAAAATGAATATTACCGATAACATAAATTTTAACCGCATTGCAAGTGCCATAGAGTATATAAAAAACAATAGCTACAAGCAACCAAGTTTAGAAGAAATTGCAGCTCATATAAATGTAAGCCCTACACACTTTCAAAAAATATTTACAGCTTGGGCAGGCATAAGCCCAAAAAAGTTTGTGCAGTACACTACACTTAATTATGCAAAAAGTAAATTACAAAATAACAACACTACATTATTTGAAACAACAGTAAATGCTGGCTTATCTGGCACAAGTAGGCTACACGATTTATTTGTAAACATAGAAGCAATGACACCTGGCCAATATAAAAATGATGGCGAAAACTTACAAATAAATTACGATTATGCATCAACAATATTTGGCGAAATTATAATTGCAAGTACCACAATTGGCATTTGTTATATAGCATTTTACGAAAATAAAGTAGAAGCATTTTTGTTATTACAACAATGTTTTCCTAAAGCAAAATACACACAAAAAGAAACCGACTTTATAACACAAGTAATATATTATTTCCAAAATAATTTTACCAATAAAGGCAAAATAAAATTACATATTAAAGGCACTCCTTTTCAAATAAAAGTGTGGGAGGCATTACTTACCATTCCAAATGGCAGCTTACAATCTTATGGTACTATTGCTAACAAAATACATTATCCAAAAGCCTCAAGAGCAGTAGGTACAGCTATTGGCAATAACCCAATAGCTTTTATAATACCATGCCACCGAGTAATACAAGCCACTGGCTTGTTTGGAAATTATATGTGGGGAGCAAAAAGAAAAACTGCTATAATAGGCTGGGAAGCAGCGCACTAGGATTAAGAACTTTAGATAAAAAAAATTACAAACAATATGAATTTATTTGAAAATACGTCTAGCATAAATTTATTACCTTCAAATGGTACCGTAAATTATTTTGGCAAAATATTTTCAACTGCAGAAGCAAATCATTTCACAAAAATATTGCTAAATACAATTGCATGGAAAAACGATGAAGCAATAATATTTGGCAAACGAATTATTACAAAAAGAAAAGTAGCTTGGTATGCCAATAAACCATTTGCCTATACATATTCTAATACAACAAAATACGCATTGCCTTTTACAAAAGAATTAATTGAGCTAAAAAATATTGTAGAAGAAATTACAAAAGCCAAATACAATGCTTGCCTATTAAATTTATATCACAATGGCAACGAAGCAATGGCTTGGCATAGCGATAATGAAAAAGAATTGGCAAAAAATGGCACAATTGCTTCACTTAGTTTTGGAGCAGAGCGTAAGTTTATGTTTAAACACAAAACCGAAGGCAACACCGTATCAGTACTTTTAGAAAACGGCAGCCTGCTTACCATGAAAGATGATACCCAAACCAATTGGCTTCATCGCCTTACAACATCTACCAAAATAAAAACGCCAAGAGTAAATCTTACTTTTAGAATGATGAATAAATAAAATTACATTATTAATACTTTGCACCACTTACTCCAATATTTTCTATTGGATGCCAAGTGGTTTTTATTTCTTGCAAATCCATAATCAAATATGGGTTTTCAGTTTCAGCTTTTGTCCAATCTTTTTGCCACATAAAACTTCGCTTTACATTTAATGAAGAAAGCTCTGCAATTGACTTTGCTTCATCAACATTTTCTCTGCAATAAACAACTGCATTTACATCCATGTGCGATGCAAAATGAGTATGCAACTCTTTACTTTTTCCTGTTAAAATATTTACAACTCCTCCAGGCAAATCTGATGTAGCTAATACTTCAGCAAACGTAATGCTACACAATGGTTTAGTTTCTGATGCTAAAACAATACAAGTATTTCCACCAGCAATTATTGGCATAATTACAGAAACTAGTCCTAACAATGAATAATTTTCTTCTGCAATTACACTCACAACTCCCATTGGCTCTGGCACCGAAAAATTAAAATGCGAACTTGCTACTGGGTTTATAGAACCAAATAATTGTTGAAATTTATCGCACCAACCACTGTAGTAAACACATCTATCAATGGCTAGTCTTACTTCTTTTTCAGCACTTGCATTTGTAGCTCCTTGCAATATCAATTCTTCAATAAATTGTGCTTTTCTACCTTCCATCATTTCTGCTATGCGGTATAAAATTTGTCCTTTATTAAAAGCAGCTCTACTGCTCCAACCTTCAAACGATTTTCGTGCAGCAACTACTGCATTTCTAAAATCTTTTCTTGACGAAAGGCACATGTTGGCAATAACATCATTTTTTTTATTTTCTAATTTATAAAATCGACCACTTTCTGTACGAGGAAAAGCACCACCGATGTATAATTTGTAGGTTTTTAAAATTTCTAAATTCATGCTAAAAGTTTTTATTTTTTTTCACAGAGTAAACAAAGCTTAAACGCAGCGTTAACAGAGTATTTTATATTCTATAATATTTTTTAATTAATCTTTTTTTTCATTTTTAAAAAGCAGAACATTAAAATTAATTAATAGTCCAATTTTATTATTGCTTAATTTAAAATAAGTAAACAGTTGAGCAATATGAATATCATAAAATTCATTTACAGTTTTCAATTCTACTATTACTTTATTTTCTCTCAACAAATCTATTCTATAACCAATATCTAATCTTATTTCTTCATATACCAGTGGTAATGATTTTTGCGTTTCAACATTTAAACCTAATTTATTTATTTCTTAAAACAAACAAGCTTCATAACTAGGTTCCAACAATCCTGAACCAAGTGCTGAATGTACTTTAATAACACAACCAATTACTAATGCTTTTATTTCATTTTCTTCCATAATCTTTTTAAAAATTTCAATCTGCCTCTACTTTAAATTCTCTCATTCAAGCTAATCTTTCACCTCCATTTCCTCAGTGTTTAAACACAGTTCACTCTGTGGTAAAACCCTAAAATTTTACATAAGGCAACAATCCATGCACTCCACCTTCTCTTCCAAATCCGCTTTCTTTGTAACCACCAAATGGCGATGTAGGGTCAAATTTATTGTAAGTATTTGCCCATATAACTCCTGCTCTCAATTTTGATGTTAGATTAAATATTTTACTTCCTTTATCTGTCCACACACCAGCACTTAAACCATACGGAATGTTGTTTGCTTTTTCAATTACTTCTTCAATAGTTCTAAAAGTTTGAATGGTTAAAACTGGTCCAAAAATTTCTTCCTGAACAATTCTATGGCTTTGCGATGTGCCAATAAATAATGTTGGCTTACAAAAAAATCCACTGGTAGGCAAAGAACAATCTGGCTGAAAAATTTCGGCTCCTTCTTTTTGCCCTATTTTTATATAATGATTTATTTTATCTAATTGTGCTTTACTATTAATAGCACCTATGTCGGAGTTTTTATCCATAGGGTCGCCTACTATCAAGGTCTTCATTCTATCTTTTAGTTTTTTTATAACTTTTTCGGCAATATTTTCTTGAATAAATAATCTTGAACCTGCACAACATACATGACCTTGATTAAAGAAAATTCCATTTACAATTCCTTCTACAGCTTGGTCAATTGGAGCATCATCAAAAATTATATTAGCCGCTTTTCCTCCCAATTCTAACGTTGCTTTTTTACTAGTGCCTGCTATTGCTTTTTGAATATATTTTCCAACTGGGGTACTACCAGTAAATGCAATTTTATTTACTTGAGAATGATTTACCAATGCTGCACCACAGTCGCCAAAACCTGTTACAATATTTACAACCCCATCAGGCAACCCACTTTCTTGTATAATTTCTGCAAGCTTTAAAGCCGTTAGTGGTGTACTTTCTGCTGGTTTTAGTACAATGGTATTTCCTGTTGCTAACGCTGGTGCAATTTTCCAAGCCGCCATTAGTAATGGAAAGTTCCAAGGAATAATTTGCCCAGCAACGCCAATTGGTTTTGGGCTACGATTTGGAAAAGCGTATTCTAATTTATCGGCCCAACCAGCATAATAAAAAAAATGATTTGCTGCTAATGGCACATCAATATCTCTACTTTCTCTTATCGTTTTACCGCCATTCATGGTTTCAATAACAGCAAATTCTCTTGCTCTTTCTTGAATCATTCTTGCTATTCTATAAATATATTTAGCTCTTTCTTTTGGCTCTGTTTTGCTCCAAGTTTCAAATGCTTTGCTTGCTGCTTTTACAGCTGCATCAATGTCTTTTTCATTTCCTTTTGCTACAGATGTTATTTTTTTTGCAGTAGCTGGATTAATAGTATCATAATATTCCTTACTCAATGGCTTTACAAATTTTCCATTAATGAACAAATCGTATTGCGATTTTAATTCAATATGATCGCTACTTTCGAGTGCAGGTTCGTAATTATCCCAAGCTACAGAAAAAATTTTTTTTGCTACAGATAACACTGGTGATGCTATTTTTTTTATTACTTTATTTTTAGTTGTTGCCATTTTAGTATTGAGATTTTGGTATTGGTTATTAATCATTTATCATTCATTCCTTAATCCTTGCTAATATAATCTCCACTATAATAAACGCCCATTTTTTCTTTGCCTAATTGTAATAAGATATCGTTTGCCAAACTACTTGCGCCAAATCGAAACCATTCATTTGTCATCCATTTTTCGCCAAGTGTTTCGTAGAGCATTACTAAATATTGCAATGCTTGTTTTGATGTAGAAATTCCTCCTGCTGGTTTCATACCAATCATTATTCCTGTTTCGGTATAATAATCTTTTATGGCTTGCAACATCACTAAAGTTACTGGCATAGTAGCAGCAGGTTGTATTTTGCCAGTACTAGTTTTTATAAAATCGGCACCAGCATAAATTGCAATATCACTAGCTTTACGCACATTATCTAAAGTTGATAATTCGCCAGTTTCCAAAATAACTTTTAACCTAGCCACACCACAAGCTTCTTTAATTGCAGCTATTTCATCAAATACAAAATTGTAATTTCCTGCTAAAAATTCTCCTCTACTAATTACCATATCTACTTCATGAGCTCCATTTGTAACAGCTATTTTTACATCCTCTAATTTTATTTTTCTTGACGAATTTCCACTTGGAAAAGCTGTTGCAACAGAAGCTACTTTAACACTAGAGCCTTCTAACGCTTTTATTGCAGTTTTTACATGATTAGGATAAACACATACGGCAGCAGTTGTCGGCAAGCCTTCAATATCATCTGCTAAGTGCATGGCTTTGTAGCACATTTGTTTTACTTTGCCTATAGTATCTTTCCCTTCTAATGTAGTAAGGTCTATCATGTTTAAGGCAAGCAACATGCCTTGCGTTTTACTTTCTTTTTTTATACTTCTTGTATTAAAACGAGCTATTCGTTCTTCTACACCTACCTGATCTATAGTTGGCGAAATCCAAGTTTTATTCATATCTGCATCATTATTATATAAATGTTTCTTATTTCATTTCTAGAAATAGAAATTTTCATATTTCAAAAATAAGTTTTATTATTTATTTATGTGAATCTGTGTTTAATATAAGCCAAAAAACGCTTTACTTTTATTAAGTCATTTTTTAATGTATTATTTACACATAAGTGACTATTTCAAATTTTATGGTTCTAATTTATCACACTTAAACTTGTACATCTCAATTTTTATACTAATTTATTAAGTATTTCATTTTACATTTGCACAGTCTGTGATTTATCATAGCTTATTAAATATTATAATTTAAAATTCTTAGTGTGTCAAAACATGTAAATAAGGTTTCTGTAGCTGGTATAGTAATTGCATTGGGTATTATATATGGCGATATTGGTACATCACCGTTATATGTATTTAGTGAAATTATAAATGGTAAAGTAATAGAAGAACTGTTGATAATTGGCGGACTTTCTTGCATTATTTGGACCCTAACTTTACAAACTACTTTAAAATATGTAATGCTAACTTTAAAAGCCGACAATAAGGGTGAAGGAGGTATTTTTGCATTATATACATTGGTACGAAGACAAAAAAAATGGCTTGTAATACCTGCAATGATTGGCGGTGCAGCCCTTTTAGCCGATGGAATGATTACTCCACCTATTTCCGTTACATCTGCTATAGAAGGTTTAGATAATATTCAAATTTTTAAAGGCATTTCTACACAATCAATTGTAATAATAGTTTTGTGTATTTTAGCATTGTTGTTTTTTATGCAACAATTTGGAACAAACTCTATTGGTAAAATGTTTGGTCCAATAATGATAATTTGGTTTGGAATGTTAGCAGTTTTGGGTTTTATGCATATCGGTGATTATTGGGGTATATTAAAAGCTTTTAATCCATTTTATGCTATAAAATTATTAACACTTTACCCAAAAGGTTTTTGGATATTAGGAGCAGTATTTTTATGTACTACTGGTGCTGAGGCGCTTTATAGCGACCTTGGCCATTGTGGCAGAGCTAATATTAGATTCAGTTGGATAGCAGTAAAACTTTGCTTAATTGTTAATTATTTGGGGCAAGGTGCTTATCTATTAAGTCAGAAAAATGGAGTTATTTTTGCTACACCTTCATTATTAAAAGAACATGGAGGTGCTTTTGTAAAAGAGTTTCCTGCAGCAATTGAAATGCAAAATCCTTTTTACAGCCTAATGCCACATTGGTTTTTGTATCCTGGTATTATCATAGCAACACTTGCTGCTATTATTGCAAGTCAAGCCTTAATAAGCGGTTCATTTACTTTAATAAGTGAAGCTATCCGTTTAAATCTTTGGCCAAGAATGCAAATAAATTACCCATCGGAGGCTAAGGGACAATTATATATACCAGGTATTAATACACTGCTATTTATTGGCTGTTGTGGAGTTGTTTTATATTTTAAAACCTCTAGTGCTATGGGAGCTGCTTATGGTTTAGCTATTACATTATGTATGTTATCTACAACAATATTATTTGCCAATTTTTTAATATCCAAACGTGTAAGTTCAGTTTTAATATATCTTTTCTTAGTAGTTTTTATAACTATAGAGAGCAGCTTTTTAATAGCAAATTTAGAAAAATTTCCGCATGGTGGTTATGTAGCATTAATAGTTGGTGGTTTGCTTTTTGTAGTAATGTATATTTGGTATAGAGCAAGAAAAATTAAAAATAGATACGTAGAATTTGTACGTGTAGAAGATTATATTCCTAAATTGGAAGAACTAAGCAACGATACTTCGGTAACAAAATATGCTACACACCTTGTGTATTTAACCAGTGCAGATAACCCAAAAGAAATTGAGCACAAAATATTACACAGCATACTTAGTGGTAAACCAAAACGAGCCGATATTTATTGGTTTGTACATGTAGATACTCTAGATGATCCATACACTAGCGAATACTCTGTAACACATATTATACCAAATGATATTATCAGGGTTGAGTTTAGATTAGGATTTAGAATTGCGCCTAAAATTAATTTAATGTTTAAAAGGGTAGTAGAAGATTTGGTAAAAAATAGAGAAGTAAACATAACAAGCAGATATGAAAGCCAGCAAAAAAATAATGTAGTAGGCGATTTTCAGTTTATTGTAATGGAAAAATTTTTGAGTCAAGATAATGAGTTGCCATTTTTTGAACAACTTGTTATGAAAGGTTATTTTTGGATAAAAGAATTATCATTATCAGAAGAAAAAGGTTTTGGGCTAGAGCAAAGTAATGTATTAGTTGAAAAATTTCCGCTAGTAGTAGCACCTGTAGGTAAATTACAAATGAAAAGAGTTTTTCATAATGAAGAAGAAGGTTATTAGTAAAGGATTTGCAAAAACTAATTTTTATAAAATTTATTTTTTTTGAATTCTACATTGCTATATATAATTATTGGATACGCTCTTGTACTAGGTATTGCTTACCTTATACAAGAGCGTTTTATATTTAAGCCCGAAAAGTTAAAACAAGATTTTGTTTATAATTATGATATACCATTTAAAGAATTATTTTTTGATGTAGAACCTGGAGTAAGAATAAATGGTTTACATTTTACAGTACCAAAACCCTTAGGCTTGGTATTGTACTTTCATGGCAATACTCGTAGTATAAAAGGTTGGGCAAAATATGCCAAAGATTTTTTAAAATTCAAATACGATGTAGTGCTAGTAGATTACAGAGGTTTTGGTAAAAGTACAGGCAAACGTAACGAAAACGATATGCTAAAAGATATGCAGTTTGTTTATGATACGCTTACTGTGCAATACGCTGAGCAGCATTTAATAGTATATGGTCGTAGCCTTGGTAGTGGCTTTGCTGCTAAAATTGCCAGCGATAATACTCCTCGTTATCTTATTTTAGATTCTCCATATTTTAGTTTTGCAAAAGCTACCGAAAGGTTTTTGCCAATTATACCCATGAAATATATTTTACGCTACAAACTACGTACCGATAAATGGATAAAGCATGTAAACTGCCACACATATATAATACATGGTACAAAAGATTTTATAATACCCATTAGCAATAGCGAAAAGTTGCAAGCCTTAAATCCAAAAAAAATTACGCTGCTACGTATAGAAGGTGGTGGACACAATAACCTACCATCGTACCCAATTTACCACAATTTGTTGAGAGATGTATTACAATATTAATTTATGATTTTTAATAAAAAAATAATATATCGTTGGGCAAAAATCACTGCCCTTGTTTATGCAACAATAGGTATTGCATTATATTATTTGCAAGATACTTTTTTGTTTCACCCACAAAAAATTGAAAGTAATTACAAGTATAAATTTGATTGTAAAACAGAAGAAATAAATATACCATTTACAGAAACTGACACTATTAATATGGTTAAATTTTTTCCTATGGACTCTTTGCCAAAAGGTGTAGTAATTTATTTTCATGGTAATATGAAAAACATAAATCATTATAAAACTTATGTACAACCATTTATAAAAAATGGCTACGAAGTATGGATGCCCGATTACCCAAGTTTTGGAAAAAGTACAGGCACAATAACCGAAAAAAAATTATACGACCAAGCCTTGCAAGTAAAAAAAATGGCAGAAACAAAATATGGTTTTGATAGTATTATCATTTTCGGAAAGTCTTTAGGTACAGGTATTGCAGCGTATGTAGCTAGTAATACTGTAAAAGCAAAAATGCTTATTTTAGAAACTCCATATTATAGTATTCCTTCGTTATTTAGTTGTTATGCATTTATATACCCAACCAATGCAATGACCAATTATAAAATTCCTACTTATCAATATTTGCAAGATGTGAAATACCCAATAATTATTTTTCATGGTACAAGCGATGGAGTAATTCCTTACAAAAACGCATCAAAATTAAAACCAGTACTAAAACCTAGTGATAAATTTATTACCATATCAAATGCAACACACCAAAATGTAAATAGTAGTAAAATTTATTTTGATGTAATTGATTCTTTGTTGGTAAAGTAATTTTTTTTGCTCACAGCGAATTATTTTGCACAATGAAGCAACGATAACAAAGAACACAACGGATTTATAATGAAAGCTTTTAACTCATAAAACACTTTTTTTGTAGTAAAATTAATGTATCAAAATTTTAATTTTCTATTAATTCCACTCCACTTTTATTTACAGTCAATGTATATCTCACCCCCACTTTTAATGCCCTGTTTTCGTTACCATGCCCTACAGGGAAATTATAACAAACTGGGTAATTGTATTCGGCAACAATATCGTTAATAATTTCATAAATAGTTTTACCAAAAGGTTTATCGGTGTTTTGAATATCGGTAAAATCACCTACTATTAGTGCTGCAAGGTTTTTAAGCTTTCCTGTACGTTTAAGTTGATACATCATTCTATCTACAGCATATAATTGTTCGCCAATATCTTCAATAAAAAGTATGGCATTTTTTGTATTTATGCCCGATACTGTGCCAATAGCATTTGCAAGTAAGGCTAAGTTACCACCAATCAATTTCCCTTTGGCTTCACCAAGTTTATTTAAAGTATATGGCTTTATTTTATAATTACTTTTTTCGCCTTTTAATGCATTTAAAAGTGTAATTACATTTTCAGGGTTATGAGCATCATTAGCAAAAGCTGCAGCCATAGGCGCATGCAAGGTTGCAATATTATAATTGCTTACAATATGCGAATGTAAAATTGTAATATCGCTAAAGCCAATAACCCATTTTGGATGTTGTATAAGTTTTGTAAAATTTAATTTATCTATTATTCGCCCAGTACCATAACCGCCTCTACCGCATAAAATTGCTTTTATATTTTTATTATCTAAAAACGATTGCAATTCTACCATTCGCTCATTATCTGTACCACTAAAATATGTTTTAGATTTGCCACCTACAGTTTTACCTACAATAACTTTATAGCCTTGCTTTTTTAGTGTATCCACACAGGTTTTCACTCTTTCTTTTAGCATAAAGCCAGCAGGGCAAGTAATAGCAATAGTATCGCCTTTTTTAAGATATGGTGGGGTTATCATTTTATTTTGTAATTTTATAGGCACAAAGATATAGATATGCGTTTTTTAGTTTTAATATTTTTAATTTTTAATTTTGCAGCAATTGCTCAACCTCCTTGCACAGCTCCAGGAGGCACACCAGAATCTGGCATTGCAGTTTGTGGAGCATTAGTTTTTACTCAAAATGTATTACCTAATTGTACTGCTGCAAATATACCTCAAGGAAATATTACTTGTGGTGGTACTCCAACTGGAGCTATCGGTGCAGGTAATTCTATTTGGTATAAATTTCATTGTTATCAAACTGGCACTTTAGGGTTTCGCATTTCTCCATTGAGCCCTACTGCAGATTATGATTGGTCACTTATGGATGTTACAGGTAGAGCATTAACTGACATTGCTACAATCAATTTGAGCATATCATCTAACCAAAGTCAAAACTCTGGGCCAACTGGTTGTACACCGATGGGCACAGATGATTTTGAATGTTTTGGAACTATTCTAAATCAACAATTTAATAGAATGCCAACAATTACTGTTGGGAGAGATTATTTATTATTAATTACAAAATTTACAACTGGCGGTACTGAAGGCTACGATTTAGAATTTTTTGGTGGTACAGCCGTACTCACCAACCCATTGCCACCAAGCATTACAAGCGTTGCTTCAGTTGCTTGTAATCCTTCGCAAATAAAACTTACATTTAGCGAAGATATTTTATGCAATAGTATTACAACTTTGGCTTCTGAGTTTTCAATTATTTCTGGCACCAACATTATAACTGGCATTACATCTACATGCACTAGTGGTACAAATTCGATAACAGAACTTATTATTAATTTGCAAAATCCATTGGCAGCTGGCAATTATCAATTGTTAGTAGGTAATGGTACCGATGGTAATACACTCTTAGATATTTGTAATGATCCAATGTTGCCAGTTTCTATTCCATTTTCCATAAACACATCGCCTGCTGCACCTACAGTTAGTAGCCCATTAAACTTATGCCAAGGCGCTACTACTGCAGCATTAACGGCTACTGGCAGTAATTTACTTTGGTACACTACGGCTACAGGTGGTACTGGTAGTGCTATTGCTCCAATACCTAGCTCAACTGCTTTGGGCAATACTACGTTTTCTGTAAGCCAAACAATTGGTGGCTGCCAAAGCCCAAGAGCTGCAATAACAGTAGTGGTAAATCCCGTTCCGGCACAACCAATTGTGAATGCTGGTACAACTTTGCCAATACATTATTGCCAAGGTTCTACAGCTACAGCATTACCAGTAAATAATGCTCCTGGTATATTGTGGTTTACCACTGCTACTGGTGGAGTAGGCTCTGCTATTACACCAACTCCTTCTACAACAGGTTTGGGTAGTACTTTTTATTATGTAAGCCAAACTACAAATACTTGCGAAAGTGCTCGATTACCAATAGAAGTTATTATTGATGCAATACCTTCTGCGCCTACTGTAACTACACCAATAAATTATTGCCAAAATACAACTTCTTCTACATTGAGTGCTACAGGTACAAATTTGCTTTGGTACACAAATGCTACAGGCGGTACTGGTAGTGCTATTGCTCCAACTCCATCTACTTCTAGTAATGGCAACACCAATTTTTATGTGAGCCAAACAGTAAATAATTGTGAAAGCCCAAGGGCAATAATTGTAGTAAACGTAGCTCCCACGCCTACTGCTCCTTTGCTTACATCTCCTATAAATTATTGTCAAAATACAACTGCAATTTTATTGACGGCTACAGGTGCAAATTTATTGTGGTACACAACTGCTACAGGTGGTACTGGTAGTAACGTTGCTCCTACTCCAGCAACTACGTTGGTTTCTAATACAACATACTATGTAAGCCAAAACAATGGAAGCTGCGAAGGCCCAAGAGCAGCCATTGTTGTAAATATAAGCCCAACACCACTTACACCTACAGTAAGTAGTCCAATATCTTTTTGCCAAGGTACTACTTCAAGTTCTCTTACAGCTATTGGTACAAATTTACTTTGGTACACAAGTTTACTTGGTGGCACTGGCAACTCTACAGCTCCAATACCTTCAACAACTGCTACTGGTAATACTTCTTATTTTGTGAGTTCCACTATTGGTATTTGCGAAGGTGCAAGGGCAGAAATTGTTGTACAAGTTTTTGCTATCCCTAGTGCTCCTATAATTACAACCCCTGTGGTATATTGCACAGGCGATATTGCCAATGCATTAACAGCAACTGGTACAAATTTGCTATGGTACACAACCGCCACAAGTGTTACTGGTAGTGCAATTGCACCCATACCTAACACTACAAGCATTGGCAATACTAGTTATTTTGTTAGCCAAACTAATGGCATTTGCGAAGGCGCAAGAGCTCAAATTATTGTATCTGTAAATACTACTCCTACTATACCAATTGTAACTACTCCAATTTTTTATTGCGAAAATGCAACAACAAATACATTAACAGCAACTGGTACAAATTTGCAATGGTACAGTACAGCAATTGGCGGTATTGCAAGTACTACAGCACCTTTACCTTCATCTTCTACTGCAGGTGTATTTACGTATTATGTTGCACAAAAATTAGGTAATTGCGAAAGCCAAAGAGCAGCTATTGTTGTAAATATTACGGCTACACCTACTGCTCCTATTGTAACTAGTCCACAAAATACTTGCCCTAATAATATTGTACCACCACTTACTGCTGCTGGTACAAATTTGCTTTGGTACACAAACAGTGTTGGAGGTGTAGGTAGTACTAATGCTCCTATTCCAAATACAACCATATCGCCAGCTACATATATTTATTATGTTAGCCAATCTACAGCTGTGGGTGGTTGCGAAGGACCAAGAGCAACAATAATTTTTAATGTAAGCAATTTTTTAACCATAAATATTGGAGCAGATACTACTATTTGCGAAAGAAGTAGCGTAAAGTTTTTACCAATTGCAACACCAGCTGCAACTTTGTATGAGTGGCGTGTAAAGGGTTCTACGCTTACAAATACAATAGACAATGTAACTATAAAAGATGCCACCTTAAACCCTACCGATACTACCGAATATATTTTAAAAGCAATATTGAGTAGCTGTACTAAAGAAGATACTGTAAAAGTAAACGTAATTTGGAAACCAATAATAAATGCAGGATTATCTAAAGCAATTTGTTTAGATAGTTCAACTTTATTACAAGCAATTGTTACTCGAAATAGCAACGATTCTATAAATTATAATTGGGCGCCAATAGATAGTCTTGCTACGCCAACAGCATTACAAACAATAGCTAAACCTACAAACACAACTTTATATACGATTAATTATAAAACAAAATCCACTTATGGCTGCGATTTTACTGGCAGTAGCAATATAAAATTGATAGTACAAAAAGTAGACAAGGCTTTTGCTGGAAATGATACCATTGCAGTAAAAGGAATGCCACATCAATTATATGGTAGTGGTGGTTTGCATTACAATTGGTTATCGCCAAGTGGTATAAGCATTTCTAATTCTTTTTCACAAAAAGCATTTGTAACTTTAACCAATGATGCCGTATTTTATTTGAAAGTAACCGATGCTATAGGTTGCGAAGGCAGAGATACTATTTTTATAAAAACTTATAATGGTCCAACATATTTTGTACCAAATAGTTTTACACCAAATGGCGATGGGCTCAACGATGTTTTTAGAGCAATACCTGTAGGCATGTCTAATACAACTTACTTGAGCGTATTTAATCGTTTGGGAGAATTGATGTTTCAAACCAACCAATTTTTGAAAGGCTGGGATGGTACTTTTAAAGGAAAACCTCAACCAAATGGCACGTACGTATGGATTGTAGCTGGTACCGATAGAAATTATAAAAAAATAGAGATGAAGGGAACCGTAAATTTGATACGCTAACAAATTAGAAATTAAAAGTAGCTATTTTTTCAGGATTGCTCAATTTAGCACTTTGCCTTTTTCCGTTTACTGATACATGCATAATGCTTATTTGTTCTTTCTTATAGTCAAATAAAAGATTGTTGCTTATTGTTATTTTTTTTGGATTAATTATATCATCAATTTCAAAATAACAAAATACAGCTTCTTCAATTATTTCAAAGCCTACATATTTTAATGTAGTTTCTTTTTTATCTACTTGTACACTCAAGTGTTTTTTTATATAATCATTTACTAATTTATCCATAGCAGTTTTTTTTGCAACGTCTACCAAATCTACTTTAGTATTGTAAACTATCCTTAAAGTTTTTTCAAAATCATCTGTAAAAATTTTACAACTTATTTCTAATAACTTTTCTTTTGCATTGTACTCTAATTCTGTAACACTCATAAATATTGGGTGCTTTTCTTTCGTGCCAAAAAAACTCAATACTACAACCAATAAACTTTTTACAATAAAGTTTTGCATTACTTATATTTGATTATTACAAGTACAAAATTACAATAAAAAAGCATGAACGATTTAGTATTTTATTTTAAACTAGGTTGGCAACATATTATTAGTGCCGATGCATTAGACCATCAACTTTTTATGCTGGCATTAACTGCTATTTACTTACTAAACGATTGGAAAAAAGTATTGCTTCTTGTTACTGCTTTTACAGTAGGACACTCACTCACATTAGCCTTTAGTGTTTACAACATTTTACATATAAATAATATTTGGGTAGAGTTTTTAATACCATGCACCATCATCATTACTTCGATATATAATTTTTTTCAAAATAATAAACAACCTAAAGGGTTACAAATAAATTATTTTTTAGCGTTATTTTTTGGACTTATACATGGCCTTGGGTTTGCAAATACAATACGATTTATGCTTGCCAAAAACCAAACTATTGGCTGGGGTTTATTGGGTTTTAATGTGGGTTTAGAAATTGGACAAATTGTAATTGTAGCACTAATTTTAATAGCATCTTATTTATGCATTACATATTTAAAACTGCAAAAAAATTGGTGGAAATATGGCATTAGCGTTATAACTTTTACATGGGCGGTAAAATTTGCATTGGAAAGAATACCGTAAAATTTTATCTTTACCAAACTATGATTAAAAAAATAGGCTAGAATGAGTCATTACAAAATTTGCAAAAACCAACTTGTTTAATGGCTTAAAATTTTGATTTATTGGAAGCAACTAGCATAAAAAAAATAGTAGATTCGCTTAAAAAATGATGCCAAACGAACTACTGCTGAAATGTGCGACGCCAATGCAGATGCCATGAAAACGTAATGCTGGTTAAAAAAAATGATAACCAAGTTTTTTATAATTAATATATAAAATCGGCTGTTACAAAATAAGATATAAACCAATTAGTTCAACAGCAATAATTCCGATTTAAAAGAAGCAATAACAACAAAATGAAACACATGAAAAAAATTATCTTTTTATTAATTCTATCTACACTTTGTGTAAATGTATTTTCGCAAAATATTCAAAATAACCCTGGCAGTAATCATGGTAATAAATTTGAACAATTGGGTACAATTTTGCCTACACCAAACGAGTATCGTACAGCAAGTGGTGCACCAGGCCCAAAGTATTGGCAACAACGCTGCGACTATGATATTGTATGCGAATTAGATGAGCCCAATAGAATATTGACAGGAAAAGAAACACTAACTTATTTTAACAACTCTCCTGATAATTTAACTTATTTATGGTTGCAGTTAGATGAAAACGAACACAGTTCGGTAAACAACTCTGGTTATCAAACGAGTAATACCATGAGCAAAAGCATGAATGAACAAGAGCTAAATAGATTAGCTACTGGAAAATTAGATAAAGAGTATGGAGATAATATTACTAAAATAACTACGGCACTTGGAGCTAGTTTGAAATACACAATAAACAAAACCATGATGCGTGTGGAGCTACCACAAATATTAAAACCGGGGCAACAGTTTATTTTTAAAATAGAATGGAATTACAATATTATTAACAAAACTAAATATGGAGGTAGAGGTGGTTACGAAAATTTTGCAGAAGATGGAAACGATATTTATACTATGACACAGTGGTTTCCTCGTTTGTGTGTGTATAGCGATAACCAAGGTTGGCAAAACCATCAATTTGTAGGTACAGGAGAGTTTACATTAACTTTTGGTAACTATAAAGTAAGTATGACGGTTCCGGCTGACCATGTAGTAATGGCTACAGGGCAATGCCAAAATTATGCAACCGTACTTACGCCTGCTCAAAATGCTAGATGGGCTGCTGCACAAAATGCAAAAGAGCCATTAGAAATTGTAACACTAATTGAAGCAAAAGCAAGAGAACAAAAAAAATCTATTGAAAAGAAAACTTGGATTTTTAAAGCAGAAATGGTAAGAGATTTTGCTTGGGGAAGTAGTAGAAAATTTGTGTGGGATGCTATGCCAACTTTTGTAGAAGGTAAAAAAATAATGTGTATGAGCGCATACGGAAAAGAGGCTTACAATTTATACAAAAAATATAGTACAAAAGCTGTAGCACATACAATTAAAAGCTACTCAAAATTTACAATACCTTATCCATACCCAGTTGCACAAAGTTTAGAAGCAGCAAGTGGTATGGAGTACCCAATGATATGTTTTAATTTTGGTCGTTGCGAAAAAGATGGCACATATAGCGAAGGCACAAAAAATGGTATGCTTGGTGTTGTAATACATGAGGTTGGTCATAATTTTTTTCCTATGATAATAAATAGCGATGAGCGTCAATGGAGCTGGATGGATGAAGGATTAAATACTTTTTGCGAATACTTAACCGAAGAATTGTGGGATAATAAATTTCCGGTGGGTAGAGGACCAGCTTATAAAATTACCGATTACATGAAACTGCCCAAAGACCAACTTGAACCAATAATGACCAACAGCGAAAATATTATTCAGTTTGGGCCAAACGCTTACGCAAAGCCATGTACAGGGCTTAATATTTTGAGAGAAACCATTATGGGTAGAGAAAATTTTGACTACGCTTTTAAAGAATATGCAAAACGCTGGGCTTTTAAACACCCTACTCCTGCTGATTTATTTAGAACAATGGAAGATGCTAGTGCCGAAGATTTAGATTGGTTTTGGCGTGGCTGGTTTTATGGAACTGAGCCTTGCGATATTTCGTTAGACACTGTAAAATGGTCAAATTTATCTACACAAGTTATTGATGCATCATCAAGAAAAACTGAAACAACTACAACGCAAAATGTAGCAAAGCCATTGCAAAATAGTTTTGATGATATTTCTAAAATAAGAAACAGAGAGGATAAAAAAATAACTTTTGAAACTGATGCCGATTTAACACTAAGAGATTTTTATTGGAGATACGACCGTGGGCTTGCAAAAATAGATAGTACTCCTTTTACCATAACTTTTCCAATAGCAAGTACCGATACATTTACAACAGAGCAAAAATTACAAATAGTTGGTGGTAAAACTATGTACGAACTTACGTTTAGTAATTTGGGTGGTTTGGTAATGCCAATAATTATTGAATGGACATATAAAGATGGCACAAAAGAAGTAGATAGAATACCTGTAAACATTTGGCGCAAAAACGAAAATAAAGTTGTAAAAACTTTTATGAAATCGAAAGAAGTAGCATCTATAAAGCTTGACCCAATGCGTGAAACAGCTGATATAAATGAAAAAAATAACACATGGAATGTTACTGAAGAGCCATCAAAGTTTCAATTGTTTAAATCTAAAATAGGAGGCTCCACTAGAGGCGGAGCAAACGGACAAGGAAACCCTATGCAAAAAGAAATAAAGTAAAAGGTATAATTGTAAATTTAAAACAAGTTTTTTTTAACATATTAATTGGGGATTGCTTTTTTTTATCTTTTTCATATACAAAAGAAGTTTAGTGAAACGACTTTCACTAAACTTCTTTCAAGACTGATAGAAACATTGAATCCTAGAGGATTTTACCAACTATTTTTCAGTATTATACCCTTTTTAAAAAAGTTTTATAATTTTATTCAAACACTTTAGGTTCTGTATTTTTATAATTACTATCGTAGCTTACAAAAAAACGAATATATAAAACCCTACTCAAGCGCATAATCCAGGGCTGAGCTAATACTAAAAATAGAGCATTTAGTCCAAGCCACCAGTAAATTCTATTATCATTTAAGCCAAAGCCAAAAAGCACAAACCATGCAACAAATGTAGATACCGAAAGGGCAACTGTAAGTGCATAACTTACATAACTAGTGCCAACCCAAAAACCAGTTTCCATATCGTATTTTTGATTACAGACTTCGCATTTTTCTGGCATATCAAAAATGTTTTTTAAAGTTAATTTGCTGTATGCATTTTTATTTAAAAACATTTTGCCTCGCCTACACCTTGGGCACTTGTTGGTAAATATGCTCCACAATGCATTTGGTGTTGGTGTTTTTGTTTCGGTCATAAATTTTTATTATCTTATTATTGGGATTGCAAAAATAGTTGCATCTTAATTTTTACAGTGTGATAAAAGTTACTTGCAGTAAGTAAAAATGAAAAGTAATGATGTATGATAAGCACCATTTTTATATAACACAAATAATAAAGAGCCGGTAGCTATTTTTTAAAAGTAAGCTTAAAAAATACCATGCAAAGCACCATACTAAGTACAATACTATTCGTAATTATTATTGGGTAAAGCTTTGTAAGTACACCGTACAATAACCACAAAGACACATTAAGCACTAAAAACAATAATGTACCCATGCTTAAATCTTTTGCCGATTTTGTTTGCCAAATTTTAATTACTTGTGGCAAAAAAGTAACCGATGACACAATGCCACCAAGAGTACCAACAATATTTATTAAATCCATTTTATTATTTTTTTCGTTCTCCAATTTGTTGACGCCACATGGCATAATACAATCCTTTTTCTTCCAATAAAGATTGGTGTGTACCTGTTTCTACCACTTCGCCTTTTTCTAATACATAAATTCTATCGGCATGCATAATGGTACTTAGCCTATGTGCAATAAGTATAGTAATTTGTTCTTTAAGAGCCGATATATCTCTTATTGTTGTAGTAATTTCTTCTTCTGTTATCGAATCTAATGCAGATGTAGCTTCGTCGAAAATGAGCAATTTTGGTTTGCGAATTAGAGCACGGGCTATAGATATTCTTTGTTTTTCGCCACCACTAAGTTTTAATCCACCTTCGCCAAGCATTGTATCTAAGCCTTTTTCGGCTTTTGCAAGTAAGTTTGTAGCACTTGCTTTTACTAGTACTTCGTTAAGTTCTGCTTCGGTAGCATTAGAGTTTACAAACATTAAGTTTTCTCTTATACTACCACTAAATAAATTGGTATCTTGTGTTACAAATCCTACTTGGTTTCGCAAATCTTCTAAACTTATTTCTTTTTCTTCTATACCATTGTATAAAATTTTTCCATCTTGTGCTCTATATAACCCTACAAGTAATTTCATTAGTGTAGATTTTCCACTACCACTTGGGCCTACAAAAGCTACTGTTTCGCCAAGAGAGGCTGTAAAACTAATGTTATCAATTGCTTTTACTGATGCAGTTTGATGCTTGAAACCTACATTTTTAAAACTTAGCGATTCTATATTACCTATATGTTTTGGACTAATTGCTGTGGGCTCAGGCAATTTTTTCATTAATGTATCAAAATTATTTAGAGATGCTTCTGCTTCTCTGTAAGAAATAATGATATTGCCAATTTCTTGTAATGGCCCAAACACAAAAAAAGAAAATACTTGCATGGTTACCAATTGTTCGTAATCCATTTTATCTTTAAATATTAACCACAAAAGCATAAATAAAATTATTTGCCTAAGTGTATTTACAAAAGTGCCTTGTATAAAACTTATTGTACGGGTACGTTTTACTTTGCTTAATTCTAACCCAAGTATTTTAAATGTATTTTTATTAAGCCTTTTTACTTCTTGCCCAGTAAGGCCAAGGCTTTTTACTAATTCGATATTGCGTAAAGATTCGGTGGTAGCTCCAGCAAGCGATGTGGTTTCTGTAACAATGTTTTTTTGTATTGTTTTTATTTTTTTGCTAAGTAAACTACTCAATATTACTAACATAAAAATACCTCCAAAATATATAAACGGCAACAAGTTGCTAATTTGCGATGCATAAATGGCCACAAATACGATACCTACAATTACAGGAAAAAGAATATTTATAAATGCTGATATTAACCGTTCGGTATCTGTTCTTACCTTAGTTAATATGCTCAAAGTTTCGCCACTGCGTTGATCTTCAAAATCTTGATAAGGTAGTTTCATTGCATGTTGTAAACCATCGGTAAATACACTTGCACCAAATTTTTGAGTAATAGTAGTAAGATAATAATCTTGAAAGGCTTTTGCAATACGACTTATCATTGCTACTGATATGGAGCATACCAATAATAATACAACACCATAATATGGTTTGTTATGGCCAAGAAAAAATTGTGTAGCCGTCATTTTACCACCAATTTTTTGATGCTCTCCTGCAAGGCGTACAAGCTTACCAAGTATTATGGGATCTAATAACGAAAATCCAATATTTATAGATGCTAAAAAAAGCGTAAATATCATTAAACCTTTGTAAGGTTTAAGGTACTGTATTAGTATTTTCATGTGTAGCTAAATTGTAATAAGAATGTGCAAAATTACGAAACAGAAAATTGGTATTCAATTCAAATTTTAAAATGTAAATTTTGTGAAACAAGCTAAAAAATAAACTTTTTTTAAAAAGCACTATATCTGGTATTTTATATTTGTACATTAAAGGTTAAACATAGTTTTTTTTAATTTGAACTAAACATTAAAAAGCTCTAGTCTAAATACTCATATCTAAATACTCATATCTAAATACTCATATCTAAATACTAATATCTCAATACTATCTTCTATGCTCCCCAACCTTCTCTGTCTAAACTCCTGTACTGTATTGCTTCAGCAAGGTGCTCTGGTTTTATATCGGCACTATCTGCAAGGTCGGCAATGGTGCGGCTTACTTTTAAAATACGATCGTAGGCTCTTGCACTGAGGTTAAGTTTTTCCATCGCTATTTTTAATAAACTAGCTCCAGCGTTAGATATTACGCAAACTTCTTTTAAAGTTTTGCTGCTAATTTGTGCATTGGCATATACACCTATGTTTTTTTTGTACCTTTCTGCTTGTATTTCTCTTGCATGTATTACTCGGGCTCTTATACTTTCACTTTTTTCAAAATCTTTGGAGCTTTGCATTTCACTAAAGGCTACTGGAGTTACTTCTACATGCAAATCTATTCTGTCTAAAAGTGGTCCCGAAATTTTCCCCAAATATTTTTGTACCACACCAGGACCGCAGCTACACTCCCTTTCGGGATGATTGAAATATCCGCAAGGACAAGGATTCATAGAAGCTATTAGCATAAAGCTTGCTGGAAAATCTAATGCAATTTTTGCACGGCTTATGGTTACTTTTCTTTCTTCCATGGGTTGCCGCATTACTTCTAATACTGTCCTTTTAAACTCTGGTAGTTCATCTAAAAACAATACGCCATTGTGAGCTAAAGAAATTTCACCAGGTTGCGGATTTCCACCACCACCAACCAATGCTACATCAGAAATTGTGTGGTGTGGACTACGAAAAGGTCGCTTGCTTACTATTGTTGCATTCTCTGGCAGTTTACCTGCTACGCTGTGTATTTTTGTAGTTTCTAAAGCTTCGTGTAATGTTAATGGTGGTAAAATTGTAGGTAATCTTTTTGCAAGCATTGTTTTACCTGCACCTGGAGGTCCTATGAGTATTGCATTATGACCACCTGCAGCAGCAATTTCCAATGCTCGTTTTATATTTTCTTGCCCTTTTACATCACAAAAATCTATTTCAAAATCACTTTGTGCATCAGCAAATTCGGCTCTTGTATCTACAATTGTTTGTACCAATGATTTTTCATCTTTAAAAAAACCAATTACTTCATTTATATGTGTTACACCAAATACTTTTAAATTGTTTACCATAGCAGCTTCTCTGGCATTTGCTGCTGGTAATATTAATCCTTCAAAGCCTTCTTTTCGAGCTTGTATGGCTATAGGCAAAGCACCTTTTATTGGCCGTACTTCACCATCTAAACTAAGCTCACCCATTATCACAAATTTTTCTAACCGCTCTGGGTTTGTAATTTGTTCGGTAGCACCAAGTGTGCCTATGGCAATTGGTAAATCGAAAGCCGAACCTGTTTTTTTAATATCGGCAGGTGCTAAATTTACAACCAACTTTGTTCGAGGCATGTAGTAGTTATTGCTCTTTATAGCGCTTTCTACCCGTTGCAAACTTTCTTTTACAGCATTGTCTGGCAAGCCTACAATAAAATAATGTTGCCCTTGGTTGGTTACATTTACTTCTACTGTAATTGTAATAGCTTCTACACCATACACCGCACTACCAAAGGTTTTTACAAGCATGTAATTCTTTTTTTTTGTTGAAGTTAATTATTAAAATACACTTACAAAATTTTTAAATAGTAAAAATGTATTTTTTAAGTTTGTATAGTATTAGTTTTTCTACTTTTTGTCGGTTTTCAAAAGGTAAGTAATCTTTTT
Source organism: Ferruginibacter sp. (assembly GCA_013141435.1). Taxonomy (GTDB): domain Bacteria; phylum Bacteroidota; class Bacteroidia; order Chitinophagales; family Chitinophagaceae; genus Ferruginibacter. Next base: position 44,956 of record JABFQZ010000026.1, read on the forward strand.
TAAAGCAATTATTTTTGATAGTATTTTTAATTATAAGTATCTATATTTTTTATAAAATGAAATGATAAAACTAGTTACTTCTTCATAACTTAAAATACCCATTGGCTGCTGGTTTTGTTCTAAAAATTTTCCATAAAGAAAGCTTATAATTGGTTCAATAAAACTTGTATGTGATTCGTTAAATTTTCGCCTTTCTTTAAAATCGGCAATAACTTGTGGCAATAAAAGTTTTCGATATTGTATTGCAGATGTGCTATCGGCATAATATAAAGTACGATTTGCGTAAGTAAATATTTCGGTGTAAACAGAATATTTGAATAACAAATTGGTAGAATTTGAAGCTGCTAAATAGCCAACAAAATTAGCTTCCATTTCTTTTGCATAGCCTAGCTGGTGCGCTACTTCATGGCATGTAGTAAATGGTTGGGTAAAAGTAGGTACTGTTGTATTTACTTGTGCCTCGGCAGTTAAAGGGTTGTAGTATCCTAAAAAGCCTAAGTAATTGCCTGCCCAACCCCACAATGAAGATTTTACACTCTTGTTATTGTACTTAATAAAGCTATATTTTTTTGATAAAAATTCATACGCTTTTCCAGTATCATCAAACATTATTTTTGATGATATAAAAGTGTCATTTGCATTAATTATATTTTGTTTTGTATTATTTATTTTTTCCGTTAATAAGAAATTTATATTTTTTAAATCTTCGATACTGTATTTTTCTACCTTTAAATACAGTTGTTCTGCAATGCCAACTCTATTATAATTTATACCCCAAAAAATATTAAATACAATATACAATACACAAATTGCACAAGCAAATGAATAAATACTATTTCTTATTGCCATACCAGAAAACGCATTTTTTTTATATTTAAACAAAACCCAAAAAAGCTTAAATATTTTTTTTGCTACGTAAAAAATAGCAAAACCATAAATAACATCGCCTACACTAAAAGGTATCCATCCAAACAATAATCGAAAATATTTTGATAAAATTGGATAAAACTGTGTGGAATAACCGTTTTCTACCCTAATATTATTGCTGCTGTAGCAATTTATAGCAATACAAATAAGTACTAAAATTGTTAATAATGCATTGTTTTTTATAGCTTTCATTTGTTTTATTTGCTTTGCCTTGTCAAAAATGAGGCATTTTATTTAGTAAATAGTAAGTTTTGGGTAAAAATCTAAAAAAATGTTGTACATTTGCAATCCTTTAAAACTAGTAGGATGGGAACTAAGAGGATGTACGAAATAGCTTTTGTAGGCTTAAAGCCAGGAGAGCATGAGTTTGAATACGAATTGAAGGGTTTGTTCTTTAAAGAAAAAGGCTTAGAAGAGGAAAGCAAAATAAATGCTAATGTAAAATTAACCTTAGATAAAAATAAGGGTTTTATGTTGCTAAAATTTGTAACCTCAGGCAATGCCGAAGTACTTTGCGATAGATGTGGTAATGGTATTACTGTTCAACTTTGGGATGAGTTTAACGTAGTTGTAAAACTAATTGCAAACCCCGATGAAATGAATGAGCAAGAAACTGACCCAGATGTGTTGTACATTTCGCTTTCTGAAAGTCATATAGATGTGAGTGATTGGTTATACGAATTTGTATTATTAAGTATTCCAACACAACATGTTTGTGCAAATGATGAAAATGGCGAATCGCTTTGTAATAAAGAAGTATTACAAAAACTGAACGAAATGCGTTCAAAAAATGAAGAACATCAAGCTAATTCTATTTGGAAAGGCTTAGAAAAATTTAAAGAGAATTAGTAAATTGCTAAGAAACATTACTAAAATATCTATATTAATTATTAAATATTAAAATAAACAAATCATGCCAAATCCGAAAAGGCGCCATAGTCAGCAAAGAAGTGCAAAAAGAAGAACACATTATAAAGCAGTAGCGCCAACCTTAAGTGTAGATGGCACAACTGGCGAAACACACGTACGCCACAGAGCACATGTAAGCGAAGGAAAACTATTTTACAAAGGAAAATTGGTTTGCGAAAAAGCACCTTTAAGAGCAGTATAATTTTTTTCATAATTATAATTATTCCAAAGTTAAACTTGCGTAACTTCAAGCCTAGCTTTGGAATTTTTATTTTAAAAAATTATTGTAATGATAAAAATTGGTTTAGATATGATGGGTGGAGATTATGCTCCATTAGAAGCTGTAAAAGGAGCTGCAGTATTTTTGCAAGAAAATAATGAGCATGTTCAATTGGTGTTAATAGGTAACGAAGAGAAAATTAAACCTATAATTGAAAACATCAATTTACCAAGCAATCTGTTTTCTATTGTACATGCAGCCGAAGTTATAGAAATGCATGAGCACCCTACAAAAGCACTCAAGGAAAAGCCTCAAAGCTCTATTGCTATTGGGTTTCAATTGCTTGCTAATAACGGAATAGATGCATTTATAAGTGCTGGCAATACAGGCGCTATGATGGTAGGCGCTTTATTTAGTATTAAAAAAATAGAAGGAGTTTTGCGACCAACTATTGGAGCATATATGCCCCGAGAAAATGGTACACTTGGCTTATTGGTAGATGTTGGGTTAAATGCAGATTGCAAACCCGAAAACCTCAACCAATTTGCCACACTCGGAGCTTTATTTGCTGAGCATGTTTTAAAAATAAATAACCCTAAAGTGGGCTTAGTAAATTTGGGAGAAGAAGAAGGAAAAGGAAATATTTTAACCCAAGCTTCTTATACATTATTGAAAGAAAATGGAAATATAAATTTTGTAGGCAATATAGAAGGTAGAGATATACTTGTACATAAGGCCGATGTAATGGTTTGCGATGGATTTACAGGAAATGTAGTATTAAAAATGGCTGAAAGTATTTATGATATTACAAAGCGAAGAAATATTGAGGACGAACATTTTGATAGATTTAATTTTGAACAATATGGTGGTGTGCCAGTACTAGGTGTAACAAAACCAGTAATAATTGGCCATGGTATAAGTGGTAGTATTGCATTTAAAAATATGATTAATATTGCTTGCCAAATGATAAAAACAGATCTTAGTGGAAAAATAAAAGAATGTTTTTCCGTTTAGAATTAATGAATTTAGGTAAATGATTTGCAGCTAGTTGAAATTTAACCAACAATTACAAATTGGCCAATTATTTATAAATTTGACTTGTGAATCCAAAGTTATTTTTAATTTTCAATTAATTTACAGTCGTTTTCGCTGATTATTAGTTTGTGCATAATTCCACATTTTAATGCAAAATTATTTTTTTGATGCCCTACAGCAAAATCGAAACAAACTGGGTAATTATACTCTGTAATTTTTTCTAAAACAATTTCTTCTATTGTTTTACCAAACTCATCTCCTTCTTCATCTTTCTTTATTTTAAAACCTCCAACAATAAGTGCAGCAAGGTTTGTGAGCTTACCACTTCTTTTTAAATTCCAAAACATTCTATCTATACTATATAATTTTTCGCCAGTATCTTCTACAAATAAAATTTTATTTTTTGTATTAATATCACTCTTTGATGCAGACAAGCTTTCAAGTGTTTTTAAATTCCCTCCTACTAAAATTCCTTTTGCATTGCCAATTTTGTTATTGCTATTTGGAGTAGTATTATAAATCATTTTTTGGCCAATTAGGCATTGCCTAATGCTATCTAAAGTATCTAATTGAATTGGCTCTGCTGTAGCCGTTGGTACAAAACTATTGCACATTTTTGAATGTATTGTAGCTATGCTAAAATTTTTATTGATATGGCTATGCAAAACAGTAACATCACTAAAACCAATAATCCATTTTGGTTTTTTTATAAATTTTGTAAAATTTAATCTGTCAATAATTCTTACCAGTCCATAACCTCCTCGGGCACACATTATGGCGTTTATATTTTCATTGTCTAATAACTCCTGAAAATCGGCAATTCTTTCATCATCTGTACCGCCAAATACAAAAAATTTTTTGCCTAATGCCAAGCCAATTTGGGTATTAAAACCCCAATTGTGAATAGTGTCTATTGCTTCTTTGCATTCATCAATACTTATAAAACCTGCTACACTCGATATGCCAATTGTATCTCCTTTCTTTAAGTATATTGGAATTTTAATTGTACTATCTTCGTCTTCATTATTTGTAAAGCCTTTGGCAGAAACCGTTAAAGCGGTTAAGCCCAGTAAGGTTGATGATATAAATTTTTTTCTTTGCATAGTGTAAATGTAATAAATATTACAAATGAAAAAATTGAATTTATACAAATTTCGATATTGGGTTTTGTTTTGATATTTTTGCAATAATAAAGAATGGTAGAGTACGCATATATAAAAATTTATGGTAGTTAAAACTTATCTTTTAAAATGCACATTGTGGAAAATATTTTTTTAATAAAAAGTAAAATTAGTTTGCTTAAATCTATTGCATAATTAATGTTGAATAAAGATATAATGATGAGAAGTGCGACGCCACTGAAGTTGACCATAGCTATGTTTTAGCTGGTACACAAAATTTATTTTGTGCAACAAAAAAATAAAATACAATAAAAAAAGAAAATGACTGAACCAAAAAGATACTTAATTACATCTGCTTTGCCTTATGCGAATGGACCAAAACATATTGGACACCTTGCTGGAGCTTACTTGCCAGCAGATATATATGTACGTTATTTGCGTGCTAAGAAATGCGATGTAGTGTATGTATGTGGAAGTGATGAACATGGTGCTGCTATTACTATACAGGCTATGAAAGAAAAAACTACGCCAAAAGCTATTGTAGATAAATACCATGCAATGCTAAAAAGTAATATGGCTGACTTGGGTATTTCTTTTGATATTTATCACAGAACAAGTGAGCAAATACATCATGAAACGGCTCAAGAGTTTTTTACAATGTTGAACAATAATGGCGATTTGGAAATAAAAGAAACGGAGCAATTTTTTGATGAAGAAGCAAATACTTTTTTGGCAGATAGATACATAATTGGAACTTGCCCTGTTTGTGCAAGCGATAGTGCCTACGGCGACCAATGCGAAAAATGTGGTACCGATTTGAGCCCCGAACAATTGATAAATCCAAGAAGTACACTTAGTGGAAACACTCCAATAAAAAAAGCAACTACCCATTGGTATTTGCCATTAAATAAACATGAAGATTTTTTGCGAAAATGGATTTTAGAAGACCATAAAGATGATTGGAAAGCCAATGTAATAGGGCAATGCAAAGGGTGGATAGAAATGGGATTGCAGCCAAGAGCTGTTACAAGAGATTTGGATTGGGGAGTAAAAGTGCCAGCCGAAGAGGGGAAAGTTTTATACGTATGGTTTGATGCACCTATTGGTTATGTTAGTGCTACAAAGCAATGGGCTATAGATAACGAAAAAGATTGGAAACCTTATTGGTATAGCGATGATACTAAGTTGGTGCATTTTATAGGAAAAGATAACATTGTATTTCATTCAATAATTTTTCCAATAATATTAAAATTGCATGGAAATATTTTGCCTGATAATGTGCCAAGCAATGAATTTATGAATTTGGAAGGTGATAAAATGAGTACGAGCCGTGGGTGGAGTATAGAAATGGATGATTATATAAACGACTTTGTAAAAAAAGAAAACGGTGGCGACCAAATGGTAGATGCTTTGCGTTATTATTTGAATGCCATTGCACCCGAAACAAAAGATAGTGAGTTTACATGGAAAGGTTTTCAAGAAGCAGTTAATGGCGAGCTGGTGGCGGTTTTTGGAAATTTTGTGAACCGGGCATTTGTATTAATGCATAAACTATGTGGCGGTAAAGTGCCAAAGTTTAGTAATGAAATAATAGACGACGCCGATAAGCAATTGCTTGAAGAAATAAAAAACACAAAAACATTAATAGAAAAAAATATTGAAGGATATAAATTTAGAGATGCACTTACTGCGGTAATAGACCTTGCAAGAAAAGGTAATAAATACATGCAAGATAAAGAGCCATGGATAATAGCAAAGCAAACCAACGAAGATGGAAAGCCGACTACAGAAGCTCAACAAAAAATTGATAACTGTATGCATATTTGTTTGCAATTGGTTGCAAACCTAGCCATTTTTATTAATCCATTTTTGCCCAATGCTGCAAAAAGAATGTGTGTGATGATGAAGACTGTAGAAAAAATGTTGGATTGGGAAAATGCTGGAAGTGCAAAATTATTAAGTGTAGGCTATTCGTTACGACCACCTGAATTATTGTTCAGAAAAATAGAAGATACAGAAGTAGCAGAACAAGTTGAAAAATTAAAAATTAAAAGTGCAGCTATAAACATGAATAAAGAAACTATTATAAAGGAACAGTTGGCAAATAGCAGTGTGCAGTTGGCAGTTAGCAAAGAGAAAGAAGCAACTGAGCATGCAAAAAAATGCAATATTAAATCTGAAATTCAATTTGACGATTTTGCAAAAATAGATTTAAAAGTAGGTACTATTTTAAGTGCCTCAAAAGTAGAAAAAGCTGATAAATTATTGAAGCTTGAAGTAGATTTAGGTTTTGAAACCAGAACGATTGTAAGCGGCATTGCTCTTCACTTTGAGCCTGATGCTATTGTAGGTAAACAGGTAGTTGTAGTAGTAAACTTAGCTCCACGAAAAATGCGTGGAATAGAAAGTAATGGTATGATTTTAATGGCCGAAGATGCGGCTGGTAAATTGCATTTTGTAGCACCAAATGATGCAGTACATAATGGCAGTGGAGTTAATTAATGCAATTAACAATTAGTTACATTTTGGTTAACAACAAATTATATAATTGTAAAATACTTTTGCATAAACCAAAACAATTATTATGCAAAAAGTACTACTATTACCTATCCTTTTTTTCATTATTGTAACTGCTTATTCCCAAAATGCCGATTTAATAAAAAATTATAAGTTTAGAGTAGAAAAATACAAAGCTATTGACCTTGGGTTTAACACAAACGGACAAAACTCCAATAACTTTGGCAACGGAATAATTAACAGGAGTATAAATGCTGGCCTAAATACTAACCTAATTTGCTTAAGAAGTACCGATAAAATTTACCGAGTAATTAATTCAGGTTTAATTACAAGTTTTGAATCTAATTCTAAAAAAGACATTAGCAATCCTTTTAAAATTAGGCAAGCAAATATTACACCCTATTTTACTGTAAACAATAAATGGTATTTTAAAAATAATTTTTTGGAAATTGGCACAGAAATATTAGCAGGTTCGAATAGCAGGAAAGAAACAAATTTATTAGCGTCAACATCATCTAGTAAGTATAATGTAAAAAACTTTGAAGAAAATTTAGTTGTAGGTGTAGGAAAAGGTAGGCTTGAAAATGTAACCGATATGCAAAATGCAATATGGTTGGCAAAAATATTGGAAGAAGATAAAAACCTTAGTAGAAAGCTTACTTTAGATGAAATAAATGGTTTGGCAAAAGAATTAACCAAATCTAATAATTTCAGAATTTTAGATAATAGAAGAAAAATAATATACACTTTAAAAGTTATTGATAAATATTTGCAAAGTAAAAACGTAATTGCTAAAACCGATATAAATTATTTTGCCAATTTGAATGATATACTATATTTTGCCAATAACGCTTTTAGACAATCAGGAACTATTAAGTATGTAAGATTAATACCTCATTTTGGAAACAATGAAGATATTGGCGAACAGAAAGTTTCATCAAGTGTAAATAAATACATTTATAGCAATAAAAATATTGGTGCTAAACTGCGAATAGGTTATGAAAAATATAAACCTATTAATCTTTATAAGCAATTAGAATATGGCTTTTCGGCTAATGCATTGTACAATGAAAACAAGATAAATAATAAGAGTTATTCAAACACTATACTAATAAGTGAAAACGATTTAAACAACATTGAAAAAAATGTAGGACTAGATTATTTTATAAATTACAAGTTTTACCCAAATACAAGAACCGTTATTTCGGCTGCTTTTAGTGGAGAAAACAAGTATCAGTTTTACAAAAATAGTAGTAGTTTAAATAATGATACGTTTATTCAAAGTGAATTTAAAATTTCTGTAAATGCAAATTATTTTATAAACCACAATACTCGTTTTCTTTTAGAGATTGGTGAAAATTATACTCAAAGAGTATCACAAAATACATCAATATATGCCAATTTATTTCATAATTCTTTATATGCAAATGCCGGAATAAGAATATCAATTTAATGCGATAATCTTTAAAAAAAACTTATTTTTAGTTTCAAATACAGCTTCAAAAATTACATTTTGAAGCTTTTTTATATGCCAATAAATTGCCTTAACTTCATAAAAAATTACAGAAAAAATTAAAATGAAATATGTCATTACAAAAATTTACAATGGCAAATAATTCTCTCTTATTGAAGCAATAAATAAAATAAATATAAACCAATGAAGAAAATATTTCTATCTCTTTTTGTTATTATTTCTGTAGCTACAGTGGCACAACAAAAAGTATTGACGATGCAAGATGCTATGCTAAATGCCCGTACCTCACTTGCTCCCGAAAACATGCGTCAGTTGCAGTTTTTAAAAGGCACTGAAGAATATGCTTATATAAAAAAAATAGATGGTGTAGATGAGTGGATTAGAGGAAACTTTTCGTTGAAAGAAGAAAAAACTTTGCTCAAACTTTCGCAAATAAATAGGCAACTAAAGGGTTATAATGTAAGTGAATTAAAAACCATGCCAGCGGTGCAATTTGTACAAAATATTTATTCAATTATTGTAAAAGGTATAAAATATAGTTTTGAATTAAATACTGATGGAAAGAAAGATGAGGCTTCATCTAAAGACTCTATGCCAGCTGGTGCTGATGAAAGCATTTTGCAATATAAAGCATATTTAAAAAACAATAATTTATTTGTTGCAAAATACGATGATGCAAAGCAGGTAACAACAGATGGAAGCGAAAATATTGTTTATGCATCATCGGTACATAGAGATGAATTTGGTATAAATAAAGGAACATTTTGGAACAATACTGGAAACATGTTAGCGTTTTATAGAATGGATCAAAGTATGGTTAATGATTATCCAATAATAGATTGGACAGCACATCCAGCAAAAAATGAAAATATAAAATACCCAATGGCTGGAGGCAAAAGCCATGAAGTAACTGTAGGGGTTTATAACACTGAAACAAATAAAACAATTTGGCTAAAAACACAAGATGGTATTTTTAATGATGCAACTACTCCTTTTGAAATATTAAACAATACTAAAGAAAGATACCTAACAAATATAGCTTGGAGTGCCGATGATAAATATGTATTTGTAGCAATTGTAAACAGAGCCCAAAACCATGTTTGGTTAAATAAATATGATGCAACTACTGGCAATTATTTATCAACATTATTTGAAGAAACCAATGATAAATATTTCGAACCATTAGTACCTATGCTTTTTGTAAAAAACAAGCCCAATATGTTTATTTGGCAAAGTAAAAGAGATGGCTGGAACCATTTGTACTTGTACAATGTACATGGAAAATTACAAACACAGTTAACTAAAGGTAAATGGGATGTAATAGACGTAAAAGGCTTTGACGAAAAAGGAGAAAATATTTTTTATGTATCTACCGAAGAATCGCCAATTAACAAAAACTTATATTTGCTCAATTTAAAAACATTAAAAACTACCAGACTTACAAAAGCAAGTGGCGTACACAACATTAGTATAAGCAACTCAGGTAAATATTTTATAGATAATTATAGCAATACACAAACACCAAAAATAATTAATATTACAGAAGTAAAAACTGGTAAAAGTAAACAGTTATTACAATCACCAAACCCTTTAGTTACCTACGATTTAGGGCAATTAGAAATTTTTACTATAAAAAATAACAATGACGATGATTTGTATTGCCGTACATTTAAACCCTTAAATTTTGATAGTACAAAAAAATATCCTGTAATAGTATATTGGTATGGAGGACCTCATGCACAAATGATTTTAAATGCTTGGAATGGTGGTGCTGGCGATTATTGGTTTCAATACATGGCTCAAAAAGGCTATTTAGTTTTTACAATAGATACAAGAGGTAGTATGAATAGAGGTAGGGATTTTGAACAAACTATTTTTAGAAAAGCTGGCGAAATGCAAATGGAAGATTTGAAGGCAGGCGTAAATTATTTGAATACAAAACAGTATGTAGATAAAACCAACATGGGATTATTTGGGTGGAGTTATGGAGGTTTTTTAACTACAAATTTTATACTAAATAACCCAGGTGTTTTTAAAGCAGCTGTAGCTGGTGGGGCTGTAATGAATTGGCAATTGTATGAAATTATGTATGGCGAAAGGTACATGGATACGCCACAAGAAAACCCCGAAGGATATACTAAAACAAACCTTATAAAACAGGTAAGCAAATTAAAAGATAAATTACTATTAATTCATGGAATGCAAGACCCAGTTGTGGTTCAGCAACATTCTGTAGATTTTGTAAAAGCAGCAGTAGATGCTGGTGTACAGGTAGATTATATGATTTACCCAGGGCATGAGCATAATGTGCTTGGTAAAGATAGAGTACATTTATACCAAAAAGTAACAGATTATTTTCAACAATATTTGAAGTAATTTATGGGAATTGCAGAACTAGATAATAACACAAACACTATTACCATAAAAGCAAATCTTTATTTTTATGGCAATGCCGCCAATGCTGCAATTAGCCAACAAATTTGTAATGATATAAATTTGTATTGGAATATACTTAATGCGCATGCCATAATTAACGAAAGAGGCTATGGGTTTATTTTAAATACTACTGGCATTTATAAACAATTTCTTACACCAAAAGATGTTATTGAAAATACAAATCCATTAAATAATTTTTTTAGAATAGAAGAAAAAGCCAGCGAAAATATTTCTTTTGTAGATGGTGTAGGAAGTAATACTGGGTATTTTCAGTTAAATAATTTACTCAACAATTCGAGTACAGCAGCGCATGAATTTGGGCATACATTAGGTTTAGAGCACCCAGAAGTATTAGACATACGTGGGCAAGGCACACCTGGTATTATGTACCCAAGAGGTACAATTGTAGATGCCAATTTTCAGTACGACCCACATGTAGAAGCTGGTGCTTATTGCGGTACTATGAACCCAGTACATAGAAAAGTTTTACAAAAAGATATTGATGATTTGCATTTAGAAAAACTACATTTTAAAAATACAATTGCAGTAGTAGGCGCATTTACAAGTGTTTGGCATAATGCACATTTGTAATACTCAAAGATAATTAATATCGAAAAAAATGAATAAACTAAAAAATGGTTTATATTTTTTTACAAAAATTCAGCAATAGTTTCCCATTTTGAATTACTGTCAAAATATTTTTTAAAATTCCCTTTTTCCTGTTTTCGACAAATTTTCTACTTGCAAAACATAATCAATTAGTTTAGATTTATTTATACTTTTTAAAGTGTGTTTTTGGGTGTCCTAGAGTTGTTTTTTATTAAATTTGGTACATGTTTGTACG
>JABFQZ010000021.1 GCA_013141435.1 Ferruginibacter sp.
GAAAATGAACAGAAGTTCTATTTTTTATTCCTATTTTTTAACTCAGATGCTTTACTAGCAAAGCTTTCGTGCAATCGTATTGTGAAAGAACTAAGTTAGTAAAAAGTTTGAAAGCAAATCACAACACCCCCAATCACCCAAGCCCCTCTTGTATAATTGTGAAAGAACTAAGTTAGTAAAAAGTTTGAAAGCAAATCACAACTGGAATGAAGATGGAACAGTTATCGGAATTATTGTGAAAGAACTAAGTTAGTAAAAAGTTTGAAAGCAAATCACAACCGCATTGCCTTGCAGCTTATGTATTAAAGTATTGTGAAAGAACTAAGTTAGTAAAAAGTTTGAAAGCAAATCACAACTGTATATAAAGCTAGCCAAAATACAGCAAGATTGTGAAAGAACTAAGTTAGTAAAAAGTTTGAAAGCAAATCACAACTAGTTATGATTAATAATGACAGCTATGAGAATTGTGAAAGAACTAAGTTAGTAAAAAGTTTGAAAGCAAATCACAACTAGCTAATTACAATGAGTTTAAACAATCGGTATTGTGAAAGAACTAAGTTAGTAAAAAGTTTGAAAGCAAATCACAACTGGAAGCTGATGAGTTGGCAGAGGGTAGTGATTGTGAAAGAACTAAGTTAGTAAAAAGTTTGAAAGCAAATCACAACTATTCTATTGGTACAAAAAGTCAATGTTCAATTGTGAAAGAACTAAGTTAGTAAAAAGTTTGAAAGCAAATCACAACTTCAATTGACTTTGAAATATAATATAATGAATTGTGAAAGAACTAAGTTAGTAAAAAGTTTGAAAGCAAATCACAACACACCTCTTGTTTTGTTAAAAACTCTCTGTATTGTGAAAGAACTAAGTTAGTAAAAAGTTTGAAAGCAAATCACAACTTCTTTTTAGAAAATGTGAAAATGAAAAAAGATTGTGAAAGAACTAAGTTAGTAAAAAGTTTGAAAGCAAATCACAACCATACGCTGCACTTTGCTTTTGTAGTAAAAATTGTGAAAGAACTAAGTTAGTAAAAAGTTTGAAAGCAAATCACAACTCCGAAGCATACGAAAAAGTACTTTATGAAATTGTGAAAGAACTAAGTTAGTAAAAAGTTTGAAAGCAAATCACAACTAAAGTTAATGCATATATTTTCCATGACACTATTGTGAAAGAACTAAGTTAGTAAAAAGTTTGAAAGCAAATCACAACTGTAATGAGACGATACTACAAAAATAACTATTGTGAAAGAACTAAGTTAGTAAAAAGTTTGAAAGCAAATCACAACTATCTGAAAAAATTCCCTTTCCATTCACAATTGTGAAAGAACTAAGTTAGTAAAAAGTTTGAAAGCAAATCACAACCTAGTTATAGATATGGTTCTTTATTGCCAAATTGTGAAAGAACTAAGTTAGTAAAAAGTTTGAAAGCAAATCACAACAAGAGTAGAATTAGGTTTATCTCAACAAGAATTGTGAAAGAACTAAGTTAGTAAAAAGTTTGAAAGCAAATCACAACCGCCTGAACAACAGAAATCAAATTTTGAAGATTGTGAAAGAACTAAGTTAGTAAAAAGTTTGAAAGCAAATCACAACCAGATGTATTAGAATATTTTAATAGCAAAAAATAAATTAAGCGATACCTATATCATACAACGCTTCGGATAGTTCGGCGGTGCTTTGTGCCAATATTTTTGCATAGAGTAAAATAGCTTTGGAATTGTGTTGAACAGTATAAATGTGGTTAAAATTTGGTATTGCAAAATTTATTTTTGTATATTTGTGGTGCAGATGCCAAAATCGTACAATGACGTTGAGGGAAGGGGCTATTTATAGCAGCATACACCCGTTGGGCAAACATCTAATAAAGGCTAGTGGCTACCAAGTTACTAGCTTTTTTATTTACGCTTATACAGTGTATTTAAAGCTAATTGCTTTTTTGCCAGTTCGTATTTCTTCTACATAATAATAAGTATTTCCTATTTTTGCTTCGTACAATAAACAGTCTTTACCTTGCCTATTTTTACCCGAAAAAATCACATTTTGAGACTGTACAATTTCGGGTATATTTTCAAAATCTTTTTCGGTAACGGCTATTTGTCCACGTAGTTTTTCTTGTTTTTCATTTCCGTGTTTTTTCAGTGTGTGTTTTATTGCATATTTATCAATCACACGTTTGTAACCTGCTAAATTAAAACCAGTTTTAGCTTTTAACATTACAGCCTGCGTATCGCTTACTATGCCTAAGCCTACTATTTTATTTTGTACTGTTTTATCTTTTATAGAAAACAGTACTAATTTTTTTATTATTTCTTTTTTTGTCATGAGCTGTAAATATAAATTTTAAAAAATAAAACGGCTTACCAGTGTAGCCGTTTTATTTGGTGTGTTTTAAAATGGCAAATCGTCTTGTGGTTCGGTTGCCTCTAAAGGTGCTACGGTAGTGCTTGTACTTTGTGGCTGTGTTTGTGGTTATTCTTTTTTGCTACCTAGTAATTCTAATTTTACTACTCTTACCGCTAGTATAGAAGCTGCTTCGCCGTCCTTGTTTATCCAGGCACTGCTTTCGGGAGTACCTGTTACATATACCTGTATACCTTTTTTAGGTATGGCGCTAGGTTGGCATTATCCCACAAAGAACACTCTACCCATGTAGTTTTTTCTACTGCTATTGTGAAAGAGGTAAGTCAGTAAAAAGTTTGAAAGCAAATTTTTACGTTGGGTAATGGTATGTGGCTGAAAGGCTGGGGGATAGCAGCGGCACCGTAGCGATAGCGAAGGTACAGCGGATAGCCACAACTGCAGCTGGGTAATGGTTTACTGTGGGTAGCCCCAAAAAAAATAAACCCCTATCATTAATGAAAGGGGTTTTACACACACTACAAAATTGAAATCTAATCAGGGTTTTTCATGTAGTTATTTAGTCTGGCTTTACGCCATCGAGAAAGTTATTGATTGTGTTTATTTCGGCTTGATTGTTGTCGTTGGACTTAACGGTGTAATTGCTGTAGAAGGTTTCTACATCGGCAATTTGATTGTGGATTTCCATATTACGACGGAGGTAAGCCGGCACTGATTCGAACTCATTGTTGGGGTCAGTAGCGTTAATATTGAAAGATAGATTCCTTAATTTCGCTATTCGCTCTGATGCCCTGCGCCTAAGTGCTTCTGCATCGTCCTGCATTGCAGTATCCTCTACAGATTTACTCATATATGGCTGAGCAGTTTCGGTGCTTAACGGTTTTTCCTCCGCCGTTTCTAGGTTTTCTTTAACTACCAACTGCATTTGGAAAACAGGTTCGTCGGCCTGCAATTTATTTTGCTGCGGTAGTGGTTCGTCTTGCGATTTGGATTTTAGATTCTCTGGTTTTGCCTCGGCGTATATTTGCGTTGGTTTTGCCAAAAAGCCACCCGACGAAAGGTTGCTTGTATTGCTAGCATTGTTAGTTATTGTTGTAGATAAAGCATCTTGTTGTTGTGCAGTTTTTATTATTGGTTCAGATATAAAATCTGTATCGAATTGTATAACTGGTGCTTGATCTTGTGTCGAAGATATTTCAAAAAAGATTGGTTCTTCGTTTGATTTATCCACAGTATTTGTACTAGGTATTTTTACGATGGTTTCTTCTACTATTGTTGGAGCCATTGATTTTGCTGCATCTTGTTGTTGTATTGCTGTTATTTTTTCATCTATTCTTTGATCTTCGAATTGCAATGTAGGTTGTGTGGCCGAAACTTGTGTAGTGCTATTTGGTTGCATATCTAAATGCATTACTATTTTTTCATCGGCTTTTTGTAGGTTGGAAATTGTATTCTTTTTTGCGAATGGATCTTTATGCTCAAAACCAGTGGCAATAAGAGTTATGCTTATGCTTTCGCCCAAGGTACTGTCGTACCCAAGGCCTAAGATTACATCGGTTTCATCGCCTGCTTGTGAGAGTATATAGTTTTGTATAATTTCTACTTCGTCCATTGTAAATTCATGCTCGCCTTCGGCCGAATTGATGTTGATAAGTATCCATTTTGCCCCACGTATATCGTTATCGTTTAGTAATGGTGATGTAAGCGCATGCTCTACTGCTTGGTGTGCTCTGTTATCTCCTTGTGCTGTAGCACTACCTAAAATAGCTACGCCTCCATTGCTCATAACGGTACACACATCGGCAAAATCGACATTTATTTGGCCTGTGCTGTTTATTACATCGGTAATACATTTTGCTGCTGTGGCTAATATATCGTCGGCTTTATTGAATGCTTCTTTCATTTTTAGATTGCCAAATTGGTGACGCAATTTATCGTTGCTTATTACCAACAAGGTATCTACATGGTTTTTTAATAGCATTATACCATCTTCGGCTTGTGCTACTCTTTTTTTGCCTTCGTAAGCAAATGGTGTGGTAACTATGCCTACTGTAAGTATGCCCAACTCTTTGCATATACTTGCTATTATAGGTGCACCACCAGTGCCTGTGCCTCCGCCCATGCCTGCTGTAATAAATGCCATTTTGGTATTTACTTCTAGTATTCTTTTTATTTCTTCTAAACTTTCTTCGGTGGCTTGTTTGCCTATTGAAGGGTTTGCGCCTGCGCCAAGCCCTTGCGTTAGGTGTGGACCTAATTGTATTTTATTGGGCACTTTGCTTTGTGCTATTGCTTGTGCATCGGTATTGCAGATTATGAAATCTACGCCTTCGATATTTTGTGCAAACATGTGGTTTACTGCATTGCTACCGCCACCGCCTACGCCTATCACTTTTATGATGGAGGATTGGTCTTTTGGCAAATCAAAATGTATCATGTTGTTTTTTTTAGTTGTTAGTATTGAGATATTAGTATTGATTATTGAGATATTGTATTCACATTATTCATTATCAATTATCCATTATTCAATTATCCATTATTAATTATTAATTATAACTCTTCGTCGCCTTCTTCTTTAAACATTTCGATTAGGTTTGTTTTGAAACTATCCATAAAGCCTTTTATTGTTTTTTTGCGTTTTACAATAATTTCATCTTGGTTTTGTGGTGTAGCTTCATCAATAGTTATTTCTGTTTCTACTTCTTCTGATGCAGCCTCTTGCATAATTCCTTTTGCGGTAATGTGTACGAAATTTTTGTTTAATAGTTTATTTTTATTTTCGTAATCATTGTACCCTTTTAAAATAAGCCCAATACAAGTGCTGTACATTGGTTTAGAAAGCTCATCGATATGCCCACCAGAAAGATGCTCGTTTGGAAAACCGATACGTGCATTTAAGCCTGTTATATATTCTGTAAGTTGTAACAAATGTTTTAACTGCGAACCGCCACCAGTAAGTATTATGCCACCGTTGAGCATTTTATTATCTAACCCTACTTGTTTTAAATGGTAGCTTACAAAATCCATTATTTCGCTCATACGAGCTTGTATAATACTTGCCAAATTTTTTACAGAAATTTCTTTTGGAGTCATTCCACGCAAGCCTGGGATTGTAATAAATGCGTTGGACTTTGTTTCGTCGGCAAGGGCACTACCAAACTGCAATTTCATTTGCTCAGCTTGTGTTTTTAAAACTCCTAATCCTGTTTTTATATCGTTTGTAATGTTTTCGCCACCAAAAGGTATTACTGCTGTATGCTTTAATATACCTTCGTAAAAAACTGCTAAATCAGTTGTACCACCACCAATATCTACAATGGCTACTCCTGCTTCTAAATCTTGATCGCACATTACTGCTGCTGCTGATGCAAGTGGTTGTAATACCAAATCCTTGGTAATAAGACCTGATTTTTCTACACTTCTATTTATGTTTCTGATAGCATTTTTATCGCCAGTGATGATGTGAAAATTGGCTCCTACTTTTACGCCACTATAGCCTATTGGATTAGGTATATTTTGAAAATTATCTACCGTAAATTCTTGCGGAATTACATCAATAATTTGGTCGCCTGCTGGTATGTAGGTACGATATTGGTCTGCTATTAATCTGTCAATTTCTTCTTGCCTTATTTCTTCTTCGTTTTGCATACGAACTATATCGCCTCTTGTTTGCAAACTTTTTATATGATGGCCTGCAATGCCTACATATACTTCGCTAATGGTAAGGTTTGGATTAGATTCGTAACAGTTTTCTAAGGCTAATTGTATTGCCTTAATTGTTTGATCGATATTTAAAACCATACCATGCTGCACGCCATTACTGTTGGCTCTTCCAAAGCCAAGAATTTCTAGTTTGCCATGTTCGTTTTTGCGGCCGGCTATTGCTGCAATTTTGGTGGTACCAATGTCTAAGCCTACGATTACTGGTTGTTCCTGATTCATGATTTATTTGTTTTTATGTGTGTGCATTTTACCTCTTAAATCCTCAAAAGGATTATAGCGGAAATTAATTTTTAATTATTTTATTTTTTCTGTTTTTTTTAAAATTGCTTTTGGTTTTATTTTATTTTCTGGTATTTGTTTTGTTATAGTTGGTTTTACAACAACTTTTGGTGCTGCATTTTGTTTTGGTAGATTTTTAACATCTACTATTTTTTTTAGTGTTGTTTGTTTTGGCGCTTCATTTATTACTGGTGTAGCAACAATTGCGGCATTCTGATTTATTGTACTTTGCTGATTTTCTTCATCTCTTTCTACAGATTGTTGAATGAGTGTGCTATCGTTATTGCCTTTTGCATTATCTGGTACAAAATTTTGTGCAGAATCAGCCGCAAGGTTTGCAGTGTTTAATGCAATAGTTTGCATTAGTTGCATTGTACTTAAAGAATCGGCTACTACATCTTCTTTACCTCTTACACTTGCTACTATTTGGTTTTTATATTGAAGATTAATTTTATTGTATTTATTCCACCCCGAGTGTACTATTATATTTTTATAAAATTTTTTAAGTTTATCAAATTTTTCATCAATATCTGTAGCATCTCCAAAAATTATTTTTTGATTTCCTATTTTAGGAATCATTTCGAAGTTATTGTTTGCAGAAATATCTATTTGCTCTATTAATGCCATTAAAAATGTATCGGAAATAATTTTTGTACCGATGTTTTTTATACTTTTTAATAATATACTATCGTTAGTTGAAATATTTTCTACATTGCTATTAAACCCTGTAAAGATGGGCAACCTAGCCGAAAATTTATTGCTTAATGGTAAAACTTTACAACTACTATCTATATAAAAAGATGTATCGAAATTACCAAACACCCTTGCAATTGGCTCTCTTTCTTCAATATTTACATTTAAAACATTATTGTTATCAAAGTACAATTCTGCATTTTTAATCCAAATGTTTTCTTCTAATTTTTTTTCGATTAAGGATATATTAATTTTTGAAATGGGTGAGTGCAAAACTGTATCGCCTCCATTATTTTTTATTATTTTATATATATCATTTTTATCGATAAAAAAATTGCTACTTACACCAGCAATGTTAATGGTAACTGCTCGGCATATTTTTTCATTTTTATTGCCAATTGCAGCTATGAGTAATACAATGCTACTAATACCTACCAGCACCCAAACGATGCTTAGTAGTATTTTTTTAGTATTGTATTTTTGCTTATTCATTTGTGCTAATTATATTTTTTATAGGCTGTACCAAAGTATCAATATCACCTGCCCCTGCTGTTATTAAAAGTTGACATTTGTTATTTTTCAACCATTCTAATATTTCACTTTTTTGTTTTATACTTTTTTGTTTATTGCTCATTTTATCTAAAACAATTTCGCTTGTAACGCCTAGCATTGGCAACTCCCTTGCAGGATAAATTGGCAATAAAATTGTTTCATCGGCAAGGCTTAATACTTCGGCAAAACCCTTAGCTAAATCATTTGTTCTACTAAATAAATGCGGCTGAAAAATAACCGTACACTTCATAGTAGGATAAAGATTTTTTGCTCCTATAATTAATGCTCGCAACTCTTCTGGATGGTGTGCATAATCATCGATATAAACTTGTTTTTCATTTTTTACTACATACTCAAACCTTCTTTTTACACCTGCAAATGAAGCTACTGCTTCAATAATTTTATTATCATCAATATTCAAATATTTTGCCACACCTATTGCCGCTATTGCATTTTCGATATTGTGTAAGCCTCCCATATTTAGCACAATATTGTTTATGTGCCAATATTTATTTACTACATCAAAAACATATGCACCATTATTTATTGTTATATTTTGTACAGAAATATTTGCAGTACTATTATTAATATTGTAAGTGCAAGTGTCTTTTACTTTAAAATCGTTAATTCTATTTATATTTTCTTTAATTATTAAACACCCATTAGGTTTTATTTTTGTAGAAAAATCAATAAATGCATTTTGCATATTTTCTTCGGTACCATATATATCTAAATGATCGGCATCCATAGATGTAATGATAGCAATATCTGGATTTAGTTTCAAAAAACTTCTATCATATTCATCGGCTTCTACTACACAAACATTATTATTGCTATGCCAAAAATTAGTATTGTAGTTTGTAGCTATTCCTCCTAAAAATGTTGTGCAGCCATAGCCTGTGTTTTTTAAAATATGTGCTACCATTGCGCTTGTGGTAGTTTTGCCATGCGTGCCAGCAATACAAATATTAAAAGTAGTTTTTGTTATTAATTCTAAAATATCGCTACGCTTTAATAATGCATATCCATTATTTCTATAATAAGCCAATTGTAAATTTGCTGCTGGAATGGCTGGTGTATATACTACTACACTTGCCCCTTTATCTAACAAATTTACATCGTCGATGAAATTGATTTCTATACCTTCTTCTTGCAATTTTTTTGTAAGTGTCGTTTCTGTTTTATCGTAACCACTTACTTTTATTCCTTTATAATTAAAATAACGAGCAAGCGCACTCATGCCTATGCCGCCTATGCCTGCAAAATATATGGACGATATTTTATTTATATCTATCATGCCTTGTTAATTACTTGCAAAATTTTAGATGCTATAATTTCATCTGCATTTTTTACTGCCAGTTTTTGTATGTTTTGTTTTAATTGATTTTGCAAATTTTCGTTTTTTAGCATACTCAATAATGTATTTACTAAATCGTTTTCAGCTAAAACATCTTTTACCATTAGTGCCGCATTTTTTAAAACCAATGTTTTTGCATTTACCGTTTGATGATCTTCGGCAGCAAAGGGATAAGGCACAAATATTACAGGCTTGCCTACCAAACAAAGTTCGGCCACAGCCATAGCTCCACTCCTACTTATTATTACATCGGCAGCTGCATAAGCATGCTCCATTTGTATAATAAAATCTTTCATAAAAATTTCGGTATGTCCTTTTACTAATTTGGTAGCTGTTTCAAAATATGGCTTACCTGTTTGCCATATTAACTGTAAATTATTTTCGGAAAATAAACTTATATTTTTAGCTATAGCCTCGTTTATAGATTTTGCACCAAGGCTACCACCAACTACTAAAATTGTTTTTTTGCTTTCATTTAATCCAAAACTATTTAAACCCTCATTTTTTGTAACTACACTCTGGCTTATTGTTTGGCGTACAGGATTACCAGTTACAATAGTTTTATGAACTGGAAAAAATGTTTGCATATTATCCGATGCTGTAAATATTTGTGTAGCTTTTTTACCAAGCATAATATTACTTTTACCTGCAAATGAATTGCTTTCGTGTATAAATGTTGGTATATTTTTACTTTGTGCAAAACGCAATACGGGATAACTTGAATATCCACCAACACCAATAACAGCAGTAGGCTTAAATGTTTTTATTATGCTTGCAACTTGAAAAAAACTTTTTATTATTTTTAATGGTAACCCAATATTTTTTAATAAAGAACTTCTATTGAACCCAGCAATATCTAACCCTTTTATTTCGTAACCTGCTTGTGGCACTTTTTCCATCTCCATTTTACCTTTAGCACCTACAAATAAAAATTGTGCATTGGGTTGTATTTTTTTTATTGCATTAGCTATGGCAATAGCAGGAAAAATATGTCCCCCTGTACCGCCTCCTGCAATGATGATGCGTATGTTTTTATTTTGTATATTTTTTATTTCACTCATTTATTCTTCTTCGTTTTCTTTTTCTTGGCTAATTATTTTTGCTGTTTGTGCTGCTAACTTTCCTTCTTGCTGCTCAACATTACGAGACACACTTAATATAATACCAATACTTAAACATGTAAACAAAAAACTGCTACCACCCATACTTACCAATGGTAGTGTAACACCAGTATTTGGAAATAAATTTACATTTACACCCATATTTGCTATTGCCTGTACTACAAGTGTAAAACTTAAAGCCAATGCTAAAAAAGCTCCAAATGCATAAGGGCATTTTCTATAAATTCTTATACACCTATACAAAAACAATAAATAAATAAAACACATAAATGCTGCACCAAATATGCCATACTCTTCTATAATTATTGCATAAATAAAATCGGAATAACTGTGTGGCAAAAAATTTCGTTGCTCACTATTGCCTGGCCCTTTGCCAAGCCAACCACCTTTTGCAATGGCAATTTTTGCTTGATTTATTTGATACAATTTTTCGTTTCCATCTTCTTTTTTACTATATACAAATGTTTGTATACGTCCTATCCAAGTAGGTATGCGCCCAGTAGCTAATATTGCTGGTAGTTTTTTTGTTTCGCCTTTTTCTTTGTCGTAAGTAGATACTGCTATTGAAATTAATATTACAACTGGCACCATAGCCAAACCCATTGTAAGTAAAATATGTTTTGTTTTTACCCTACCTATAAACATTAATAAAAAACTTGTACCTGCTACTAATATTGATGTAGATAAATTTGCTGGTGCAATTAAAATACATACAATACCTACTGGTACTACAATTGGCAAAAATCCTTTTTTAAAATCTTTTATTATTGCTTGTTTTCTGCTTAGTTGCCTGCTGAGGTACATAAACAGTGCAAGTTTTGCCAAATCTGATGTTTGAAAAGTCATGTTAATTACTGGCAATTTTATCCACCTGCTACCTGCATTTAATTGCACACCAAATAATAATGTATAAATTAATAACGGTACCGAAATTAAAAATAAAATAAGAGCAACCCTTGAATAAATTGTATAATTAATGCGGTGTGCAAAATAAATTACCATTATACCAAGCATAATAAATGCAAACTGTTTAAACAAATAACTCTCGGTACTTTTACTCATACGATAAGCTAATGAACCTGTGCTACTATACACTAGCAATAAACTAGCTAATGTAAGTATTACCACTATTGCCCATATTACACGGTCGCCCTTTGTTTTGTTTACAAGGTTGCCGCCCATATTTGCAATATCTGGTTTAAAAAAATCTCTTATGGTATTTGCTTCTAACATTTATTTTTAATAAAACTCATTTTTTATACAATTACATTTTACTTCTACATTGTGCATCATAAATCTTTTACTGCTGCTTTAAATTGATTGCCTCTATCTTCATAATTTTTATACAAATCAAAACTTGCACATGCTGGGCTAAGTAATACTACATCGCCTTTTTCGGCAAAGCTAAATGCTGCTTGTACTGCATCGGTAGCATTATTTACTTGTACCATGTTTGAAACTATTGTACCAAAAGCTTCTTCAATTTTTACATTATCTAAACCAAGGCACACAATGGCTTTTACTTTTTCTACAACTAAATCTTTTAAAATATTATAATCATTTCCTTTATCTACTCCTCCAAGTATAAGCACTACAGGTTTTTGCATACTTTCTAATGCATACCAAGTACTGTTTATATTTGTAGCTTTACTATCGTTAATAAATTCTACCCCACGGATTGTTACAACAGGTTCCATACGATGTTCTAAGCTTTCAAATGTTTGTAGTGCCTCTCTAATTTTTTCTTTTCTAATACCTACTGCTGTACCTGCCATACTTGCTGCCATACTGTTATACTGATTGTGTTTTCCTTTCAATGCAAAATCATCGATACTCATTTGCATTTCTTCGCCTTTCCATTTTACATGCATTTGTGCAGTAGTTAAATATGCTCCTTCTGGTAATTCTTTATTCATCGTTATTGGTGCTTTTTTTGATCTAATGTTTAATTTATCTATATTATTTTTTGTAGTTTCATCATCTATATTATAAATGAATACGTCTGTTTCTATTTGATTTTCTATAATTCTAAATTTGCTTTTTATATAGTTATTTACATCGTAATTGTATCTATCTAAATGATCTTCGGTAATGTTTGTAATTATTGCTACATCTGGCCGAAATGATACTATATCGTCTAGCTGAAAAGAACTCACTTCTACTACATACATTTTTTTAGGATTTTCGGCTACTTGCCTTGCAAACGAAAACCCTATATTGCCAACCATTGCACAATCATTACTTACCAATTTGCAAATGTTATAAGTTAAAGCTGTTGTAGTTGTTTTACCATTACTACCAGTTATTGCAATTATTTTACTATTGCCTTTATACCTATATGCAAACTCTATTTCACTTATTATCTCTATTTTTTTTTCTCTAATTTTTTTAACTAGTTCGTTTTTTTCTGGTATGCCAGGACTTTTCATTACCACATCTGCATTTAATATTTTTGCTTCGGTATGTGCACCTTCTTCAAACTCGATTTCATTTTGTAAAAGATCATTTTTATAATTTTCTTTTATACAACCTCCATCGCTTACAAATACATTGTACCCTTGCTGCTTTGCCAATAAAGCAGTACCAATGCCACTTTCGCCTGCTCCTAATATTACTATGCGCTTTTTATTACTCAATTCTTTATCTCATTTTTAAAGTTGCAATGGCTATTGCCACACACAATATTGTAAGTATCCAAAAACGAACAGCAATTTTACTTTCGTGAAAACCAAGTTTTTGATAATGATGATGCAATGGGCTCATTAAGAAAACTCTTCTCCCTTCGCCATACTTTCGCTTTGTATATTTAAAATAACTTACTTGTATCATTACACTACACAACTCCACAAAAAATGCTAAACAAAAAATAGGAATTAATAATTCTTTACGCACTATTATTGCTAAAGCAGCTATAATGCCTCCTAATGCAAGGCTTCCAGTATCGCCCATAAAAACTTGCGCTGGGTAAGAGTTGTACCAAAGAAAGCCGATACAAGCACCTACAAAAGCTGCAA
Source organism: Ferruginibacter sp. (assembly GCA_013141435.1). Classification (GTDB taxonomy): domain Bacteria; phylum Bacteroidota; class Bacteroidia; order Chitinophagales; family Chitinophagaceae; genus Ferruginibacter. The sequence goes on from JABFQZ010000021.1 coordinate 13,094, forward strand.
TAAAAATAGACAGCTCTCCTAAATTTGGTATGTACATAATATTTAAATATTCTGCAAATTTTATATTGCCACTTACGTAAGCAAAAATGCCTAACCCTATTCCAATAATTGCACTAATGCCTGTTGCTAGCCCATCTAAACCATCAGTAATATTTGCTGCGTTTGATACCGCAGTTACTATAAAAATTACTACTCCTATATAAATTAAATAAGCATAATCTTCTAACCTTTTTGGTAATAACTGTGCATAATTAAACTCATGATTTTTTGTAAAAGGAATAGTTGTTACCTGCGATTTTACATTTGCAAATACATGCTCTTTTCCATCAATTAAAATCGTATCTATTTTTATTTTTTTTTCTCCTCTTTTCAATACATCGTTTATACTTGCCGATGTTATTTCTCTTTTTACTGTAACACTTGGACTAAAATAAAGTGTAACACCAATGATAATACCAATACCTACTTGTCCAAATAATTTAAACTTTGCTGCTAACCCATCGCTATCGCTTTTCTTATAATCTACTCCTTTTGCTTTAGCATCTCTTTTGCTTTTTATTTTTAAATAATCATCTACAAAACCAATAGCTCCAAGCCATACGGTACAAAGCATCATAAGGCGTATATACACTTTATCTAAATTTGCAAATAATAATGTAGGTATTAAAATGCCCAATATTATTATTATACCACCCATAGAAGGTGTGCCTCTTTTTTGTTGCTCCCCTTCTAGCCCAAGATCTCTTACGGTTTCGCCCATTTGTTTATTTTGCAAAAACAAAATGAGTTTTTTGCCATAAACTGTTGTAATTATTAACGACAGTATTAGTGCCATTATAACTCTAAAACTTATAAACTGAAACATACCGCTTCCAGGAAAAGTAGATTTAGACCAGTGTTGTGTAATCCAATCGAATAAATGATATAACATTTTTACTGAATAATTTTTTAATTAATAATTTCCTAATTACATAACTTTATTACTTACTATTTGTTCAATTTTAAACTTTATTTACCAAGCAAATCAAACATTTCGGCAAGTACTTTTTTATCGTCAAACTCAAATTTTATTCCGTTAATTTCTTGATATTTTTCGTGCCCTTTTCCTGCTATTAAAACAATATCGTCTTCGTTGCACAAACTCACTGCCGTTTTTATTGCTTCTCTTCTATCTGTAATAGAAATGTATTTTCTTCTTGATACCACATTTATTCCTGCTTCCATTTCTTGTATAATATCTTCTATTTTTTCGCTACGAGGATTATCGGATGTAAGGATAACTTTATCGCTATGCCCGCATGCAACCTCTGCCATTATTGGTCTTTTAGCTTTATCTCTATCTCCGCCACAACCTACAACTGTAATAATTTTTTCGTTTCCGTGTTTTAATTTTTTTATTGTTACTAGTACATTTAATAACGCATCGGGTGTGTGTGCATAATCTACAATACCTATATTTTTTTGTATTTTACTTACTTGATAATCGAACCTACCTTCTGCACCATTTATATTACTAAGTGCAAGTAAAACTTCTTCTTTACTTAAACCCAAACTTATAGCTGCTGCATATACCGATAATAAATTGTAGGCATTAAACTCACCAATTAATTTAAAATAAACCTCTACTTCGTTTATCATCATGTGTAAGCCCGACAAACTATTGTCCAATATTTTTCCTTTAAAATCTGATATTGTTCTTAAGCTGTAATAGTATTTTTTTGCATTTGTATTTTGCAACATTACTGCTCCACGCTTATCATCTGCATTGCTTATTGCAAAAGCATTTGTAGGCAAATTATCGAACCAACTTTTTTTAACTCTTATATATTCATCAAATGTTTTATGGTAATCTAAATGGTCGTGTGTAATGTTTGTAAAAATGCCTCCAGCAAAATTTAGTCCTGCAATTCTATCTTGAAAAATAGCATGGCTACTACATTCCATAAAAACATATTTACAACCATTATCGTACATATTTTTTAAAAGTGCATTCAAACTAATTGCATCTGGCGTAGTGTGTGTAGCAGAAAAAACTGTTGTTCCAATTTTATTTTCGACTGTGCTGATAAGCCCACATACATGCCCTAATTTTGTAAATAAATTATAAAGTATTGTAGCCACTGTTGTTTTTCCGTTTGTACCTGTAACACCTATAAGTTTAAATTTATTTGAAGGTTCGCCAAAAAAATTGTGCGCCATAATACCTGCAGCTTCACTTGTATTTTCTACTTGTATATATGTAATACCATCTACAATATTTGTTGGCAATATTTCAACTACAATTGCAATTGCACCATTTTTTATTGCTGAGTCTATGTAATTATGACCATTAGTTTCGACACCATTTATTGCTATAAAGCAAGTATTAGCAAGTACTTTACGAGAATCTATATGCAAAGAAGTTACAGTTACATTGGTATTACCATGCACTGCTTTTAATTTTACTTTATATAATAGTTCTTTCAACATTTAATTTAAAAACAAATTTATTTTTTGTCCTTTTTTAAAATTTGTACCAGCGATTATACTTTGACTTATTACTTTTCCTTTTCCTTGCAAAGAAATTTTGATTCCATTGTTTTCTAAAAGATATACAGCATCTTTTAAGCCCATACCAATTACATTTGGCATTGTATTATTTGAATAAGCTGGAGCAGCAACCATTGCAATATTGTTTTGCAAAAGCATTACATTTCGCCAAGTGCCAGATTTTGCCGAATCGGCAAAAGGAATTTGCATAAAAGAAAATACCGATTGTACATCTTTTTTTAAACCAATGGCATTGATAATGATAGAATCTTTAACAACAGTATTTTTATATTGTGTTGTTGTAGAAATATACCTTGCCATTAATTTATCGCTAATTTCTTTAAACACTGTACCCGATACTGCTGCACCGTATATTAATTTAGACTCTCTACTATTTTGTATAACTACTGCCACAGTATATTTTGGAGCACTTGCAGGAAAATAACCAATAAAAGATGCTTGATAAATTTTTGCTCCTTTGTTATATCCTTTATTATCTAGTGCGGTTACAGCAGTACCAGTTTTTCCGGCAATTAAATAATTGCTATCTTTTATTGCATGTGCAGTACCATGCTTGCTCTCTACCACATCCAACATACATGCTTTTAATTTTGCAACATTTACATCGCTACAAACTTTAGATACCAATACTTGTGGCTGTATTTCTTTTACAGTTACACCATATTCTTTAATGGCATTTACTAAATATGGTTTCATCATTTTACCATTATTAGCTACAGCATTATATAGTGTAAGCATGTGCAGCGGTGTTACTAACTCTTCGTAGCCATGCGCCATATATGGTATTGTAGTAGCGCTCCACGACCTTGCAGTTGCTTTTTTAATAAGCGGAAAACCAGAGCTTGCAACAATATCTACACCTGTATAAGTATCTAATCTCATTTTGTGCAAATTATCTAAAAACTTTTGCGGATTATTGTGATAAAACTGATCGGCTAGTTTTGCAAAAGCTACATTGCTGCTTGCAGCAAAAGCATTTTTTACTGTAGTTTCGTATGTTCCTAAATGTGAATCGGTAATGCGTAAACCATAAAAAGATTTCCGTCCGCCTTCGCAATTAACAACTGTATTGGTATCTACAAATCCATCTTCTAATAAACTCATTAAAGTTGCTAATTTAAAAACCGATCCAGGTTCAGTTTTTTTACCAATGCCATAATTCATATCTTCTAAATATGTACCATCTGCTTGTTTTCCTAAATTAGCTATTGCTTTTATTTTGCCTGTAGCAGTTTCCATTACAATTGCTGTACCATGCAATGAATTGTTGTTTGCCATCATTTTCAGTAAAGCATTTTCAGTAACATCTTGTATGTAAGTATCTAAAGTTGTAATAATATCTTTACCATTTACAGGGTCTAGCTCTGATCCTTCTACAGGCATATAAGCACCAGCTGCGTATCGCATCAAACGCTGCCCAGTAGTGCCTCTTAGCAAACTATCGTATGTTAATTCTAAACCCACATTTTTAGATAAATCTTGCCTCGACAATCCAATTGTTCTATTGGCTAATAATACGTAAGGGTTTATTCTTTTATCTTTTGCATCTATTATAAAACCACTTTTGTTTCGGCCAAGTCTTACCAAAGGAAATTTTCTCATCAATAAATATTGATCAAAAGTCATTTTCTTTTTTAATATAAAATATCTATCCTCTTCATTGTAAGCATGCTGCAAAATAGTGTGGTAATCCGCTATGCTTTTATCGCCAAATAAATTTGATAAACATATACTTAACGAATCTATATTTTCTTTAAAACGCTTTCCTCCTTTTTCTCTTAATCCCTCGGCACCAAAATCTACAAATACATCAAATATTGGAACAGATGTGCTTAGCATATTTCCATCTTCACTATAAATAGTGCCTCTTTCGGCATTTATTGGTTGCGATTTTATATGCAAACTATCGCTCATGCCTCTCCAATATTTCCCTTGCGCTTGCTGTATATAAATAGCCCTGCTTAACACACCTACACAAAGTATTACCATGCCAATAAAGCATAAATAAACTCTCCATAATATGTCTTTTTTTATATCCACTAAGTTTTTTTATTTTTAGTTATCCGTTGAATCTGTTAATAAAATTGGTGGTGCACCTGCTTCTTTTAAGCCCATCGGCTCTACCACTTTTATTAATTCGCTTGCTTTGCTTCTAAAAATTAATTCGCTTTTTATTGTTTTGTATTCGTATTCTAATTCTTTAATATTTTTTTCGGTTGTTGCTATTTTCCTTATCAGCTTATCGGCATGGTGCCCATTATATATGTACAGTATTGCAAGCAGCGATAAAAAAAGAAAAAATGGAATGTTATCAACTACTCTTTTGTAATTAAAATATTGTTTCCAATCGCCTTTTAGAAAGCCTAAATCGTTGTTTTTTTTATCGTCTGCCATTTATTTTTTTTCTGCTATTCTTAATTTTGCACTTCTACTTCTGTTGTTTATTTTTTGCTCATGCATAGAAGCTATTATTGGCTTTTTGGTAATCACTAATAAAGGGTTTTCTTGTTTAGTGCCATATACATCATCAACCTCTACTTCATCTATTGTTCCTGTTTTAAAAAAGTTTTTTACTATTCTATCTTCCAACGAATGAAAAGTAATAATAGCTACTCTTGCATTTTCTTTTAAAACAAGTAAGGTTTGTTCTAACATTTCTTCCAACACTTTTATTTCTTCGTTTACCTCTATTCGCAATGCTTGAAAAACTTGTGCTAAATATTTATTTGGATTACCTTTTACAACTGCCGAAATGCTTTGTTTAAATGTATTAATTGTGCTAAATGGTTTTATTAATCTTTGCTCTACAATTGTTTTTGCAAGTGTTTTGGAGTTTGTAACTTCGCCATATTTTTCAAACATTTTGTGCAATTGCTGCTCATTATATGAGTTTAAAACAATAGCTGCCGTAGTTGTTTGTTTGCTATCCATACGCATATCAAGTGCTGCATCAAACCTTGTACTAAAGCCTCTTTCGGCAGTATCAAACTGGTGGCTCGATACGCCCAAATCTGCCAATATACCATCAACTTTTGTATATTTGTGTAGCCTTAAAAATCGTTGCAAATACCTAAAATTTTGGGGCACAAATAGTACTCTGTTATCTTTAGGTACATTTTTTTTTGCATCTTCGTCTTGATCAAATACAATAAGTTTTCCGTTTGCACCAAGGTGCTTCAAAATTTCTTTACTATGCCCACCACCGCCAAATGTGCAATCTACATACACTCCATCTTCTTTAATATTTAGCGCCGCTATTGCTTCGTGTAATAAAACAGGAATGTGATATTGTTCAGTAAGCTTAATACCTTCATCACTCATTTTAGATTCATTCATTTTTTAATCTTAATATTCCACCTCAGAAGATAAAATTCAATAAGAATTTCGTCATCAATCTTCTATCAACTATCTTCTTTCTTATTCATCACTTCATTAGCCAAATTGCTAAAACTTTCGTCTGTCATGGTATCAAAAAACTGATCGTACGCTTTTTTATCCCATATTTCTATTTTATTAAGTGCCGATACAAGTACAATATCTTTATCTAAAGATGCATGTGCTAATAGGTTTTTAGGTAGCAATAATCTACCTGCACTATCTAATTCTAGCGGTGTAGCACCATTTAAAAAATAACGACGAAAGGCTCTTACTTTTGGGTCGAAATCGTTTAGGTTGCTTATGTTTGCAAAAATTGGCTCCCAACTTTGTTGTGGATAAAGAGTAAGGCATTTTTCGAAACCTCTATTTATTACAAACTGGGTTACACCTTCGGCAAGCTGCTTTTTAAAAGCTGCTGGCAAAAGGAAACGGCCTTTTGTATCGATGGTAGATTCGTATTCGCCTAAAAAGCTAATCATTGTGTAAAAAATGAAATTCTGAATTATTTCTACACAAAATAACACTTTTTACCACTTATAAACACTTTTTTAATAAAATCTATTTGTCCACACAGCTACAATGCAGTATAGTTGTGTATTACAAGGCATTTTTTGGCATAATACAGGTTAATAAAATGTGAATAGCTGTGGAAATAGTGTGAATAGCTAAATTTTGTAGTTATTTTTTATATATATTTACATTTTAAACTACCTATATTGAAAATAAATATATTAATAGCGGACGACCATTCGTTATACTTAGAAGGGTTAAAGTTATTATTAAATGAAAATAATATAACTATTGTAGATACTGCCACAAATGGTGCCGATGCTGTACTTATTGCAAAAAAACATTGCCAAAATGCCAATTTGTTTTTATTAGATTTACACTTACCCGATATTAATGCTATTGAAATTGTTACTCAAATAAGAGCCTTTTCTAAGAATTTAAAAATCATTTTACTTACCCACCAAAAGGGCAATAGGTATTTGCCAAAATTAAAAAAGCTTGGAATAAGTGGGTATTTACTAAAGAATATTGATAAGGAAGAATTTTTAAATGCCATTACCACTGTTGTTAATGGTGGTGAATTTTACAGTCCTAATATTACCGATGTAACAAAGGAAGAAGATGTATATATAAAAAGTAGTGTTATAATTTTTAATGAAACAAAAGATATTACGTTAAGCGAAAGGGAAAAAGAAATACTAGTAATGGTTTGCAACGAAAAAGCTAGTAAAGAAATTGGCGAACTTTTACATATAAGCACTGGCACAGTAGATACACACCGTAAAAATATAATGATGAAATTGGGCGTTACCAACTCTGTAGGGTTGGTAAAATACGCACTTAAAACAAAATTAATTTAAGCCATTTTTATAGTTACTATTACTCCATTTGGATTGCTTTTTTCAAAATTAATTTTGCCACCCACAGCTTCCACAAATTCGTAACACAATTTCAACCCCAGGCCACTGCCTTTAGCTTCAATTTTATCAATTTGTTTGTTGTTTAAATATCCAATCATTTCATCAGTCATGCCAAAGCCTTGGTCTAGTATGGTTATTGTTTTTTCGGTAGCATTGGTAGTTACTATAATACTTGTTGCGTTTGCCGAATATTTTATAGCATTGTTAAGTAAATTTCTTAAAATGAGTGAGAGTATTGATTTGTCAGTTTCCATTACAAACCCATCTTGCAAAGCATCATTAATTTTTATAAATTTCAAATTGGCTTGTGGCCTATAAATGCTAATAATTTCTTTTACTATTTCATTTACATCTTGTCTTTTTAGTTTTGCTTTTATACCATCTTTTTGTATGGCTGTCCATTGCAGCATATTATCGAGTAAGCCATGCATGGGTTGTATGGCAGCATCTACTGTTTTAAAGGCTTGCAACAACTCTTCGTTGCTTGTTTTTTTGCTAATAATTTGTTGGTTATAATTTGTGATAGCCGTTATTGGATTTAGCAAGTCGTGACTCATCATACTTATCAGTTGCTCTTTGCTATTGTTAGCAGTTGTAAGTTTTTCTTCCGATTCTATAAGCTCAGTGTTTAAAGTTTTTAGTGTGTTGTTTTGTTTGTTTATCTTATCGTTAATAGCTGTAAGTTGTGAGTTAGTTTTCTTCTTTTGTTTGTATTGTAAAAATATAAAGCCAATTCCAACTATTGCTAATAATGCAATTGCTCCAAAGGCAAGTTTTTGATTTTTTTGAGAACTTAGCTTGGAAGATGCGATAACTTTTTCTGTTGTATTTTTGATACTATCTATTTCTGTTCTTTTATTGTAGTCGTATTTTAGTTCATTTTCTATTACTGTTTTTACTGTTTCAGTATTTTTTAAACTATCTACCATCTGCTTCTCTAGTTTTAACATTTCTAGTGCTTCTTTGGGTTTGTTTTGAGCTGAATAAATCTTTTTTAATGCCTTTGCTGCATCTTTAATCTCCTCGGGCAAACCCATTTCTTGAGCAATTGTAAAACTTCTATTTGCATAACTTAATGCTTCATTAGGATATCCGTTTTCTACTAATATTTTTGCAATTCTATTCAAAGCAACTGCAATCCCTTGTTTATCTCCGATAGCTTCAAAAATATCTAATCCCTTTTGTCTGTATTCTAAACCTTTTTTTACATCGCCTAATTTAATATAAACATTTCCAATATTGCCTAATGCAGTTGCCACACCATTTTTTTCTTCTACTTCTTCATATATTTTTAAACTTTTTTCTAAATAAAACAAAGCTTTTTTACTTTCTTCTTTTTTTACATAAGCCGCCCCTAAATTATTCAATACAGTAGCTTCCCCTTTTCGATCACCAATTTCTTCTTTAATTTTTAAACTCTTTTTATAATTTTCAATTGCTTTCAGAGTATCACCTTGTTCAATATTAAAAGCAGCTAAATTATTATAGGAAATTGAAATCCCTTTCTTATCCCCAATTTCTTCTCTTATTTTTAAGCTTTTATAATAATAGTCAATTGCTTTTGATGTGAACCCTTGCAATTTGTATATAAACCCTAAATTGTTTAAAGAATTAGCCATTCCAGATTTATTATTGAATTCTTTATGTATGGCTAGACCCTTTTCTAAAACCTCAATCGTTTTAACTATGTCTCCTTTTGATTTATACGCTGCGGATAAATTATTATATATTATGGCCAACCCTTCTCTTTTTCCAGTTTCTTCTGAAATTTTTACACTTTTTTCTAAATAACTTAAAGCTTCATCAAATTTCCCTTGCTGTAAATATACTAGTCCAATATTGGAGTAATTACTAGATAGAATACTTTTATCGTTGAAATCTTCCATTATCAACACACTTTGTTTATAATACTCTAAAGCTTTTTGAATATCCCCTTTAGTATAATAAACACCCCCAATACTATTGATAACGCTTGCCATTTCCTTTTTAGCCCCTAGTGATTCAAGTGTTTTGTAACTATCGTTAAAAAGTTCAAGGGCTTTATTAAAATCTCCTTTCGAATTTGCAAACAACCCCTTGCCGTTAATAGCTTTTGCCTTATATTTCAAATAAAAGTTTTTTACAGTTGCATCTTTACTTGTTTCTATATTTTGCTCACAAATGAGTAAACTTTCCGCAGCATACTTTTCTATATCTGCTTCGTCGCAAGCTTCCAAAATATCATCAAGTATACGTACTTTGCTGGTGTCCTTATCTGTTTTTTTTAATGAAAGATAAAGTTCAGCAACAGTTTGACTTTTTAAACTTTGAGAACCAAAAATCAGCATTAATGTAATTAGTAATAGTTTCATTTTATAATGTAATTTTAGCTTGAACACCTTGTTCGTTGTTATTAGTTTTAAAAAATATTTTACCCCCCACAGCTTCCACAAACTCATAACACAACTTTAACCCCAAGCCACTTCCTTTAGCTTCTATTTTATCAATTTGGTTGTTGTTTAAATAATCAATCATTTCGTCTGTCATACCGAAGCCTTCATCTTGTATGGTTATGGTTTTTTCTGTAGCATTGGTAGTTATAAAAATACTTGTGTCGTTTGCCGAATATTTTATGGCATTGTTAAGTAAGTTTCTTAAAATAAGTGATAGTATTAATTTATCAGTTTCCATTACAAAATCATCTTGCAAAGCATCATTTATTTTAATAAATTTCAAATTGGCTTGAGGGCGGTAAATACTAATAATTTCTTTAGCAATTTCATTTACATCTTGGTTTTTCAGTTTTGCTTTTATACCATCTTTTTGTATGGCTGTCCATTGCAGCATATTGTCTAGTAAGCCATGCATGGGTTGTATGGCGGCATCTACTCTTTTAAATGCTTGTAGCAAATCTTCGTTGCTTGTTTTTTTTGTTATAATTTGTTGGTTATAATTTGTAATGGCCGTTATCGGGTTTAGCAAGTCGTGACTCATCATACTTATCAGTTGCTCTTTACTGTTGTTTGCAGTTGTAAGTTTTTCTTCCGATTCTATGAGTTCGGTATTAAGTGTTTTTAAGGTGTTGTTTTGCTTGTTTATTTTATTGTTAATTTCTGTTAGTTGGCTATTGGTTTTTTGCTTTTGTTTGTATTGGTAAAAAGTAAAACCTACGGCAGTAAGAGCCAACAGGGCTAAGGAGGCGTAGGCTAATTTTTGATTTTTTTGTTTGCTAAGTTTTGCTGAGGCAATAAATTTTTCATTTGCATTTAGAATACTATCTGCAATTGATTTTTTATTATAATCATATTTTAGTTCAGCATTTAAAAGTGCCTTGGTGTTTTCATTATTACTTAGGCTGTCTTTCAACAATATATATTTTTTAAAAGCGCTATTACTTTCTTTGTAGTCCTTTATTTTTTCATAAAAAACAGAAAGTGCATAATAAGCATCTTTTTGTAAGTCTACATTTTCACATTTTATAGCTAATTCTATTCCTTTTTTATAAAACTCTGTTGCAAGTGGTATGTTATTTTCTTCTTCATAAATACTTGCAAAGTTTAATATTGCCAATGCTTGATGATATTCGCTCTTTAATTCATTACTTAAATTCAGCCCTATTTGTGCATACTTTAATACAGAATCTTTTTGTTTAAGTGTAGCAAGTTCTCCAGATAAATTTATAGCAGCAAGGCAGGCATTAAATTTATTACCAATTCTTTTGCTTAACTCAAAAGACTCGTATGCATATTTTGCAGCATTTTTATGATCATTTTTATGTTTATAAATATTACCAATGCTAGTTAATACAACACTAATATCATCATCTCCATTTTCTTTACTTATCTCTATAGATTTATTTAAATATTTTAGGGCATTAATATCATCACCCACTCGTTCATAATTTGATCCAATATTGCCATAGGTTGTAGCAATAGAGTTTTTTATTTTTTTTATTTTTACAGCATCAGTTTCAGTTCTTAAAACTTTTTCTTTTAATTGTACCGATTGAAAACCAGCATTAATTGCTTTTGGAAAATCGCCTAATCCAAAATAACAATTTGCTACATTCCCAATAGCTAAAGATTTATCCAAATCTTGTACTTCATTTTCTTTCATTGCCAACCCTTTGTTCAAATTCTCTAATGCCAATTGATATTCGTTTAGTCTAAAATATCCTTTACCAATTGTAGCATAAGCTCTAAAAATAAATTTTGGATTTTTTAAATTTTCTGCAATTTTTAAAGCTTGCTTACCAACATCTACAGTTTTGTTACCATCAATAGCTACATAATAATTCCCCAATTGCCCAAGTGTTAGTAGCTTATTCGTATCCTGTTTTTGAGTTGATAATACTTTCAATAACGAATCTATTTTCTTGTCATTTTGAGCCCAAAGTGAAGTTGTAAATAGTTGGATAATAATTAAAAAAGCTAATTTTTTCATAAATCAAATATAATTATTTATTCTACCTAATATATACCTAATTACAGTATTGTTTTTCAATAAAGCCTCATTTACTTTTGCTTTATTAAAATTATTAAAAATGAAACATAAAACTTTTATTTACTTATTGTTATTAGTAAATATAAACATCTTTGCTCAGCTACCAGGTAGTGGTCGTACTTTAGAGTTTAAAGCTTCCGAAGGGGATTATGCACAATCAGGTATATCTAATGCATTAAGTACTAACGGTAGTTATACTATTGAAGGTTGGTACTTGTGGGGCAATGATGGGTATACAACTTCTGGTTTTTTATTTGAAATTGGTGATGCCTCAAACGCATATAAATATATGTGGAACAATAGAACAGGCTTGTTTGGGCAAGCAAATGGCATTGTATGCGGTTTTAGAGCTGCCGATGGCTCGTACAATGATTTTGTATTTAATTACATACCACCTCAGGCTAGTTGGGTGCATTTGGCACAAACATGGAATAGTATTACTCAAACTATTTCATTTTATGCTAATGGAATTTTAATAGGTAGCCAAGTAAGTACCAAAACTCCAGGATCTTTTTCTGATCCTCGTATCCAATTCTGTAAACAAATAGCAAACCTTGGCTCTCCAACTTTTGATGGACGAATAGATGAATTTAGAATGTATAATCTAGCATTAGATGTAACAACTTATATAAGACCATATATGTGTCGTAAGATAAAAACAACTGATTTTATTTATTCCAATTTAATTTGTTATTACAAATTTGATGACGCACCTTTAAGTAATGCTATTACCGATTATTCTTCAAACGCAATCAATGGCACTTTTAGTGGTCTAAATGCTCCAACAAGTCAAGTAAGTGGTGCTCCTATTGGCGATTTAAGTTCATGGAATTATGGAGGACCAACAGCTGGTGTAATTCTTACCAATCCAATTCGTGGCGATAAATTAACTGCAACATTAAACGCTGGTAATGCCATTGGGTTGCAAGTTTACTGTGTTACCGATGCGCCTAACAGCATAACCGGACAAACTGCACTTGCAGGCAATAATGGTTACTTTGGTATTTTTCCTATAAATGGTGATGCAGAAGTTGCTTATCAAACTATTTATGATTACGACGGAATCAGCTACGCAGGAATTGCTCAATCAAAACTAATAACTTATAAACGCAATTTTAACAATTCAAACATTTGGAGTAAAATGGCAACTGCTATAGATTCTATAGGTAAAACAATAACTGGTTTTACTAGGCAAGAGCGATCTGAAATAATGGTTGCTGCCTATACCTCTCCGAATAGCAAAAAACCTGGTAGTGGCAATGCAATACAAAGTTCTGCAGGTGGTATTACAATTAATAATATTCCATTTTCAAGCAAGCCTACCAAAGCCATAACAGTAACTGCTTGGGTAAATATTACAGCAAACGTAAATTTTGGAGGAATTGTTGCCAATGCTTATGAAAATGGCCTCGACGAAGCAGGGTTTCATTTACATACAAATGCTGGTACTAATAATGTAGAGTTTGGAGTAGCAACAACAAATAATACTTTTGGCGATTTTATGCCTACAGCACCAGTGCCATTAAATAAATGGACACATATTGCAGGCACTTACGATGGCACTGCTGTAAGGTTATATATAAATGGAAGACTAATTGCATCAAGAGCTGCTACTGGCGATATTGACTGGATAACCTCAAACCCTACCAAGTATAGTATTGGTAATTATACCTATAATAATGTCAACTCTTTTTTTAACGGAAAAATAGATGAAGTAAGTGTATGGAGTAAAGCATTAACTGAAGGTGAAATTAGAGATAGAATGTGTAGAAAAATTACCAATAGTGATCCTTTAAATCCATACATGAGTAGTTACTATAATTTTGATGAAAACCTTAATGGCACTATTGCTTATGATGGTACTATTTATGAAAATAATGGAACTTATACAGGCACAGTTGCAACGCAAGTTAGCCAAGCACCTATTGGCAATTTTAGTAAACATGATTATGTAAATGCTACAAAAGTAGTTAGTTTGCCAAATCCAAATAGTGTGAATGAAATTTTTGATGTTGGTTCATCGAGTGGTAACCCCGATGGATTACAGGTGTATTTGGTAAATGAAAAACCAAATAGCGAAATAGGAATTAGTGGCGTAGGACAAAATGATAGATACTTTGGAGTGCATCAAATTGGTGGCACAAGCCCTCAATACACCGCTATATATTCGTATGACGGTAATCCGTTTGTAAATGCTAGCAATGAATATTCACTTGCTTTATTTAAACGAACAGATAATAGTGTTACTACCTGGACGAACGCAAGTGGAGTATTGGATAATACTTTTAATACAATAGGTGTGCTAGGCCTAAGCACCGAATACATGCTTGGCAATACATTATTAGTATTACCATTAAACGAAATAAAACTATCAGGTATTGTAGGGTTTAATAATGACAAATTGCAATGGAATACTATTGGCGAAATTAATATTGCAAGTTTTAAAATTCAGCATAGTATAGATGGAATAAATTTTGTAACCCTAGGCTCTACAAATACTAAAGGCAATGGCGATAATATTTATTATTTCGATGCCCCACAAACGAGTGTAAATAATTTTTATAGAATTTTAGCAACCGATATAGTAGGTGTTAAGCAGTACTCTAATATTTTAAAATTACAAACAGCAAAAATTGCAAAAATTACTGTATCTCCAAACCCTGCAAGCAATTATATTATACTTAATGGCATACTGCCACAAAGTAATTATGTTATAAAAAACTGTGTGGCGCAAGTAGTAAAAACAGGCATTACAAATTCAAATGAAAGTATTGATATTACTAAGTTTTCAAAAGGATTTTATACGATAATAATTAATAATACAAGCAATAAATTTATAGTACAATAGCCCAAAGCAAATTATTTTGTAAAATAAAAAAAACGTATAAAAATTATAACGGTTTAGAAATAATTACAAGCTTCTCTAATACTTTTTCATTGGATAAAAGTATTAGAGAAGCAAAAGCTAGCACACCAATATAAAAAATAGGTAATAATTAGGGGGTAGTTTAAGGAGCAAGTATTTGCTCCTTTTTTTGTAAAAAAATATCTAATTACAGTATTGTTTACATTAAGCATTCACAATAGTTTTGCCTTGTAAATAAAAATATTTACCCAAAACTTTATTGTATGAAAAAAATATCAGCAATTGTTTTTTTGCTTTGCATATATGCAAGTACGTATGCACAACCAGCCAACGATGAGCCTTGTGGAGCTATAGCACTTACACCTACCACCGCTACAACATTGCCTACAACTTGCACACCTGCTACTGTGCTTACATGGACAGGTGCTACAAATTCAACTACAAGTCCTTTGCCAAATTGTGGTTCTTGGAGTACAGCTAAAAAAGATGTGTGGTATAAAATAACTGTGGTTGCAGGGGTAGATTCAATTTTAATAAACACTTCTGCAGGCTCAGGCGCAACACCTACCACAGATGCAGTAATGATATTATATTCCGCTACAGCTTGTGATGGTACGTTTACTCAATTGGCTTGTGTAGATGATGTGCTTGGTAGTTCAATGCCTTTAATAAAAACAGCAATACCCAATGCTGGTGTGTATTACATCCGCATTTGTGATTACAGCTTAAGCGCCAATGGCAATATTAATATTTGTGTAAATTTAAAACAGCAACATCCTACAATTGACCCCACTAAAAGAGTTGGTATAGGTACTGCAAACCCCGAGTATAACTTAGATGTAAATGGTACAACCAAAGTAAGAAGCGATTTAACAATCGATAATATTACCAAAACAAAAGACCTAACCATAACCAACAATGTAAAAATTGAAGGCGGCAGCCCTGCTATTGGCAAAGTGCTTACAAGCGATGCAGCAGGCAATGCCACTTGGCAAGAAAAAAGCAGCAATGGTGGCGTAGGCTTTGGTAGCTGGGGCGATTGTAGTATGAATAATGTGAGTGAGTATAATCCAATTCCAGAAGAAGATAGCCTTTATAATAGTCAATTAGGTGCAAGCGTTTACATATCAGGCAATTATGCAATTTCAGGGGCTCCAAATTTTTCAAAAGTTGGAGCCCCTCTTTTAGGTTCAGCTAACATTTATCAATATAATGATGGGAAATGGCTTTTATATAAAAACATCTTAAATCAAGATGGGAAAGCAAACGACAGATTTGGAAAGTCGGTAATGATATCTGCTGACTATGCTATAATAGGTAGTCCTTATGATGATATTGGAACGAATAATCTTTCCGACGAAGGTTCTGTATCAATATTTAAACTCGAAGGAGCAGATTGGGTCTTTATGCAAAAAATAGTTGATGCTTCGGGTTCTGCAGGCGATGGTTTTGGGTGGAGTGTTTCTATTTCGAATAATAAAATTATTGTTGGAAGCCCTTATGATGATGTTGGAACAAACATAAACCAAGGCTCTGCAAGCATTTACAATCTAATTGGATCAACTTGGGTATTGATGCAAAAATTAACTCAGTCTTCTGGGGTACAAAATGATCAATTTGGTTACAGTGTCAGCATCTCTGGTAACTCTGCTATGGTAGGTATTCCGTTTAAGGATGTCGGTACTAATACTGATCAAGGCATAGTAATAAATTATCAATTATTTGGTACCTGGTACGAATCGGCTATTTTAACTGACATAAATGGGCTTGGTTTTGATAATTTTGGAAAAGCTGTTTCAAATTCAGGTGAATATGCAGTAGTCGGTGCTCCTTGGACAGATATTGGCTCAAATATTGATCAAGGTGCAGTTTTTACCTATAAATATTTGCCACTTAATACAGGTGGTGGCTTGGCTTTAATGAATAAACTTTTTGACATTAATGGTGTTACAAATGATAATTACGGCAGCTCAGTTTGTATTAATGACAATCTTCTAATTGTAGGTGTTGATATTGGGAATAGCACAACACAAGGTTCTGCTGTAATGTATCAAAGAGTTGGATTACAATGGAGAAAAGTGCAAAAGGTTTTAGATCCGGGTTCGGGTAACAATGATAATTTTGGAATTTCTGTTGGTATTGATGGTATTAATAAGAGATTTTTAATAGGGGCCTCATTTATCGGAAGTGTAATTTTCGGCAAACTTAATTTGTAGTTTTATGATTAGCATTTATAGTAACTGTATTAAATTTTTAACAGTTAATTAATACAATCTTGTAAAAATCTAAATTTTTATTGTTTGATTTAAGTGATGATTTTAGATTATTAGTATAAATTAGTTTTTATGTTTTATAAATCAAATAAGTAAATGGTCAAAATTGAATAGAAAAGTTAAAATAAAGTTTTAAAAAATAGTTTCAAATTTTAAGATTATGTCATTAATAGAAAAATATATTTTTTTCTATTTTGCTTTTTCTAAAAACATTTACCCAATTACAGTATTGTTTACCACACTTCAGCACAATAGTTTTGCCTTGTAAATAAAAACATTTTACTCAAAACTATTCGGTATGAAAAAAATATTATCCATTGTTTTTTTGTGTTGCATTTTTACAAGTACGTATGCACAGCCTGCCAACGATGAGCCTTGTGGGGCAATAACGCTTACGCCAGTAATTTCTACATCGTTGCCTACATGTACACCTGCTATACCACTCACATGGACAGCGGCCACAAATTCAACTACTACTCCCTTGCCAAGTTGTGGCAACTTAAGTACTACCAAAAAAGATGTATGGTATAAAATAACTGTACCTGTGGATGTAGATTCTATTTTAATAAACACGGCTGTTGGAACAGGAGGTTCTCCATCAGGGGATGTTGTAATGGCTCTATATTCAGCAACTACTTGCGGAGGCACTTTTACACAAATAAGTTGTAACGATGATTCTGGAAATCCAAGTCCTAATGCGGCTATGCCATTTATCAAAACTGCCATTCCTGCTTCAGGCATTTATTATTTACGCATTTTTGATTATGAAGCAACATTAGCAAACGGTGATATGAAAATTTGTATTAACTTAAAACTAAATCAACCACCAATTGATCCAAACAAAAGGGTAGGAATAAACACAACCATACCCGAATATAATTTAGATGTAAATGGCACAGGCAAGTTTAGAAGCAATGTAATATTGGATTCTCTAGCTACAGCAAGAGATTTAACCATTACCAATAATTTAAAAATAACCAACGGCACACCAGCTGCCAATAAAGTATTAACAAGCGATGCAGCAGGAAATGCCACGTGGCAAACTCTAACAAGTGCAAGCACAAATGCTTGGGGGCTTACAGGCAATGCAGGTACAAATACTGCAAATAATTTTATTGGTAATACAGATAATGTTCCACTCATTTTTAGGGTAGAAAATAAATATGTAGGTAAAATTGATTTAACAAACCGCAATATAGCATTTGGAGATAGCGCCCTTGGTTTAAACACTGCCTTTAATAATGTTGCGGTAGGTTCTAAGGCGATGTATAAAAATATTGGTTCTAGTGGATTAGTTGCTATTGGTGCATCTTCTCAGGAATTTGGTACAGGTGGTAATAGTAACGTTGGAGTTGGTGTAGCCACTTTAAGAAGAAATAATGGAGATAAAAATACAGCAATTGGTTCCTTTGGTTTAACAGAAAATACCTCTGGTACAAATAATACATCAATAGGAAATGAAGCATTAGTAGGTAACACAACTGGTATTAACAACACGGCCATTGGAGAGTCAGCAATAAAAACAAACCAAACTGGCAATTATATAACTGCGGTAGGAGCATCTGCTTTATTGTACAATGTTGCAGATGCTAATACAGCAATGGGTAATAAAGCTGCCATATCAAACACTACTGGTAAAAATATTATTGCAATAGGTAACAATGCTTTAGCAAACAATACAGTAAAAAATGATTTAATAGCTATTGGTGATAGTGCTTTGTATAATAATGGTATAGGAGCAGGACAAACACAACATAGCACAAATAATATAGCAATAGGAGCAAAAGCACTTTTTTTAAATACTACTGGAAATACAAATATTGCATTCGGAAATTCAGCTTTAATAAAAAATAATACAGGTTTTAATAACACTGCAATAGGTGGTGGGGCACTTTTTAATAATCAAACAGGTACAAATAATATAGCTGTAGGTCCTTTTGCACTACTTACAAATAATGCAAGCTTTAATATTGCTATTGGTGCTATATCAGGAGCATTTAACAAAACTGGGAAAAGAAATATTTTTATTGGGAATGCTACAGGGATATCTAACGACAGTGCCGATGCAAACATTGCAATAGGTAATAATGCTCTATTTAGCAATGTTGGAAAATCTGGTAACATTGCTATTGGGGATAGTGCTATGTACTATACAAATTCTCCTTTAAAAGATAGAGGTGAATTTAATGTAGCAATTGGTCCTAATTCTTTAAAACAAAATATTGAGGGCTCTCATAATGTGGCCCTTGGGTTTGCCACATTAACAAAAAATATATCAGGTGGTAATACTGCAATTGGAAGTCTATCATTATCAACCAATACTAGCGGGGGTGCTAATGTTGGAGTTGGTTCATTTTCACTATTTAGTAATAGTACAGGTAGTTTTAATGTTGGAGTTGGTACAAGTGCGTTAAATGATAATACATCTGGTTTTGGAAATAATGCTGTTGGTTACAACTCCTTACTCACTAATCAAGTTGGAGATAAAAATAATGCTTTTGGCAGAGTAGCTCTAAGCCAAAATTCAAGCGGAAATAGAAATACAGCTATTGGAGATAGTAGTTTGTTTTCTAATAGGGATGGTAGTAGCAATACTGCTATTGGTGCAGAGTCATTATCGCTAAACACTTACGGAAGTTTAAATACAGCAGTTGGATTAAGAGCACTTGCGTATAACACAATAGGAACAGGCAATACATGTGTTGGGCAATCTAGTTTTCCTGCAAGTGGTACAATTTCAAATTATACAGGTATTGGTTCATCCGTGGGTACGGCTGCTAGTGCAACAAATATGGTAGAAATTGGGAATAGCTCTGTTTCTGTAAT
Source organism: Ferruginibacter sp. (assembly GCA_013141435.1). Lineage (GTDB taxonomy): Bacteria > Bacteroidota > Bacteroidia > Chitinophagales > Chitinophagaceae > Ferruginibacter. The sequence goes on from JABFQZ010000021.1 coordinate 32,899, forward strand.
TAGGGGCCAAGTAGGCTTTACAACCTACAGCGACAAACGCATAAAACAAAATATACAACAAAATGTACCTGGCCTATCTTTTATAAATAAACTACAACCAGTTACGTATTATTTAGATGTGCACAAGCAAAATGATTTAATGAAAGGACATAATGATTTGGATTACAAAGGCAAATACGATATAGAAAAAATACGCATGACGGGTTTTCTTGCACAAGATGTAGAGCAAGCTGCCAAAGATTGCAAGTTTGATTTTAGTGGTGTAGTAAAACCTCAAAACGAAAACGATTTGTATAGTTTAAGATATTCCGAATTTGTAGTGCCACTAGTAAAAGCTGTACAAGAGCAGCAAACACAAATAGAATTATTAAAACAACAAAATGAATTGCTTTTAAAAAGAATAGAACTTTTAGAAAAAAAATAAAAGGTGTTCCTTTTTGTATACTAAAATTTTACTTAACAGCTTTAAAAATAAAAAATGATTATAAACAATGAAATTCAAATACCAACCGAAAGAGGTTTAGCTTCGATATGTTTAAAAAATATAATTCAAATAGAAGCCATAAGCAACTACTCCAAGTTATACATGAGTTCTACAATATCTTACAAAAATGGAGTGGTTTTAAAATCTAACATACTTGTTGTGGCAAAAGTTTTAAAATGGTTCGATAAAAAATTAACACCAAATGGATTTATACGCATACATAGAAATAGATTAGTAAATATAAATTTTGTTACAAACAAAACTGCAAATCAAGTACAATTACTTAATACCGATTGGTTCAATATTTCTAGACGGAAAAGAAACTGCTTTAATTAATGGCAAACAAAGAATATCAATAATTCTTGGCCAAAGAGTTCAATAATTACTCAAAATATTGTTATTTAACAACCGGTATTGAAACAATAAAAGTGCTTCCCTTTCCCAAAATGCTTTCGGCCTTTATAGTGCCCTTATGCGCATCTACCATGGTTTTTACATAGCTCAAACCAAGGCCAAAACCCTTTACGTTATGTACATTTCCTGTATGGGCTCGGTAAAATTTTTCAAAAATTCGGGAAAGTGTTTCTTTGCTCATACCTATACCATTGTCTTCAATTTTGATAATAAACAACGAATTGGTATTAGATGTGGTGAGTTTAATAAATGGTTTGCCAGTGGCATATTTTAAAGCATTATCTAATAAATTATTTACTAAATTAGTAAAATGAACTTCATCGGCCATTACAAAATCGTTGCTTGCAGTTTGCTGCACTACAAGCTCACCTTGCTTTTCATTTAAAGGAAGGGTAATATTTTTTACAGCCACTTGTATAAGCTCATGAGCCGAAAGTTTTTTTAGTTTTAATTGCACCTCTTGCTTATCTAACAAGGCAGCTTGTAGTATGGTTTCTACCTGCATATTCATTCGCTTATTTTCTTGTTTAATTACATCGGTAAAATAATCTGTTTTTTCTTTGTTACCTATTACTTTTTCGTTTTTTAAAGCATCTACTGCAAGCGATATGGTTGCAAGTGGTGTTTTAAACTCATGTGTCATATTGTTTATGAAATCAGATTTTATTTCGCCTAATTTTTTTTGTACAAACAAAGTGCGTAGTGTAAGAAAAAAAGCAGTAATAATTATGAGTGTAAAAATAATAGCACCAACAATAAGCCATGTAAGTTCTTTTAAAACAATAGCAGTTTGGTTAGGTACAATTAATACCAGATATTCTTGCAAACTCATGTTTTCCATATCGCTTCCGCTTTCGTACTGTAGCGGTACTATATATTGTATATTATTTATAGAATCGTTATAAAAATGTATAAAATTTTCGGTATTTATTTGATCGCCAGTAAGGGTATTGTCTGTAACTGCAAATTCAAATGAAACCTTATTAAAACCGGTATTACTCAATTCCTCTTTTAAAATATTTGTAATTTCATCTTTACTAAAACGTTTCATTACAGAGTGTCTGCCAAAATCAAACTTAAAACTTTCGGAAGGTAAGAGCAATTCACTTTTTTTCTTTAAAAACAAACTTGGCTTTTCGTTCATAAGGCGTAAACCTACATTATTAGCCACTTTAGATACATCATCTTTTAAGCGCTGCTCTTTATAATTTTTTACACTACTTAACCACATAGCCTGAAAAAAAATTAACCCAACCAAACTTATAGTGATAAGAATAGTAATTATGGGGAAAGTTTTTTTCATATACTTATGCTTAATATTTTTTACAACTACAAATGTAATGGTATTAGCTTTTTTACAAAATAAATGTTTGTTATAAGTTTGAAAAAAATGTAATTTTATTTTATGGAAATGCCTATAAATGGATTATTGCTAATAGCACAGCCGTTTTTGAAAGACGAAACATTTTGCAGGAGTGTAGTGCTACTATGCAAACACCATGATAGTGTTGGTACATTTGGGTTTGTACTAAATAAAAAACTACAATCGAAGCTAAATGAATATTTCGAAGATTTAATTGACTTAGATTTACCTGTATTTTATGGTGGACCAGTACATAACGATACCATACATTATATACACCAGTATCCACAATATTTTGACGATGCTGTAAAAATAGCTGACAATATTTTTTGGGGAGGAAATTTTGAAAAACTTAAAACACTATTACTAGATGGTACAATTGAAGTTACAAAAATAAAGTTTTTTTTGGGCTATAGTGGCTGGAGTGCTGGCCAATTGTATGATGAGTTGAAAGAAAAAAGTTGGATTACAGCAGCACCATCTACAAAAATAATATTTGAAACAAAAGAAAATAATGTGTGGGTAGAAAGTCTTACAAAACTTGGAGGCAAATATAAAATGATGGTACATTTTCCTACAGATCCACAATTGAATTAAGTTATTTGAATATTACTTACACAAAATAAATGTAAACAAAATACATAAAATATTAACTGCTTTCAATCATTTAACACTCTTCCAATTTTGCTTTACAAACTACTTCAATTTCCAGCAAGGCTTGCTCTATATATTTGGTGCAAACATTTACTTTTAAACAAAAAAGATTTTTTAAATATAAAAGGACCTCTACTCATTGCTGCAAACCACCCAAATTCTTTTTTAGATGCAATTTTACTTTGCAGTATTTTTAAACAGCCAATATATTCTTTAGCCAGAGGCGATGCATTTAAAAATAATTTTATTGCAAAAATATTACGGTCTTTAAATATGTTTCCTGTATTTAGAGTTAGCGAAGGTGTAGAAAACTTAGAAGAAAATTATAAAACATTTGATGAGTGCATTAATATTTTTAAGAAAAATGGTATAGTATTAATTTTTAGCGAAGGTAAATGTATAAACGAGTGGAATCTTAGACCTTTAAAAAAAGGAACTGCTCGTTTGGCTATAAGTGCATGGGAGCAAGGTATCCCATTAAAAATATTGCCACTTGGTATAAACTATAATTCATTTTTTAAGTTTGGAAAAAATATTCAACTAAATTTTGGAGATATTATTACGCCTGAAAATATTGCATTTAAAAATAATGATGTATTTGGTGCAAAAGTTCAAAATTTTAATGCTGTATTAAAATTACAATTAGAAAAATTAGTAATTAAAATAAAACCTGCCGACAAAAATCTAATAAAGAAAATATTTGAAATAAAAATAAGTACACAAAAATTTGTTTTACTCCTCTTTCCAGCTTTAGTTGGCTATATTTTACATGCCCCATTGTATTTATTTGTAAAAAAAATTGCTATTTCAAAATTTGGCAAAACCGACCATTACGACTCTGTAGTCATGGGAGCTTTATTTTTACTTTATCCAATTTATTTAATACAAATTGCTTTTTTTGTTTTTTTAATGTTTAGTAGTACATGGTGGGTAATTACTTTTTTTCTATTGCCTTTTTTGGCTTGGAGTTGTGTGCAATTAAAAAAAAGCCTATAAGGTTTTAAAAACCTTATAGGTTTAATAACATTTAAATATTTTTACCATGTCAAAATTACACCAATCCTTGCTCCCGTTCGAAACGTATCATATTTTTTCGAGAGCAGTAGGCAAAGAAAAATTATTTATAGAAAATAGAAACTATATTTTTTTCTTAACCAAATTACATCAGCATACAAAAGAAGTAGCAGATATATTTACATACTCACTCTTGCCAAATCACTTTCATATTGTATTACGTATAAAGGATTACCATAACATTACATCACACTTCGAAGAAACAAAAAAGAAAAAATTTGATCCTATAAAGTTTGATATATCAGATTTTATAATGGAGAGATTTAGCAATTTTTTAAACAGTTATACCAAAGCAATAAATAAAACTTACAACCGTAAAGGAGCTTTATTTTTAGATTATCTCAAAAGAAGTAAGGTAAAAAATGAAAGCGATTTTACTTCATTCATTTTTTATGTACATAAAAATGCCGTACACCATGGATACTGCAAAGAAATAGGGGATTGGCCGCATGATGCATATAACTCTTTTTTAAGCAAAATGCCTACAAAACTATTGCGTGATGAGGTTATAATATGGTTTGGAGGAGTTGAAAATTTTAAACAATTTCACAATCAACCTATAGATTTAAAAAAAGTAGATTTTCATGAATTTGATTAAACCAAAACTTATGCAAAACCTATAAGGTTTTAAAAACCTTATAGGTTTAAGTTACAGGTTTTACCCATTAGATTAATCCATGACATAAATCATTAAAAAATAAAACTTCCATCATAATTTACTAAGGTTGCTAAATTTACTTTTACTGTATGAAATTTAATTCATCATACAAAAAAAATAAATTATGAAACTGTTACAATCAAAAACAATATGGGTAATATCTACCTTTATTTTACTTACTGGCTATTGGGCTAGTTGCACAAAAGACGATCAGATTTTAGATGTGCCAGTTGTATTAAATGGTACCGAATTATTTTCCACTCTTGCAACAACAGCACCAACTTTAGATGGCACTATTGATGCACAATGGGCAAATGCTCCTAAATTGGCTGTATCTCCAGCTGTGCCAGACCCTGGCAATAATTTATTTACAGGTTATATTGGTCAAACATACCCTTTAACTATTCAATCAATGTACGATAACCAAAATGTATATTTTTTGGTAGAAGTAAAAGATAATGAAAAAAACTTAAAAACATCACCTTGGTATTTTGATGCTACTGCAAAGCTTTGGGCAAAAGAGCCAACAGCAAGAACTTTTGATGCTAGTGGTGTTATGACAAGAGAAGGTTTTGGTATTGACCAATTTGCTATGCTTTGGAATATAGATAACTCTACTCCTAAATTTGCAAGTCAAACATGCTATGCAAGCTGCCATGTATTTACCCCTTATTTAAATTATGCAGTTACTCCACCTGCAATGAAATCAAATGCTAGTAGTGGTAATCATTATACAAATGGTGCAAGCGAAAAAATTGATATGTGGTGGGCTCACCCATCTAGAGGATTAGCTTATGGCAATATGGACGATGAATATCAAGATTGGGCAGGTGGACCAAATGTAACAAGTTTGGTTGGTGGCTCTGGCAATGGCCGTCATTTCGATGATTTGGTGGTAAATGGAGCATCTACAACTTGGCCTTATGCGCCTACATATACTGCAGATGCTACACAAGGCTCTTTTAACAATACACAAAATTTAAAATTAGATGGTATTGGTGCTACAGTAGCAGTTCCAATGTGGATTATACCAAACTCTACAAGCGATTATATTAAAGTGGCAGATACAATAGCTGGAGGTACTGCAGTAAAAATTATAGGTGTAAGCTCTTTAGGTGTACTTACTTATGCTACTGGTTCACTCGATCCTAATGTAGGAAACGACTATCAAAGACTTGGTAATATTGCTACAAGCGGTATTGGAACAAAATGTGTACCTAGTGTAATAGTTTCGCCTGTATTGAACGGAAGAGCTGATATAAAAATGGCTGCAATACATACTGGCTCAAGTTGGATTTACGAAATAAAAAGGGCACTAAAAACTGCCGATGTTTTAAAACAAGATGTTGATTTTTCGAGCCTACAAGATTTTCCTTTTGGTGTTGCATATTTTAATAAATCTAACTACCAACATGGGATAAAACCAAATCTAGTATTAAAATTTAAAAAATAAGTAACTACCCAAGTTTAAAAAAATAAAAAACAAACTCATGTTACACAATAAAAAAATAATCGGGTTTTGGGTTGGCTTTACAATTTTAATACTATCCAGCTGCTATAAAGATAAAACAGTAATTATAGACACCGCTGCAGAAATTACAAGACCAGTAAGTTTTACAACCGATATAATTCCAATATTTAATACCAGTTGTAATGCAAGTGGCTGTCATAATGCAGGAGGCAAATCGCCAGATCTTACAGCAACAAATGCTTTTAACGCATTAACTGTTGGAAATTATTTAAGCAAAGATGACCCTAAAAATAGCAGTTTATATTTATGGATGTCTGGCAAAAAAGCTACTCCAATGCCTGTAGGAGGAATTAATGTAGATAACAATGCACTTATACTTGCATGGATAAAACAAGGTGCAGAAAACAATTAAAAAACCAGTTATGAAAAAATATATTAAACGTTTCAATTTTCTAATCAGAAAATGTTTGCCAATACTTTTGCTAATTGTAATAGTTACTAGTAAATCTTTTGCACAAGACTCTACAATTGTAGTAGATGAAAATTTATCTACTGTAAAAAAAGTAAAACCAGTAAAAAACACTTTTGGAAGTGTGTGGATAATGGATAACCAAACCGTAATGGTACCTATAAAAGGTACATTAGAATTTGATATTCAACACAGATTTGGCATAGTAAATAATGGGGCTAAAGATCTGTGGGGTTTTTTTGCACCTTCAAATATTAGGCTTGGGCTTAACTATGCACCTGTAAAAAAACTATTTGTAGGTGTTGGTATTACCAAAGATAGAATGCAAGTAGATATTAATGCTAAATATGCTTTATTGCAACAAACACCTGGCAAAGTACCTGTAAGTATTTCTTACTATACTAATATGGTAATAGATGCAAGAGATAAAAGCAAATTCAGAGCATCGGTACATCGCTTATCCTATTTTAATCAATTATTAATTGCCCGAAAAATAACTAATCATTTTTCGGCGCAAATAGCACCTAGTTATAGCTGGTTTAATAATATAGAAGGCTATGTAGATAGTAAAGGTGCAATTCAGAAAAAAATGGAAAATGGGCATTTGGCTATTTCGTTTTTAGGTAGGTATAAAGTATCCGAAAAAACTGCATTTACAGTAGGTTACGACCAACCACTTACACAACACCCTACAAATAATCCTCACCCAAATATTTGCTTTGGTTTTGAAACTACTACAAGCTCTCATGCTTTTCAAGTATTTGCTGGCAATTATTATGGCATAGTGCCACAAAGTAATAATATGTTTAATAAAAACGATTATACCAAAGGGCAGTTTATTATTGGATTTAATATTACAAGATTATGGAATTTTTAAACAACATTTTTTAAACAATAAAATCAAATTAAAATGAAAAAAACACTTCTTGGAATTGCTTTAATATTAGGTATAAGCAGCTTTAGTTTTACTATAATAAAAAAAATGGATAAAAAACCTTGGCCAGTACCAGAAGCAAACAAAAAAACAAAAAGTACTGTTCCAACAAGCGCAGCATCAATTGCCGAAGGTAAAGCATTGTACTCTACACATTGCAAATCTTGCCATGGCGCAAAAGGCTTAGGCGATGGACCAAAATCTGCTCAGCTTAAAACCGAAAGTGGCGATTTCTCTAAAGCCGATTTTCAAGGTCAAACTGATGGTGCAATTTTTTACAAAACATCGGAAGGTAGAGATGATATGCCAAGTTTTAAGAAAAAAATTCCCGATGCAGATGAAAGATGGAGCATTGTAAATTATATAAGAACGCTTAAAAAATAATTTTTTCATTTTTTATTTCTTAACCAGTTTGTAGTAGTGCAAACTGGTTTTTATTTATTATAAATATGATAACAATCATATTTACAACTGAGCAATGTTATAAAAAAATAAAATTTTGAATAATAAATTGTGTCATAAATTAATACCAAAATAATCATGAATAAAATTATAGAATCTACTACTCGAAAAAAGTTTTTACAAAAAATAGCTGCTGCATTAGCTTTTATTGGTGTGATAAAATATTTTATTCCCACTAAAAATAAGAGATTGACAACAATTAAATTATTATCGCAAGATGGTAAATTGGTAGAAGTAGATATAGTGAATATAAAAAAAGAGGGCAATAAAATATCTGATTTGCAAATACATGATTGGACTTCACAAAACATAAAAGCATAATTTATGGAAAATAAAGATACATCGAGAAGAGATTTTTTGCTCACTGGTATATTAGCTACAACAGCAATAGTAGCAGGGTGCAGCGATAAAAAAAATCCGTTTACCCCCGAAGATACTGTAACACCATCTGGCAAAAAAGTAAAACTACTTTCGGTAGATGGAGAAATAATAGAAGTAGATGAAGCTTTTTTAAAACCAGTACCACATGTACCTCCAGTTTCAATAGACGAATCGAGAAGAGGTATTGCAGGAAAAAAATTTGTAATGGTTATTGATTTGGCAAAATGTAAAAATTTAAAAAAATGCCAATCCGCATGTAATCACATGCATCAAGTACATAGTAGTCAAAATTGGCTTAAAGTATATGCTATGGAAGATGCAGACCATACAGCACCTTATTGGCAACCTACACAATGTATGCATTGCGATGAGCCACCTTGCGTAAAAGTGTGTCCTGTAGATGCTACTTTTAAAAGAGAAGATGGAATTGTATTGATAGATAATGAAAGGTGCATAGGTTGCAGATTTTGTATGGCAGCTTGCCCATATTCTTCAAGAGTATTTAATTGGGAGCCATCAGACTATAAACCAACAGGCGATGAAGAAAAAATTTATTCACCCGAAAATAGTATCCCACAAAAAGTAGGCACTGTAAGCAAATGCGATTTTTGCCCAGATAGACATAGAGAAGGAAAACTACCTTACTGTGTAGAAGCATGCCCAAATGGTGTTTTTTATTTTGGAGATATAAATGAAGATACTGTAACAAACGGCTCCGAAACTTTTAGGTTTTCAGAATTAATAAAAGATAAAGCTGGATACAAATTAATGGAAGATTTGGGCACAAAACCAAGTGTATATTATTTACCTCCAGTAAACAGAAGCTTTCCTTTTGAAAATGGTTTAGAAAACGAAAATGAAACAGATAAAAAATTAATAGCTAAATAACTTACAGTGGAAAAATTATCATCTTTAACACCCGAGCAAATTACACAAGATCTTTTACCAAAAAAATTTGGCAAATGGGGTAAAATATGGACAGCTATTTTAATTGCAATTTGCCTAATAGGAGCTTATGCATATTACAGGCAAATAAGATATGGTTTGGTAGTAACTAATATGAGAGACTATGTATCTTGGGGGATTTACATTTCTAACTTTGTATTTTTTGTGGCTATTAGTTTAGTTGGGTCTTTAATTACAGCAATTTTTAGATTAGCCAATATTGAATGGGCTACACCACTTACTCGTATTGCCGAAATTATAGCAGTATCAGCAATTGTATTTGCCTCATTAATAATAATTGTAGATATGGGTAGACCCGAAAGATTTATGTATTTATTTTTATATGGTCGCATACAATCGCCAATAATGTGGGATGTAATAGTTATAATGACATATTTCTGTATTAGTCTGCTATTATTATATATGCCACTCTTGCCCGATTTAAAAATATTGCTAAAATTTAAAGAAAAATCTGGCAATGCCCTTCACAAATTATATCGTTTTCAAGGTTCATTTTGGCAAGGCACAAAAGCACAATTTAAAATTAGCGAAAAAGCAATTACAATATTATGTGTAGCCATTATACCAGTAGCTTTTAGCATTCACACAGTTACTTCTTGGCTTTTTGCCACTACATACCGCCCAGGTTGGGATAGTACAAATTTTGGAGCATACTTTATTTCGGGCGCATTTTTGGTAGGCGCAGGTGGCGTTGTAGTTGCCATGTATATATTCAGAAAATTTTATCATTTAGAAAAATATATAACTGAATTACATTTTGATAAAATGGGGAAACTTTTAGTAATGCTATCCTTACTTTATTTGTATTTTAATATAAATGAGTTTATGACTCCTGCATTTAAAATGAAAAAATCGGAGGCTGGTCATTTGAATGAGTTATTTAGTGGTACTTATGCTCCCATGTTTTGGTTTGCAATTATAGGAGGACTTATTGTACCAATCATAGGGCTTTTATTTAAAAAAGGACGAAAACCTTTGCCAATGTTTGTAATTGCAATTTTGGTAGTTGTGTGCGCATGGTTTAAACGATATTTAATAGTAACTCCTACGCTTTTGCATCCATTTATGCCAATGCAGGAAGTTCCAGCAAGCTACCACCATTATTTCCCAAGCTGGGAGGAGTGGGCAATAGCTATGGGGTCGTTAGCTGGAGCGTTATTAATTATTACATTTTTTGCAAGAATTTATCCTATTATTCCAATTCAAGAAACATTAACTGAAAAAAATGAAGCAGAAAAATTATAAAGCAAATTTGTTTGCAACAATATTATTTTTTACAATACCCATTGTATCTTTTTGCCAGTCCGATTCTACAACTACCGAAAAAACGGAGGAAGAAAAGCCTACTCTTAGTTTAAACGTTAGCTACCATGCCAATACAAATAATTCTATGTATTTATTAGTAGATACAAAAGCAAAAATTGATGGCAAGTTTACACCAATAAAAGCTATAAAAGTAAATTTGTATTTAGACGAAAACACAGACTCTACTATTATTGGAAAATTTATAACCGACAAAAATGGTCAAGCAAAAGCAATATTACCAATATCGCTTCAGCATAAATGGAAAAGCAAAGCTACTCATACTTTTTTAGCTATATCGGAGGCTACAAAAAATTTTGAAGAAACCACTACCGAAACAATAATTACAAAATCTAAAATAGAAATTGATACTACCAACGATGGTGAAACTAAAACAGTTACTGCCAAAGTTCTTACATTTAATGGTACCAATTGGGTTGCAAAACCCGAAGTAGAATTAAAAATTGGTATTGTGCGTGCTGGAGGAGGAATTTTATCAGTGGGCGAAGAAGAAACTTTTACGACCGACGAAACAGGTGTAGCTACTGCTACTTTTAATAAGGATAGCTTGCCTGGAGATGCAAAAGGATATCTAACTCTCATTGCCAAAATAGACCAACATGACGAAATTGGAAATATTACTCAAGAAAAAATTATACCTTGGGGCAAACCTTCAAAAATAGATAATAGTTTTTTTGATAAAAGATCATTATGGTCTACAAGGTTTAGAACTCCAATTTGGTTATTGTTTATGGCTTACTCTATTATAATTGGAGTTTGGGGTACAATTATTTATTTAATTATGCAAATTATTAAGATAAAGAAATTAGGAAAAATTAATACTAATACATTTTAAAAAAAATCAAAAGAAAAGAGTTTTTTTATTCTTCAAAATAAACCCTTTTTACCCTTTGCGAAATATTGGTAAGTATTTCGTAGGAGATTGTATTTGCCCAAGCTGCCACATTAGTTACAGTAGGTTCATCGCCAAATACAATAACCTCATCGCCTTCTTTTGCATTAATGCCAGTAATGTTTAGCATTGTCATATCCATACATACATTGCCTATAACAGGTGCTGGATAGCCATTTACCAACATTTTGCCATTTCCATTACTTAAAATTCTGCTGTAGCCATCAGCATATCCTATGCGTACAGTTGCAGTTTTAATATCTTCCATTGCTATTCCTTTTCGGCTATAGCCAATAGTTTCGCCTTTTTTCAAATACTTTATTTGTGCAATAGTTGTTTTTAAAATAGTAACATTTTGTAACCTATTTTGAATTATTGGCGAAGAATCAATACCATACAACCCAATACCAAGGCGTACCATATTCATTTGCAAATTTGGATGCCGATATATTGCCGAAGAGTTTGAAATATGCTTTATAAAAGTATAGCCAAGTTTATTTTCTATTGTGTTTGCAATTGTAATAAACAATTGAGCTTGTTGATTAGTAAAAGTATCAAAGTTAGCTGCATCACTTGCTGCCAAATGCGAAAACACCGAAATTAGTTTCAATACATTTGTGTTAGTTAATATATTACAGAGTACATTAATGTCATTTTCTACAAATCCAAGCCGATGCATACCTGTATCTATTTTTATATGTACTGGAAAGTTATTAATATTTTTTTCAGTTAAAAATTTTATAAATGAATGTAAAATATCGAAAGAATAAATTTCAGGTTCTAACGAAAATTTTAATACATTTTCAAAACTAGCGTATTCGGTATTAAGTACCATTATTGGCAACGTAATACCTGCGTTACGAAGCTCTACACCTTCATCTGCATAAGCAACTGAGAGGTAATCTATACCTGCATTTTGCAAAACATTTGCCACCTCGGCACTACCACTACCATAACCAAAAGCCTTTACCATTGCCAAAGTTTTTACATTTGGCTCTAATAGATTTTTATATACTTTTAAATTGTGGCGTAAGGCATTTAGGTTTATTTCCAATCTAGTTTTATGTGTCTTTTTTTCTAATATTTTATTAATTTCTTCAAAACAAAAAATGCGAGCACCTTTTAGTAAAATAATTTCATTATTAAAATTAGAAGCAGATGTGGATTGTAAAAACTCATCTGTTGTTGGAAAAAAATCTTTTTCTTTAATAGCATTAAAGGAAGATGATTGTGAAGAAATTTCTTTACCAATACCAATAATTCTATTTATGTTTTTTGAAAATAATACGCTTGCAATTTTACTATATAAACTTTTGCTCTCTATACCTGATTGTAAAATATCGCTTATTATTACAGTGTGCTTTTGTAGTTGATTTTGTTGCCCCAAAAAATCTAATGAAATTTCTAAGGATTGTAAATCGGTACTGTAGCCATCGTTTATAATGTAACAATTATTTATGCCTTGCTTTAGCTCCATTCGCATTTCTATTGGTCGTAAATGATTCATTTTTTCTATTACAACATCTACACTATATTGAAGTAAAAGCAATACACAACAACAAGATATTGCATTATTTATAGACGCTTCATCGCTAAATGGAATATTAAAAGAAAATGCAATTTGGTTATATACACAAAAAATTTCGGCGGCATTGTTTTTTGTTGCAATAGATTTTACAAAAAGGGTAGCATCTTGCTTTTTGCTCCAAGTAAATAATTTTAAACAGTTATTTTTTTCAGTAATAAAACAATATACTGCTTTGCTCAATTTTTCGTCATCGGCACAAAAAATTAATTGTTTGCTATTGGTAAATAAAAGTAATTTTTCTTCTATTTTTTCTTCAAGGTTACTAAACCCTTCGGCATGTGCGCTTCCAATAAATGTAATAATACCTATTTCTGGATCAATAATTTTTTGGAGGTTTTTCATTTCTCCTTTTGTAGAAATTCCCGATTCAAAAATACCTAATGTATGCCCTTTGCTCATACGCCACACACTAAGCGGAACACCTACTTGAGAGTTGTAACTTTTCGGACTTCGTATTATATTTTCATCATTACCTAACAATTGATTGAGCCATTCTTTTACAATAGTTTTTCCATTGCTACCTGTTATACCAATTACTTTATATTGAAATTGGTGCCTATGATAATTTGCTAAATTTTGCAATGCTACTAAAACATCATTTACAATTAAAAAATTAGCATCATTATATTTATCAATTTCTCTAAAATTTTTTGCAACTACAAAATTAAAAACACCTTTTTTGTATAAAGAATCTATAAAATTATTTCCATTTCGGCCATCGCCAGGTAGAGCAAAAAAAACAGACGTTTCGGGAAACATTAGTTTCCTACTATCTGTTAAAATATTTTCAATAGAAGCATCAATGCCACCTTGCAAAATGGTTGCACCTATAATTTTACTAATATTAGAAATATGGTAACTCAATTAGTTATTAGTTTACAAATTATTTATTTTACCCCAATTGGTCATCTGGCGTACCATCTTTTTTATTGTATTTAGAATATATTATTGAACCAGTAATACATATAATAATAACCAAAAGCGATACCCATTCTGGCACATGAAGATGCTTAGGATTTACACCTGCATATTTTAAAAGTGGAAGCAACATTTTTACTCCAATAAAAAGTAAAACAATTGCTATACCCTCTTGCAAATAATCGAATTTACTTGCAGCACCACGTAATAAAAAGAATAAACTTCTTAACCCAAGTACAGCAAAAATATTAGAAGAATAAATGAGCATTTTTTTTGATGGATCGGGTATTACAGAAAATACAGCAGGTATAGAATCTATTGCAAATACAATATCTATTAACCCAAGCATTACTACCACCATTGCAAGTGTTGTAAAAAATAATTTCCCATTTTTACGAACTGTAAAATTACCGTTTGCCTCATCATTGGTAGTAGGCATAAGTTTACTCAAAAACCTATATGCCCAATTGGTTTCGGGGTTAAAATCATCACCCTCATCGCTAGCAAACATTTTTATACCAGTAAATACCAGAAAAATACCAAATAAATACATTATCCAATCAAACTTTGCTACAAGCCCACTGCCTACTGCTATAAAAATAATTCTAAAAAATATAGCCATTAAAATGCCTAAAAGCAAAACCCTCGAAAAATGAATTTCTTTTACCTTAAAAAACGAAAATATTATTATAAAAACAAAAATATTATCTACCGAAAGAGACCATTCCAATAAATAAGCTGTTAAAAAAAGTAGGGCATCTTTTTTGCCATTACCATCTTCATTTTGCCACCAAATAAATGCACAAAATGCAAACGAAAGTGTTACCCAAAATACTGTTTGTATTATTGCTGTTTTTAAATCTATTTTTTTATTTTTTTTGCTTAACAATCCTAGGTCAAAAACAAGTGCTAGTAATACAACTGCTCCAAATACGGAATAAATAAGTTGATGTTGATTCATATTTTATATTGTATATTTTCTTTTACGCAACCATTGAAAAACTATGGCAAACAACAATACAATAGAAATTGGAAACACAATGGTAATAACTTGCCATACTGTTTTTTGTTCTTCCACTTTATTATTATCCAACAGCCTTGGAGTGTAATCTTTTACCTTGGCGTCGCTTAGTCCATTTTTGTTTATAAGATACTCTAAACAATTTTGCAAAAATATCTTATTTGCAAAAGGAAATTCTTTTTGAGTACCATAAGTGTATTGATTTGCTCCCATTGGTATAGGATTAGCTTTTACCATAGCATTTAAAACAATATCGCCATCACTTACTACAATTATTTTATTGTTTTGCACACATTGTGGCAAAAATGGTATACCAAAACTATCTAAATTAGCTTTCATACTAATCGAAAGCCTATTTGCAAACAAAGATTTGAATTTACCTTCTAACAAAACTGCTGTAGCCAAATTGTGCATTTTATATTTTGCATCTTCGGGTGCATTTACATTTTCTTTTCCACTAATTATTGCTGGAGAGCCTATTGTACGTGCATTTGAAGATGAGCTTAGTAAAATTGTTTTGTTAATCCCTTCAGCTTCTACCGTGTCCAATGTATTGGTAAACCTGCCTGCAACAAAACCAAGTCCTTTATTTATTGGGTGATTAGCTTTAGATTCCATTACAGGGAAATAGTTCCAAGGCAACATTTCAAATTGCCCATTTCCATTTACATCAAAAGGTAAATAATCGCATTGCAAATCCATCAATAAATTTGCATTAATACGAGCTCCATAATTAAAAAGCATATCATTTATTTGCAAATCTCTATCAAAAGCAATTACTTCATTTTTTATTTGAAGACTATCCATTTCAGCATTTAACCTATCGGCAAATAAAATTAATTTTCCGCCATTCATTACATATTGGTCTAGTTTTAATTTTTCTTCGTCGGTAAATTTAATTGTAGGCTTTACTATTACCATTACTTTAAAAGCATTAGGTATAAATTTTGGAGAGTCTAACGAAAAAGTAAATAATTTATAATCTTTATTTAATACATTTTCTATTAAATCGTATGTAGTATAATTTACTGGTTCTCCATTACCAATTGCATATCCAATAATTGGTTTTTCGGTTTGTGTAATTTTAGAAATAGCATTAGCAAATTGATATTCCAACAAAGCTTCGGCGCTAGCAAGTTCAGTAAAATTTATTATTGGCGATTTGCCTTTATATAATTCAATTATTTCAATTTTATCTTTATAATGTACCCAAGCAAAAGGGTATACAAATTGTTGCTGTTGCCCTTCTTTTACTTGGCTAGTAAGGTTTATAGGATAAAAGCCCATAGCGGTTAAAGTATCTGCATACTTAACATCTGTTTCGGGCAAAACATCTTCTGCATTAATAAAATTATATCTGATTTTATTCGTAGCTATTTCTTTAAACTCTTTAAGCATGTCGTTAGTAGATGCAGATAGCTGCCTAAAACCCGAGGGATAATTTCCTTTTAAAAATACATCGATAGTAATTGGGTCATCAATTTTTTGCAAAAGCTTTTTTGTAGGGCTACTAAGCGTAAATCTTTTTTCGCTGGTTAAATCTAACCGAGTATGTATAATTGATGCAACCCAATTAATTAAAACCAAAAACAAAACAATTATTGGTAACCAAAATTTGCTATATACTAGTTTTTTTATCATTACTTTTTTGAAATGTTTTTTACAGTTATCAATAATGATAAGAAAATAAGAGAGCAGAAATAAATTACATCTCTTGTATCAATTACACCTCTACTAATACTTTTATAATGAAAATCAATTCCAAGCATTTCTATATAATAATCAAACCCATTTGCAAAAAAAGGAATTTTACTTAAAGCATTAAAACCAAAATATACAACCAAACAAATAAAAGTACTAACCAAAAAAGCTACCACAGCATTATTTGTAAATGCACTACAACAAATACTTATAGCCGAAAATGTAGCTGCTAAAAAAAACAAGCCAATATAGCTACTTATAATACCACCAACATCAATATTGCCTTGTGTGCTCAAAGTTTTTATGCAAATAATATATATAAATGTAGGAGCAATTACAAATAAGAGTACAATAAGAATTGCTACATATTTTCCCCATACAATTTGCCAAGATGTAATTGGGTTTGTTTTTAATAATTCAAAAGTTCCAGTTTTAAACTCGTCGGCTAAGGAGTGCATTGTAATAGCTGGCACTAAAAAAAGTAATACCCATGGTGCAAGTTCAAAAAACTTATCTAGCGTAGCATAATTATTATCTATGATACTGCTTTGTGGTAACATAAATAAATAAATGCCACAAACCAGCATAAAAAGCACTATGGCAATATAACCAGTAAGGTTACTAAAAAACCTGTTTAATTCCTTTTTGCAAATACTGTACATAATAATTAAAAATTAATGCAATTTACGCATAGCATTTATACAAGTCTCAAAAAAATTTGCTGGCATTATTTTCGCAAGTTAATTATGGAAATATTATAAATCTAATGCAACAATGCTGCATTTATATTTTTTGTTGCAATTTAAAAAATGTATAATTTGTATTTTTAACAAATTATTTTAAAATCAAAAAATTACAATGAAAAAAATTATCGGTTTATTTTCTTGCAGTATTTTATTTGCTATTGGTTGTACAAAAACTTCAATTAACGAAGACACAGTTGCAGCCGAAAACGCATTGCCAGCTACACATCGTTCATGTGCATCGCAAGATGTGCTAGAAGCACAATTAAAAGCCGACCCTACATTAGCTTCTAGAATGGAAGCAATAGAATCGTTTACGGCTCGTTTTCAGCAAAATCAAACTGCTGGCAGATTAATAGCAGGTGGCATAATTGAAATACCTGTTGTAGTAAATGTAGTGTATAAAACTGCTGCACAAAATATTTCTGCTGCACAAATAGCATCACAAATAGCAGTGCTAAATGCAGATTTTGCTGCTACAAATGCCGATGTGGCAAATGTGCCTACCATTTTTCAGGGTGTAAAAGCTGGTAATACTAACATAAGATTTGTATTAGATCAAGTAAGAAGAGTGCCAACATCTAAAACTAGTTTTACAACAAACAATGGTATGAAAAAATCTTCTGGTGGTGGTATAGCTCCGCTATCTCCTTCTACAAAATTAAACATATGGACCTGTAATATGAGTGGTGGTATATTAGGATATGCACAGTTTCCTGGTGGTGCAGCAGCAACAGATGGTGTAGTAATATTGTATAGCGCCTTTGGTGTTACCACTGCTGGTGCACCATATAACAAAGGTCGTACAGCAACACATGAGGTTGGTCATTGGCTAAACCTTCGCCACATTTGGGGAGATGCTACATGTGGCAATGACCAAGTTGGTGATACGCCATTGCATACTGGTGCAAATTATGGTTGCCCTGCTGCTGGTGTTAAAAGCACTTGTACTGGCACACCAGTAATGATGACAATGAATTATATGGATTATACAAATGATCTTTGTATGTACATGTTTAGCGCAGGTCAAAAAACTCGTATGAATGCTACATTTGCTGTAGGTGGCCCACGCAACTCGTTTGCACAACCATAATAATTATAAATACTTTTAAAAAAAGCGGAAAGTTTTACTTTCCGCTTTTTTTGTAGAATATACTTAAGAAAATTTTTTTTATTTTTATTTAATACTAATATCATTGTGAAAATTAAATTGCCCAACTAAAATCGCTGTGTACGTAGTTATCACTGATTCGCTGTGTAAAATATAAAATCTCATTGTGGTATAATAGCACCGTAAAATTTATAAATGGCTATGCCAATAAAGTAGCTGTTTAGTCTAATTTTACGATATAAAAATTGGACTATTACTTATACCTAATCGAAATAAAAAACTTTCTAATATAATAACCATTTAAAAAAAGTAGTTTTCTTATATTTGAAAAAATGATAATGAATAACTTATTGTATAATTCATGAAAAAAACAATTACTTTTTTGGCAGTATTACAATTTTTTTTTGTAATCACAAATGCCCAGCAAAAAAACACAATAGATAGCCTTCAAAAAGCAGTAAAGCAAAATATTGCCGATACACAAAAAGTTAAAATTTATTATAAACTTAGTAAACTTTATGCAGATGCTGAGGACTCTACAAATGCAGTAAATAATTATTTTAGTGGTATTAAAATTGCAAAAGAAAAAAAATTACATGCTTGGGAAGTTTATGGCTATAATGAAATAGGATTTTTGTACGAATTAATGAACGAAAATAAAATTGCTATTAACTATTACAAACAAGCTATTAACAATGCAAAACAATATAATTTATTACCAGAGTTAGGCAAAGCTTATAGAAATACTGCATTTGCAATGGCTAATTTAGGCAAGGTAGAAACAGCAATAAAATATGATGACTCTACAATTTTTACATATTCAAAAGCAGGTATATTAGTAGAAAAAGCAAACGCAATAAATAACCAAGGGCTTCGATATCACAGTTTAAATAAAAACAATTTAGCCTTAGAAAATTATTATAAAGCCTTAACCATTTATGATAATTTAAAAGAAGAAAAAAAGAAAGCAAACACAGTATTAAATATTGGGCAAATACATTTACAACAAAAAAATTATGATATTGCTCTCAATTTTTTCTTTAAAGCAAAAGATTTAGCTATTAAAACAAATTATGCACAACCATTATTATTATCCGAAAACAATATTGGAGTTGTATACTTTGAACAAAAAAAATATGCAGATGCAATACCGTATTTTGAAAGATCTATGGAAATTGCAAAATCTGTAAAAAACAAAAATTCTGAATTACAAGCAATTACAAACCTTGGAACTTGTTATCAAAATATAGGCAACTATACAAAGGCAGATGAATATTACAAAAAAGCCGAACAGAAACTGCTAACCACATCAGATTACGAAGGCATACTTACAAACTATGTAAACCAAGCATCGCTTGCTGGTATGCAAAAAAACTACAATCAATGTTTGGCATATACCGATAAATGCTTTTACTATTTAAATAATTATGATGGACTAACAAAATACAAACACTATGTTTATGAAAATGCAGCATTTGCTAACAAGATGTTAGGCAATTTTGATAAGGCATTTATGCTTCAAGATTCTCAAATAATTTATAAAGACATATCTATAAATGAAAAAGCAAATTCAGAACTTTTAGAATTGCAAACAAAATACGAAACAGAAAAAAAACAGTTAACAATTAATCTACTATCCAAATCGGATTCCATAAAAAGTTTGCGAATAGAAAACCAAACTGCAGAAATTAATAAACAACAATTAAGCATTGCAGGGCAACAGTTAGCAATTTCGCAATCAAATTTAAAAATAGTAAATGATAGCTTGTTGCTTGCCGAAAATAATTTACAGCTTATTGAAAATGATCTACAATTGGCTAACAAAAACAAAATAATTAGTATTAATAAATTAAAAGAAATACAACAACAACAACACATTACTAATTTAGCACAAGAAAAAAAAATACGAGATTTAGAAATTAGCAAAAAAAATAATTTGCTATTAGGGTTAAGTTTGCTTATTCCGCTTTTAATATTGGGCAGCTTTTTTTGGTATAAGCATAAGCAACAGCAGCAGCAACACAATTTACAAACTTTACTTTTTGAACAACAAAAAAAAGCTACAATAAATATATTAGCTGCCGAAGAAAAAGAACGAAAAAGAATAGCCAGCGACTTGCATGATGGCGTAGGGCAATTAATGACAGCCGCATGGCTTAATATGAAAGCTGTAAATGAAAAAGCAAAAAATAAAGATAAAGAAACAGCCGATTTGTTAGATAAAGCAATGCACCTTGTAGATGAAAGCTGCAAAGAAGTAAGAGCAGTGAGCCACAATATGATGCCAAACGCTTTGCTAAAAAAAGGATTGATAAATGCAATCAGAGAATTTTTGCAACAAATAAATGTAAAATCTACAAAAATTAATTTACAAACAGAAGGGTTAAATAAATCTTTGCCAAACGATGTAGAAACAGTACTGTACAGGGTTATACAAGAAAGTGTAAACAATGTAATAAAACATGCACAAGCCTCAAGTTTAGATATTAGTATCAATCAAGACGAAGCTGGTATAGATATTATGATTGAGGATAATGGCAAAGGATTTAATATAAACGAAGTAAATAAAAAAGATGGCATAGGTTTGCAAAATATAAAAAGTAGAATAGAATATTTAAAAGGAACGGTAGAGTGGAATACAGCTGAAAACAAAGGAACATTAGTAGCCATACATATACCCGAAAGTAAATAATGAAAACCCTAAATAAAATAAGATTAGCCATGGTGGACGACCATCAAATTATAATTGATGGTATTACCGCATTATTAAAAGAAGATAATACATTGGCAATAGTTGTAACAGCGAACTCTGCAGAAGCCATGCTAGAATTATTGCATAAAAATGAAGTAGATATTTTATTGACTGATGTTGTGATGGATGGTA